>DASXOF010000145.1:0-2499 GCA_036494495.1 Solirubrobacterales bacterium | reverse complement strand
GGCTTGCCGTGATCGCGCAGGCGGCGGTCGCCTGTGCGCCAGCGTCCGAGGGGAAGTGCGAGGCCGCCTCCGCCGCCTGGCCCGCCGCGCGGCTCGGGCTCGTGCCCGCCGCCGCCAGGGCCGCCTCCGCCGCCGTCTGAGTCGTCGTCGTCGCGCAGCCGGAAGAACCACACGAGCCAGACCACCAAAAGGGCCACGTCGAGCACGCGGAACCCGATCATGAAGATCCAGCCCGAGGTGCTCATCCAACTCCCTCGATGACGTGAGGAGCCATCAAGGCCGATAGTACCGCGCAGGGGAAGCCCCGCCAGCCCCCGGCTTCCGACTCTGGCGCGCGAGGGGCGCGCTCGGCCCTACTTCTTCTTCTTGGGCGTGGTCGGCGCGTTCGTGACCCGGGGATCCGGGATGAACGTGGCGGTGTACATCAGCCGCGCCGTGCGGTAGACGCAGGTGTACGAGGCGGTCGAGCCGCGCGTGACCTGGGCGGCCTTCTGCTGGACGTCGTCGCAGTGCTGCGGGTCGCGCGACGAGCGCCAGGCCTCGGTGTTGGCGAGGTTGACGGCGAAGGCCGGCGCCCAGGTGGGCACGGTCAGGCCGACGACGTAGCCGGGCTTCACGGTGAGCGGCCGCGGCAGCGCAAAGGTCGGGGTCGAGCCGAAGTACGGCAGGAGGTTGTACGCGGGGCTGATCCCGGTCACGCTCCAGCTGTTCTTCTGCTTCGAGGTCTTGGGGCCCGGCTTCATCACCACGAGCTGGGCCTGCGGCGGGCTGCCGAACAGCTTGTTGAAGAACGCCGCGTCGCTCGCCTTCGGCTTGCCGAGCGTGATGCTGAACGCGACAACCTTGCCGCGGCGCTTGCGCACGAACGGGTTCTTGGTCGTGCCCTGCTGCACCTCGAAGCCGGTCACCTGGCCGACCGCCTGGCAGTTGTCCGGGCAGCTGACGGCCGGAGGCGTGGTGGTCTGGCCCAGCTCGATCGGGTGATCGGCAAGGGCGATCGCGGCCGCCACAAGGGCGCCGAGGACCGTAACAATTGCTACAAGCCGCTTCATAGGTCAGGGCATTGAACACGACCGAACGGCCGATGGTGCGCTCATTCGACCCCCGGAAGGACTTCCCTGCGCCGAACTAGCGCAACGGAGTGACACACGCGGCGCACGCGGGGTCGCGAAAACCGAGTCTGGCAAGGACGCAGGGAGGCCGGCTTGCGTCGGCAAGCGGCCGACCGAGGACGCCGCCAGGCGACGGTTTGCAGCGACCCTACTTGTAGCGATAGGTGATGCGGCCGCGATCGAGGTCGTAAGGCGAGAGCTCGATCTTGATCCGGTCCCCCGGAAGGATGCGGATGTAGTGGCGCCGCATCTTGCCCGAGATGTGCCCGAGCACCTCGTGACCGTTGTCGAGCTTCACTTTGAACATGGTGTTGGGCAAGGCCTCGACGACCTCCCCCTCCATCTCGATCTTCTCTTCCTTCGACAAACCGCTCGTCATGCTAGCCATTGGCCGCGCAACGAGGCGGCCGCACGACTAGATCTTCCTGACGTTCACCGCTTTCGGGCCCTTTTCCCCGGCCTCCTCGTCGTAGGAGACCTTGCTGTTCTCCTCGAGCGACTTGAACCCGTTCCCCTCAATGCCGCTGAAATGGACGAAGAGGTCGCGTTCGCCCTCATCTGGAGTGATGAAGCCGAAGCCCTTCTCGTCGTTGAACCACTTCACGGTACCGGTCGCCATCTCGCACCTTCCTCCTTCGTCCACTGATGCTGCCGGCAAAAAACGTACCATCGTTTCCGCGCCTAGCTGCCCTTGAAGCTCGCCTTGCCCGGGCCGTCGGCGAGGAACGAGTCGACCGCCGCCTGGAGGTCCTCGGTGTCGAACAGCGCGGAGGCGGTCGCGCGGATCCGGCCGTCGGCCGCGCGCGCCCCGTCGTCCACCGCCGCGCGCACGAGCCGCTTGGTGGCCGCGTGCGCGAGCGTCGGCCCCGCCGCGAGCTCGGCCGCGAACTTCGCCGTCTCCTCGGCCAGCCGCTCGTCTGGAAATACGCGGTTGACGACGTTCCAGCGCTCGAGCGTGGCGGCGTCGAAGAGCTCGCCGCTCATCACGAGCTCGCGCGCCCGCGCCGGGCCCGCGCGTTCGGCGATCCGCTGGGTCCCGCCGCCCGCCGGCGTGAGGCCGATCACCTTCTCGACGAGCCCGAACTTGGCCGACTCGGCGGCGAAGATCAGGTCGCAGCCGAGCGCCAGCTCGAGCCCCCACGTGAGACAGAGCGCGTGCACCGAGGCGAGCGCCGGCAGCGGCATGTCCTCGAGCCGCTGGGTCACGCGCACGATGCCCCGGAAGATCTCGTCGGCCTGATCGGGCGTTTTCCCCTGGAAATGATGCACATCCACGCCGCCGGTGAAGGCCCGTCCCTCGGCCCTGATCACGAGCGCGCGGACGCCATCGGCCTCCGCCCGGTCGAGCGCGGTCTCGAGGTCGGCCTGGAGTTCCGGCGTCCAGAGG
>DASXOF010000144.1:0-10081 GCA_036494495.1 Solirubrobacterales bacterium | reverse complement strand
CGGCGGCGGCGGTAGCAGCGAAGGGGAAGGCAAGGAAGGCGGCATCCTCAAAGCCACCTACGCCTCGTTCCCCGATTACATGGACCCGCAGCTGTCCTACACGGCGGAAGGCTGGACGGCGATGGGCGAGGTCTACATCCCGCTCCTCACCTATGAACACGCGACCGGCCAGCCCGGCACCAAAGTGGTCCCGGGCCTCGCCAAAGAAATGCCGAAGATCAGCAACGGCGGCAAGACCTACACCCTCTTCCTGCGACCGGGCCTCAAATACTCCGACGGCAAACCGGTCAAAGCCTCCGACTTCCCCTACGCGATCGAACGCCTCTTCAAGGTCAACTCGGGCGGCTCGCCGTTCTACACGACGATCGTCGGCGCCGAACAGTTCGAGAAGACCAAGACCGGCGGCATCCCCGGGATCAAGACCAACGACAAGACCGGCGAAGTCCAGATCACCCTGGAAAAACCGCGCGGGACGTTCGAAAACGAGCTAGCGCTGATGTTCGCGGCGCCGGTCCCGCAGGGCACGCCTGACGAAGACCTCTCGGCCAACCCGCCGCCCGGCACCGGCCCCTACAAAATCATCAACGTCCGTCCCGGCCAGGGCTGGGAATACGAACGCAACCCGGAATGGGCCAAGACCAGTTCGAAGTTGATGCCGGAATACCCGTCGGGCCACATCGACGGGGCCGAAGTCACCGTCATCCGCAACCCGCAGACGCAGGTAAACGACATCGAACAGGGCAAGTACGACTGGATGCAGAACCCGGTCCCGGCCGCCCGCTACACGGAAGTCAAAGAAAAGTTCGAAGGCAGCCAGTTCATCGTCCGGCCGACGATCAGCACCTACTACTTCTGGATGAAGACCGACCGGGAACCGTTCACCGATCCCAAAGTCCGCGAAGCCGTCAACTACGCGGTCGACCCGGCGGCGCTGGAACGGATCTACTCCGGCCAGGTCAAAGCGACGCAGCAGATCCTGCCGCCCGGAATGCCCGGATACAAGAAATTCGAGCTCTACCCGCACGACCTGACGAAAGCCAAGGAACTGATCAAAGAAGCGAACCCGTCGGACATGGACATCACCGTCTGGACCGACACCGAATCGCCGAACAACGAAGCGGGCGAATACTACGAGGGCGTCCTCAAGGAACTCGGCTTCCACACGACGCTGAAAATCATCAACGCCGACAACTACTTCACGGTGATCGGCAACCAGTCGACGCCCAACCTGGACACCGGCTGGTCGGACTGGTTCGAGGACTATCCGCACCCGAACGACTTCTTCCAGCCGCTGCTCTCGGGCGAAAGCATCCTGCAGACCAACAACGGCAACTTCGCCAACTTCAACGAACCGAAGTTCAACGCGGAAATCAAGAAACTGGGCGAAGAACAGCTCGGCTCCGAACAGGAAGCGAGCTACTCGGCGCTAGACGAAGAAATCATGAAGAAAGCGCCATGGGCGCCGTACGGGACGCGAACCCTGGACACCTTCGTCGCCAGCAACGTCAACCTCGAAAGCATCATCTACAGCCCGACGTTCTTCGAGTACCTGACCAGCTTCGAATTCAACGAATAGGCCGGGGAGGAGACGAGGGAACGAAGACGTGGCCATCGACCCCCAGCCGGAGGCGGTCCTACCCGCCGGGGGTCCCGGCCCCGCCTTCCCGGCCGCCGAGGGAGTCTCCGGCGAGCGCGGGCCCTGGTACCTGGCCTACAAACGGTTCGTCCGCAACCGGCTCGCGGTCGCCTTCCTCGGCCTCTTCGTCCTGATCGTCCTCTTCGTGCTGGCGGCGCCGCTGTGGGCTGACCACGTCGCCCACACCGGCCCCAACCAGTCGCACACGCTGGAGAAACTGCGCGTCAACGGCGAAGTGCGCGAAGTGGTGACGCCGGAAGGCCGGCCGATCGGGCCGCAGTGGTTCGAAGCGGGCGGCAAGTTCTTCCTCGGCGCCGACAGCCGCCTCGGCCGCGACGAGATGGTGCGGCTGATGTACGGCGGCCGCACCTCGCTGTTCATCGGCGTCGTCTCGGGGCTGATCACGACCCTGGTGGCGGTCATCCTCGGGCTGCTCGCCGGCTATTACAAGGGCTGGGTCGACGCGGTCATCGCCCGCATCCTCGACATCCTCTGGTCGCTGCCGGTGCTGCTCTTCGGGATCGCGCTCGGCGTCTCGCTGGCGGTCGGCGGCCTGAAGATCGGGCCGATCGAGATCGAAGGCGGCTCGCTCTGGATCCCGATCTTCGTGATCAGCATCTTCACCGTGCCCTACGTGGCGCGACCGATCCGCGGCGAAGTCCTGGCGCTCGGCGAGAAAGAGTTCGTCGAAGCGGCGGTCGCCCAGGGCGCGGGGCCGCCGCGGGTGATGTTCGGCGAGATCCTCCCCAACCTGGCCTCGACGATCATCGTCTTCTTCACCCTCAACATCGCCAACAACATGCTGTTCGAGGCGGCGCTCTCGTTCCTCGGCGCCGGCGTGCAGCCGCCGAACTCCTCCTGGGGGACGATGATCTCGGTCGGCGAGGAGCTGCTGACCACGCAGCCGCTGCTGGCGATCATCCCCGGCGTGATGATCATGCTGACGGTGCTCTCGCTGAACATCGTCGGCGACGGCCTGCGCGACGCCCTCGACCCGCGCTCGAAGGTCCGGCTCGAGGCGCACGCCGGCATGGTCGAGCCCGAGGGGGCAAGCGTCTAGTGGCGCGCTTCATCGTCCGCCGGCTGATCGGGATGGTGATCGTCCTCT
This sequence comes from Solirubrobacterales bacterium, assembly GCA_036494495.1. Lineage (GTDB taxonomy): Bacteria > Actinomycetota > Thermoleophilia > Solirubrobacterales > 70-9 > VAYN01. The sequence goes on along the minus strand of DASXOF010000144.1, from coordinate 7,337 downwards.
TCGTCGTCTCGGTCCTCGTCTTCCTGATCTTCAACGTGATCCCCAACTCGCCGCCGGCCCAGCGCCTGGCGGGCAAGAACGCGACCCCGGTGCTGGTCAAGAGCATCGAAGAAGAATGGGGCTTCGACGAGTCGCTGCCGAAGCAGTACCTGACGATGATGGAAAAGGTCTTCACCAACGAACTGATCTCCTACTCGCCGCGGACCTCGGTCGAGGACCGGATCGTCGAAGGGATCCCGGCGACGCTCTCCCTGGCGATCGGGGCCGGGATCATCTGGCTCTTCTGGGGGATGCTGCTGGGCTACCTCTCGGCGGTGCGGGCCGGCGGCTGGCTCGACAAGTTCCTCACCGGCTTCGCGGTCGCCGGGATCTCGATCCCCGTCTTCCTCATAGCCCCGGTGCTGATCTACTTCTTGACCTACAAGATCGAATTGTTCCCCAATGCCGGGTACGTGCCGCTGACCGAAGACCCCTGGGGCTGGTTCAAGCACCTGGTCCTGCCCTGGACGACGATCGCGATCCTCTCGATCGGCTTCTACAGCCGGGTCCTGCGCTCGAACATGCTCGACGTGATGAACGAGGACTACGTCCGCACGGCGCGGGCCAAGGGCCTCTCCGAGCGCCAGGTGATGGTGCGCCACGTGCTGCGCAACTCGCTGATCCCGATCATCACCCTGTTCGGGCTCGACTTCGGGGCGACGATCGCCGGCACCGCGCTGATCACCGAAAAACTCTTCTCCTACGAAGGCGTCGGCCTCTACGCGGTCGAATCGGTGGAAAAACTCGAACTGCCGCCGATCATGGGCGTCACCCTCTACGGCGCCTTCTTCGTCGTCCTGATCAACGCCTTCGTCGACATCACCTACGCCTACCTCGACCCGCGCGTCCGCCTCGGGAGCCCCGCTTCGTGAGCCCGGCGCCGCTGCTCGAGGTGCGTGATCTGCGCGTCGGCTTCGCGACCGAAGCCGGGGTCGTGCAGGCGGTCGACGGCGTCAGCTTCGACGTGCGGCCGGGCGAGGTGGTGGCGATCGTCGGCGAGTCGGGATCGGGCAAGAGCGTCACCGCCCAGACGATCATGGGCCTGACCCGGTCGAAGAACTCGCGGATCGAGGGCTCGGTCAAGCTCGACGGCACCGAGCTCGTCGACGCCTCCGACGCCGAGCTGCGGCAGCTGCGCGGCGAGCGCGTCTCGATGGTCTTCCAGGACCCGATGACCTCGTTCAACCCGGTCTACCGGCTCGGCCGGCAGATCGCCGAGGCGATGCAGGCGCACGGGGAAGTCTCGAAGTCGGAGGCCCGCAGGCGCTCGATCGAGCTGTTCGAAGCGGTAGGCATCCCCGACGCCGAGCGCCGGGTCAACGACTACCCGCACGAATTCTCCGGCGGCATGCGGCAGCGGGCGATGATCGCGATGGCGCTGGCACTCGAACCGGAGCTGCTGATCGCCGACGAGCCGACGACCGCGCTCGACGTCACGATCCAGGCGCAGATCCTGCACCTGCTCGAGCAGCTGAACCGCGAACGCAACCTGGCGACGATCCTGATCACCCACGACCTCGGCGTCGTCGCCGAGGTCGCCGACCGGGTGCTGGTGATGTACGCCGGGCGGGTGGTCGAGCAGGGCTCGCTCGACGACATCTTCTACGACCCCCAGCACCCCTACACCTGGGGCCTGCTCGGCTCGCTGACCCGGCTCGACCAGCCGCGGCCGGAGCGGCTGCCGCAGATCAAAGGCGCGCCGCCCTCGCTGCTCGACCTGCCGCAGGGCTGCCCGTTCCGGCCCCGCTGCCCGCACGAGTTCGCCAAGTGCACCGAGCTGCCGCCGCTCGACGCGAAACTGGCCGAAGCGGCGGCGCACCGCGACCGCTGCTGGCTCGGCCCCGAGGAGAAGCGGGTCAAGCGCGAGGTCGAGGGACGGATCGGCCTCGAAGAGCCGGAGGTGGCCGCCCCGTGAGCGAGAACCTGCTCGAGGTCACCGACCTCGTCAAGCACTTCCCGATCAAGCAGGGGATCCTCGTCGACCGCCAGGTCGACGAGGTGCGCGCGGTCGACGGCGTCAGCTTCGCGATCGAGCGGGGGAAGACGATGGGGCTGGTCGGCGAGTCGGGCTCGGGCAAGTCGACCGCCTGCCGAGCGGTGCTGCAGCTGATCAAGCCGACCTCGGGCTCGGTCAAGTTCGAGGGGCGCGAGATCGCCGGCCTCTCGCGGCGCCAGATGCGGCCGCTGCGGCGCGAGATGCAGATGATCTTCCAGGACCCCTACGCCTCGCTCAACCCGCGCAAACGGGTCGGCCAGATCGTCGCCGACCCGCTCAGGCGCCAGGGGGTGGCGAAAGGCGGCGCGGTGCGCAAGCGGGTGCAGGAGCTGCTGGAGCGGGTCGGCCTCTCGAGCGAGCACTACAACCGCTTCCCGCACGAGTTCTCGGGCGGTCAGCGGCAGCGGATCGGGATCGCCCGGGCGTTGGCGCTGGAGCCGAAGCTGGTGATCGCCGACGAGCCGGTCTCGGCCCTCGACGTCTCGATCCAGGCCCAGATCATCAACCTGCTCGACGATCTCCAGGACGAGCTCGGGCTCACCTACCTCTTCGTCGCCCACGACATCGGCGTCGTCCGCCACATCTCCGACCGGATCGCGGTGATGCACGACGGCAAGATCGTCGAGGAGGGCACCGCCGACCAGGTCTGCGAGACGCCGCGCGACGACTACACGAAGAAACTGCTGGCGGCGGTGCCGATTCCCGACCCGCGCGAGAGCCGGGCCCGGCGCGGGGCCTCCGCGAGCGCCTAGGACAGGTTCTAAGCTGCGGGCGTGCCGCTGCCGCTCTCGCCGCCGATCAAACCGCAGCTGGCGCTCACCCGCAAAGCGCTGCCGGCCGGCGAGGAGTGGGCCTACGAGCCGAAGCTCGACGGCTTCCGCGCGATCGTCTTCGTCGACGGCACCGACGCCTACGTCCAGAGCCGCGGCGGCAAAGCCCTGGCCCGCTACTTCCCGGAGCTGAGCTTCGCCCCCGGCCGCTGGGTGCTCGACGGCGAGCTGGTCGTCCGCGACGCCGACGGCGTGCTCGAATTCGACGCCCTGCAGGAACGGATCCACCCGGCCGAGTCGCGGATCAACATGCTGGCCGAGAAGATCCCGGTCACCTACATCGCCTTCGACCTGCTGGCCGAGGGCGACGAGTCGCTGCTGGAGGCGCCGCTGGCGGAGCGGCGGGCGCGCCTCGAGGCGATCGCCGGCGGCGCCGGCCTCGAGCTGACGCCGCTGACCCCGGACGCGGACCAGGCCGAGCGCTGGCTGGCCAGCATCGAGGGCGTGATGGCCAAGCAGCTCGACGCCCCCTACATCCCCGGCAAACGCAAAGGGATGGCGAAGGTGAAGCGGGAGCGGACGATCGACTGCGTGGTGATGGGCTGGCGGCCGGGCAAAGAGGAGGGCACGGTCGGCTCGCTGATCCTCGGCCTCTACGACGACGGCCGCCTGCGCTCGGTCGGCCACATCTCCGGCTTCAGCCACGCCGCCAAACGCAGCATGCGGGCGATGCTGGCGCCGCTCGAGACCGGCGACAGCGGCAGCGCCGAGCCGAGCCGCTGGGCCGGTGACCGCGATCTGGAGTGGGTGGCGCTGCGGCCGGAGCTGGTGATCGAGGTCGGCTATGACCACGCGGCGGCGGGGCGGATTCGGCACGGCGCGCGGTTCCACCGGTTTCGGGACGACAAAGACCCCGCGGACTGCAAGTTCGAGCAGCTCGACGAAGGGGGCTAGAAGAGCGAGCCCTGGCCGGCGGGTCCTGTCGCCGGAGGAACCGCTTCGCTGGACGGCGAGCTGCGCGAGCCGTTTGCGCGGGAGCTTCCATTTGCTTGGGAGCCGGCGTCGGTGCGGGCGCTGCGCATCTTGGCGGAGCCCCAGCCTTTGACGGCGCGGGTGGCGTGCTTGCGCTGCTCGGGGCGCATGTAGGCGCGGGGGCCGTATAGGGACTCGTATTTGGGGACGAGGTCGGGGCGCTTGGCGGCCAGCCAGCCGAGGAAGACGTCCTTGACCTCGTCGCGCAGGTGCAGGGCGACGCCGCCGAGGAAGGTGGCGCCGGCCTCGCGGGCGCGGGCGAGGATCGGCTCGACCTGCTCGGGGCTGTCGTTGATGCCCGGCATCAGCGGCGCCACCAGGACCCCCGAGTCGATCCCGCGTCGCCGCAGCTCGGCCACCGCCTCGAGCCGCGCCGCCGGGCTCGGGGTGTGCGGCTCGGTCGCCCGCCAGGCCGCCTCGTCGAGGGTCGGCACCGAGAGATTGACCGAGACCTTGAGGCCGCTGTCGCGCATCCGCTCGAAGAGCTCGACGTCGCGCATCGCGAGCGGCGACTTGGTCAGCACCGAGACGGGGGTCCGCGCCGCTTCCAGCGCCGCCAGGATCTCGGGCATCATCCGGTAGCGGCTCTCGACCCACTGGTAAGGATCGGTGTTGGTCCCGAGCGCCACCAGGTCGCGCTTCCAGCTCCCCCGCGCCAGCTCCCGCCGCAGCAGCTCCGGCACGTTCACCTTGACGACGATCTCGCGCTCGAAGTCGCGGCCGGCGTCGAGGTCGAGGTAGGTGTGCGTGCGCCGAGCGAAGCAGTAGACGCAGGCATGGGTGCATCCCCTGTACGGGTTGACGGTCCAGCTGAAGCCGTAGCGGTCGCCGGGAACGTGGTTGAGGGCGGAGCGGGCGCGGACCTCGTGGAAGTTGATCCCCATCGCCTCGGGGGCGTCGAAGGTGCGCACGACGGTGCCGTCGCCGACGCCGGGCAGGCGGAGGTCGTTCTCGACCCGCTGCTCGTCCCACCTCATTTGCGTAACCCGCTGTTCCTATCTGACACGAACATATGTTCGCATAGCTTTGCAATAATGCCGGACGGGGCCCCGCCAGATTCGAACGCGGAAGGACTCATGCAAAAGGAGAAGGACAGTCAGGGGAACGAGGGTGAGCTGCGGCTGCAGCGAGATGTGCTGGCGCTGGTGCTGGTCGAGCATCCACTGCAGCTGACGCTCGCAGAGGTGCAGAAAGCGACCGGCGGCTCGTTCGAGCTGGAGCGGGCGGTGGCGGCGCTGGTCGCCGACAAGTTGCTGGCGCTCGAGGGCGAGAACGTCTCGGCCACGCCGGCGGCGGTCCGCTTCAACCAGCTCGAACCGATCCGCCCTCCCCACCCCTCCCACTAACCGGCGGCCGGCCCCCGCCGCCGCGGCCCCCTCGCCATCTGTTTGAAACCGAGTCTCAGTTTCGATACCGTATTTGACGTGAACGTAAGAAAGAGCTTCCTTGGCGGCGTCGACTCGGGGCACGAGCACTACAAGTGGTGGGCCCTCTCCTGCACCAGCCTCGGGATGCTCCTCGTCGCCACCAACTCGGGGACCCTGATCATCGCCCTCCCCGACCTCGAGCGGGCGCTCGGGACCAGCCTGCTGGAACTGGTCTGGGTGATCCTCGCCTACATGATCTCCTCGACCGTGCTGGTCCTCACCGCTGGCCGCCTCTCCGACCTCTTCGGCCGCAAGAACGCCTATGTCGCTGCCTTCGCGATCTTCGCCGTCGCCTCGCTCGGCGCCGGCTTCGCCGCCGACGGCACCCAGCTGATCCTCTGGCGGATCCTGCAGGGAATCGGCGGCGCCTTCATCTTCGCCAACGGCCCGGCCCTGGTCACCGACGCCTTCCCCCGCGAGCAGCTCGGGCTGGCGATGGGCACGAACACGATGGTCGCCGCGATCGGCCTCGTCATCGGGCCGGTGCTGGGCGGCGCCCTGGTCGGCATCTCCTGGCACTGGGTCTTCTGGTTCAACGTGCCGCTGGCCCTGCTCGGCGGGCTCTGGGCGGCGCTGGTGCTGCACGACCTGGCCAAGCGCGACACCGTCCGCGGCCTCGACATCCCCGGCACCCTCACCTTCGTCGTCGGCCTGACCGGGCTCGTCTACGGGATCTCGCGCGGCGGCATCTCCGGCTGGGACGACAGCATGGTGATCGGCTCGCTTATCGCGTCGGCGATCCTGCTGCCGCTGTTCGTGCTGATCGAGCACCGCGGCAAGGCGCCGATGCTCGACCTGACGATCTTCCAGAACCGACTCTTCGCCGCGGCGACCGGCGCTGCCTTCATCAACGGGCTCTCGCGCTTCGCCCTGATGTTCATCTTCGTCTTCTACTACCAGGGCGCCCAGGGCGACGACCCGATCACGGCCGGGATCAAGCTGGCGCCGATGGCGCTCGGGATGCTCGTCTCCTCGCCGCTCGCCGGCATCTGGGCCGACCGCCACGGCTCGCGCCTGCTGGCCGCCGCCGGGATGCTGGTGACCGCCCTCGGCCTCGCCCTGATGACGACCCTCGAGGCCGGCAGCGCCTACTGGGAGAGCGGTCTCTGGCTGCTCTTGGTAGGGATCGGGTCGGGGATGTTCAACTCGCCCAACACGGCGGCGATGATGGGCACGGTGCCGACCGAGCGGCGCGGGATCGCCGCCGGCGCGCGGACGATGCTGCAGAACACCGGCGCCGTGATCTCGATCGCCTTCGTGCTGGCGATCGTCACCGCCGCGGTGCCGAAAGACGTGCTCTTCAAGATCTTCTCCGGCCTCGCCTCGGGCCTGACCAGCGCCCAGCTCTCCCCCTTCATCGACAACATGCACACCGCCCTCTGGGTGCTGGCCGCGGTCTCGGCCCTCGGCGCGGTGGTCTCGCTGCTGCGGCCCAAGGACGAGAGGGTCCTCGAGGGCTCGCCAGCCCGCCCGCGCGAGCGCGCGCTGGCGATCGAGGAGGCGATCTCCGAGGAGATCGAGGCGACGCCATGAGCGGCGCCGGCGCCACCGCATCCGCAGGCAACCCGCGGGAGCTGCGGATCGGCGAGGTCGCGAAGCTGGCCGGGACGACGCCGCGGACGATCCGCTACTACGAGGAAATCGGCCTCCTCCCCGCCGCCGCGGGCCGCGAGCCCGGCGCCCACCGCACCTACGCCGAAACCGACGTCGAGCGCCTGACCGAGGTGCTGCGGCTGAAGAGCCTCCTCGGCCTCTCGCTCGAGGAGCTGAAGGACCTGCTCGAGGCCGAGGAGGCGCGGGCCGCGCTGCGGCGCGAGTGGCAGGGAGGCGTCGAGGACCCGGTCCGCCGCCGCCAGATACTCGAGCAGTCGCTCGGCTACATCGCCGGCCAGCTCGAGCTGACCCGCAGGCGGCGAGACGAGATCGGCAAGCTCGAAGACGAGCTGGTGGCGCGGCGGAAGCGGGTGCGGGAACTGTTGCGTGAGTTGGATCCGGCTGCTGTGTCTAGCTGAGGGGGGCGGTAAGCGGCGGCCCTTTTGCCGCCAGGGGGGACGGGGGCACCTCCCCCCGGGC
>DASXOF010000143.1:0-23666 GCA_036494495.1 Solirubrobacterales bacterium | reverse complement strand
GCCGCCTGAGGCGATGCAGACCTCAGTGTCCGCCACGTCGGTGGTTGTCTCGACCTACGACGAAAAGCGCTGGAACGACCTCGTCGCCTGCCTCGATTCGCTCGCCCGGCAGAGCCTGCCGCCGCTGGAGCAGATCGTCGTGGTCGATCACCACGATCACCTCGCGCGGCGCCAGAGTCTGTCGGCCGAGCGCCGCTACGCAGGCGGCCAGGTCGTCCTTGGCGTCGAAGCTCCAGGCCGCGACCACCACCGAGAAGGTGAGGCCCGCCGCCGACTCCGACCCCGCCTCAGGGCTTGGCGCCCTGTGCGGCACCATGCGCCCGCTCGATCGCGGCCGCGCTGGCGACCGGGTGCTCGGTGTGGACGCTGCGCCGCCGTCGCGCCTCGCGCAGGATCGTGCCGAGGACGCGGAACCCGTCGCGGAAGGCGTTGAGGTTGCTGGCGCCCGAGATCCGCTCCTTCTCGTAGCTCGGCACCTCGGTGATCTTCATCCCGGCGCCGGCGATCCGCAGGTTGATCAGCGTCTCCACCTCGAAGCCGGGGACGTCGAGCGAGATGAACGGGAGGCACCGGGCCCAGAAGGCGTTGTAGCCGTAGCAGAGGTCGGTGAAGTGGGTGCCGTGGAGCAGGTTGGCGGAGCCGCTGAGGCAGGCGTTGCCGATCTTGCGCATCGTCGTGATGTCCTCGCTGCCGCCGCCCTCGAGGAAGCGCGAGCCCTTGGCGAAGTCGGCGCCGGCCTCGAGCGCCTCGACGAAGCTTGGGATCTCGGCCGGGTTGGCCGAGCCGTCGGCGTCGAGCATGACGACGAGGTTGCCGGTGACGGCGGCGAAGCCGGTCCGCAGTGCGTCGCCCTTGCCGCGGCCGCTCTGGGTGGTGACGCGGATGCCGGGATAGGCGGCCCGCGCCGCCTCGATCGTTTCGTCGCGGGAGTTGCCGTCGACGAGGATCACCTCGTGCAGCCCTTCGGGCAGCTCGGAGAGGACCTGGCCGATGTTCTTCGCCTCGTTCATCGCCGGGACCACGACGCTGACCCGGGTGCGGCGGGTCTCCCGCCGATCGGGGCCGGTGTAGGGGATGGCGTCGCGGGCGGCCAGCGACTCGACCTCGATCAGCGGCACGCCGCCGACCCGGCTCGGCCGCGCCACCGGCGCCTCGAGCAGGTCGAGTGGGCGGGGCAGCAGGCTGACCAGGACGCCGATCGACTTGAAGGCGCGGACCAGCGCCAGCAGTCCCTCGTCGTCGGCGTGCTGGCTGGAGATGACGACGCGGTCGGCGTGGTAGCGCTCGACGATCTCGAGCGCCGCGGCGCGGCCGGCGGAGCTGTCGGGCTCGGAGGCGGGGACGGTGGCGACGACGGTCGCGTAACGCCGCAGCGGCGTGTAGGCGCGCAGCCGCTCGGCGCCCCCGGGGGCGCCGACCAGCACCCAGCGCTCGACCGGGTTGAGGCTCTCCAGGTAGGGGGCGACGACCGCCCGCAGGCCGGAGTCGAGGACGACGAAGGCCGCCCACAGCGCCAGCTGCTCGCCGGCGCCGAGATCGGTGATCAGCGAGGCCGACCAGGCGAAGACAGCCCCGACCAGGAGGCGGATGAGGCGCCAGCCGCTGCCGCCTTCGGCGGCTGCGCCGCGGGCCGGCCGGGTGCCGTAGACCCCCAGCAGCCCGTAGACCAGCACCAGGAGCAGCGGTGCAACCGGCACCGCCGGGAAGACCGCGACGCCGGCGATCAGGGCGATCGCTGCGAGCGCCACCGCGGAGCAGGCAAAATCGGCGATCGGCAGGAGCCACCAGCCGACCCCGCGCCGGGCCAGCGGCATCGTGCTCAGGGTCGGCCGGTCCTGGACCAGCGCTTCGTGGGGCACAGCGGGGACGGGGGGATCTACCGGTAGGTCGAGAGGCGGCTGCATGGCTGAGGAATCAGGTTCGGCGGACGAGTTGGCGCCTTGTTAAGGCCGGAGACACGCGAGAGCATTGTTGCGAAGTTCGTATCGGCATCAACCGCGACAATGGTTGAACCTGACGCGAAACCGCCAACCCGGCTTGTGCCGCGTTTGGCGATCGCCACATTCTTTCAGCCGAGCGCCCGAGATTCAGCCCGGCGGGCCCGGCGAAACTCCTGCCTCGTCAGGCAGGCGGCACAGATAGTTGAGCCAGGCGTCCCGGCGGCTCGCCGCGGGGTCGACCTCTTCGCCGTGCTCGTCGATCACCGCCAGCGGATCGAGCCCGATCTCCCGCAGCTGCGCCAGCTGCGAGGCCGGGTCGACGTAGTAGACGTCGAGACTGAAGCCGTGGGCGGGATCGCGGACGATTGCCCAGCCGCGCTGCCGGGCGCCGTCGAGGTCGAGCATCCGGTTGCTCTGCCGGGCGTGCCAGCCGTATCGCAGGTCGAGGGCGAATTCGGCGACCTGCCAGGGCAGCTTGGTCGAGCGGTTGCGGCCGCGCCGCCGCCGTCCCGAGAGCGGCAGGGCGCCCAGCGAGTGGGAGGAGAAGAGGAACAGGCCGCCGGGCTTCAGCTTGTCGCGGACCTCGGCGAAGATCCGCAGGCGGTCCTGGTGCTCGACCGCGTCGATGCCGTTGTAGCTGAAGAGGACGAAGTCGAAGCTGCCCTCGACCGAGGCGAGGCTGCGGGCGTCGGCGACCCGCAGCTCGACCCGGCCGTTTTCGCCCAGCAGGGCGCGGGCCCGGTCGATCATCCGCGGCGAGTAGTCGATCCCGACATAGCGCTTGACCAGGGGCGCGAAGGTGTAGCCGGTGCGACCGGAGCCGACGCCGATGTCGAGCATCTCGAGTTGGGAGAGGTCGTCGCGCAGCCGCCCGAGGACAGCGCGCTCGGCTGGCATCAGCGCGAGCTCGTTGTAACTGCCGGCGGCTCGGTCGAAGACCTCCTGATTGGGGTCCACCCGACCTTTTTACTCCTGCAAATCTAAGGCTGGTTTAAAACCCGTACGCCTGGGAGAGCTCAGGATCCTTCGCCGCAAGCAGCTCGGCCAGCTCGACCATCACCTTGCACTGCTTCCAGGTGGCGTCGTCCTGCATCTTGCCGTCGATCATGTGGACGCCGCGGCCGTCGGGGATCGCCTCCAGCACTTTCTTCGCGAACAGGACCTCGTCCGGCGGCGGGCTGAAGACCTTCTTGGCGATCCCGATCTGCACCGGGTGGAGCGACCAGGCGCCGACGCAGCCCATCAGGAAGGCGGCGCGGAACTGGGTCTCGCAGCCGGCCGTGTCCTTGATGTCGCCGAAGGGGCCGTAGAAGGGGAGCAGGCCGTTGGCGGCGCAGGCGTCGACCATGCGGCCGATCGAGTAGTGCCAGAGGTCCTGCTGGGCGCTGACCCGGTCGGCCTCGGGGTTCTCGGGGTCCGTCGGGTCCTCCATCACGCGGTAGCCGGGGTGGCCGCCGCCGACCCTGGTCGTCTTCATCCGCCGCGAGGCGGCGAGGTCGGCCGGGCCGAAGCTCATCCCCTGCATCCGCGGGCTGGCGGCGGCGATCTCCTCGAGGTTGACGACGCCCTGGGCGGTCTCGAGGATCGCGTGGATCAGGATCGGGCGGTCGAGCTTCGCCTTCGCCTCGAGCTGGGCGAGCAGGCGGTCGACGTAGTGGATGTCCCAGGCGCCCTCGACCTTCGGCACCATCACCACCTCGAGCTGGTCGCCGATCGCGGCGACGAGCTCGGTCAGGTCGTCGAGCACCCAGGGGCTCTCCAGCGAGTTGACCCGCGTCCACAGGGCGGTGCCGCCGAAGTCGGACTCCCGCGCCGCTTTGATCAGGCCGGCGCGCGCCGCCTCCTTGCGGTCGACCGGGATCGCGTCCTCGAGGTTGCCGAGCAGGATGTCGGTCTGCTTGGCGATGTCGCCGGCCTTGGCGACCATCTTCTCGTTCGAGAAGTCGAGGAAGTGGATCATCCGCGACGGTTTCACCGGGATCTCGCGCAGCGGCTCCGGCGCGCCGATCGCCTGTGGGTTGAAGAAGTCTCGTGGTGCTCTCAAGGTTCTCCTCGTTCCGATTTAGTGACTATTCGGAACTCGCGCGTGCGGCTGGCGAGTGTGTGCGGCGCCGCCAAGGGTACGTGGGGGTTCCGAATAGTCACTCAGGTCGAGGAGAATCTATTCAAACGCGGTGAGGAGGGGTCGCCGGGGCGGCGGCGAACCCTGACGGCGATGGCTGCCAACGAGGTGCGCGACACGGCCGAGGACTGGCTGCTCCCGGAAACGACGCGGGCGCGGACCTTCTCCCAACTCGAATCGCGGGTCCACGTCGCCCTCACCCTGGCGCAGGCTTCCGAGGCGGCGGTGCGCGAAGTCGGCGCCGCCGCGATCGAGGCCGCCGAGCAGGCCCGCCAGGCGGCCGAACTGGCCGAGCGCGCCGCGACCGCGGCCCAGGAAGCAGCAACCGCCGCGCCGGCGCGGCGGCCCGAGCCCGCGCCCGAGCCCAGCCCGGCGCCCGCGCCCGCGAGCGAAGGCGAGCCCGCCACCGGCGAAGCGCCGGCGGCACCGCAGCAGGAAGAGTGGCTGATCCGCTTCACCCACCGAGCCGAACGCCTCAGCGCCCGGCTCGACCGCCTCAAGCACTGCTAGAGCGGTCCCGAGGCTCCTTCTCGCCGCGCAACCGCTCCGACCGCAAGAGCCGAGGTTGGCCACCCTCCCCACGCGTCTGCGATTCACCGCCATATAGGCGGGAAATCGCGGACGCGTGGGGGAGGAGAGGATCGTGATGGCCTTCGCGACGGTTTGAGACGGATGGCGCTCCTGGGGCCCTGGCTACGGAGCGCCGGCGAACCAGCGTTGGCGCAGGCCGGCGGCGAGGGCGGTGGTGATCGGGCCGTCGCTGGCGATCTCGGTGCCGTCGACCTCACGCACCGGCTCGACGCCGCGCAGGGCGTTGGTGAGGAAGGCCTCGTCCGCCGCTCGCAGCTCGCCGAGGTCGAGCCGCTCCTCGCGCAGCTCGAAGCCGAGCTCGGCGGCGACCTCGATTGCGCCGCCGCGCGCCACCCCCGGCAGGATCTCGCCGTCGAGCGGCGGCGTCAGGATCGCTCGCTCGATCACCGCGAAGACGTTGGAGCGCGAGACCTCGAGCACCTCGCCGTCGCGGACGAGGAGCGGCGCCGCGCCCGGGCCGGCGCTCGCTTCGGCGCGGGCCAGCATCTCGCGGTCCGCCCACTTGTGCTCGCCGTAGCCGCGGTCGACCGGGAAGCTCCGCAGGGCGGTCGCGAAGGGGCCGGTGGGGAAGACGTTGTTGGGGTCCATCGGCGCGATCACCACCGAGCTGTGGAGCTCGCCGCTGAGGTCGGGTTCGACGGTCAGCCGCAGCCGGCCCAGCCACCCGCCGCGGCAGCTCGCCATCACCTGGTCGCGCAGGCCCGCCGGCGGCGGCTGCCCGTAGACGGCGCCGACGCTCCGCTCGAGGCGGCGCAGATGGGCCGCGAGCTAGATCGGGCGGTCTTCGAAGACGAGGATCGTCTCGAAGACGCCGGCGCGGGGGTTCGGCCGCGGGCTCTGGATTGCGCTGGTGGCGTCCAACCGCGCGACTATAGGCCGAGCGTGCCGGGCATTTGAACCCCTGCCATATATTTGACGTAGACCGACGAGCGAAGACCGGCACGGCCAGGGCCGGGACAAGCGAGCCTCCCGTGGACCCGGCGCAAGCATCTTTCATAAATGCGCAGAGCAATCGACTGTTCTCTGTCTACCACCAGGCAGATACCGGTTCGGGCACTCAGAAGCCGGTCCTGATCTGCTCGCCCTGGGGCTGGGACGACGTCGCCTCCTACCGCCCGCGCCGCGCCTGGGCCCAGCGCCTCGCCGCGGCCGGCCGCTCGACCCTGCGCTTCGACCTGCCCGGCACCGGCGACAGCGGCGGCTCCCCCCGCGACCCGGGCCTGGTCGCCGCCTGGGTGGACGCGGTCAGGGCCGCCGCCGATTCGCTGCGCGAGCGGACCGGCGCCGAGGAGATCTCGATCCTCGGCCTCGGGCTGGGCGGCCTGCTGGCGATCGCGGCGATCGAAGCAGGGGCGGCGGCGAGCGAGCTGATCACGGTCGCGGCGCCGGCCTCGGGCCGCGCCTTCGTCCGCGGCGCCCGCAACTTCTCGCGCCTGCAGGGCTGGCACGCGGAGGACTCGACCGTCACGGTGCCGGAGGGCTGGATCGAGGCCAGCGGCTTCCTCCTCAGCGCCGAGACGATCGCCGAACTGGAAGCGCTCGAGCCGAGCGGGCCGTGGCCGTCGCTGCGCCGGGTGCTGATGCTGAGCCGCCGGGCATCGGGCCGGAACGCCCTGGCCGAGGCGATGGAGGCGGCCGGGATCGAGGTCACGAGCGAGGGCACCTCGGGCTGGGCGAAGATGGTGCTGCACCCCGAAACCTCGCGCCTGGCGGAGGACGCCGCCGAGAAGGTCGCGGCCTGGCTCGAGCAGGGCGGCGCGCCGCTCCCGCCCGAGACGGCCCCCGCAGGCTCGGCCCCCGGCGTGGACGAGCCGGGCCAGGCCGCGGTCCAGCTGGACGCCTCGCCGTTCCCGATCACAGAGGTCCCGTTCCCTGTCGAGCACCCGTTCGGCCGCAGCTTCGGCCTGCTGGCGACGCCCGCCGAAGGGACGACGGCGCGGCTCTGCCTGGTCTTCCTCAACGCCGGCGCGGTCCGGAACACGGGCCCCAACCGGATGTGGCTCGAGCGCGCCCGCGCCTGGGCCGCCCGCGGCGTTCCCACCCTGCGGGTCGACCTCGAGGCGATCGGCGAGGCCGGGGGCGACCCCGAAGGAGTGCCGCCCGGCGAGGAGTTCTTCGCGCCCAAGTACCAGGCTCAGCTCGGCCGCGTCCTCGACGCCCTCGAAGCGCGGGGCCTGGGCCCGGACTTCGCCCTGGTCGGCCTCTGCTCCGGCGGCTTCCTCGCCTTCCGCACCGCGCTCGCCGACCCGCGCGTCCGCGCCGCCTACGTGATCAACGCCGGCGCGCTGGTCTGGCGGGACGGGATCTTCGACGAGCGCGAAGCCCGCAAAGTCAGCCGGGTGTTCGAGCGGAAATGGGTAGGGAAACTGTTGCGGGGCGAGATCGAATGGTCGAAGGTGAAGAGCATGTTCGCGTCGATCGGCGAGCGCACTCGCGAGCGGTTGCGGCCGCGGCACGGCGGCGGCAGGCCCTGGGACGAGCAGCTGCAGCTCGACCTCGACCGGCTGCAGGAGCAGGAAACCCATCTGACCCTGATGTTCTGCGGCAACGAGGGGATGGCCGACGAACTCGAGGCGGTCGACTTCCGCCGGACTTTGGACACACGGAAGTTCGTTGAGATGGTCGAGCTGCCCGGCGTCGACCACACCCTGCGGCCGCTCGAGAGCCAGGCGGCGCTGCGGGCGATCCTCGACGAGCGGCTCGAGCGCGAGCTCGAGGCACGCGGTTGGGCGCCGCCCGTTGAGTCGGCCTGAATCGGGCTAAAGTCCCCGCTCTTCGAGGTCGAAGGAGGAGGTCAGGTGAGCAACGCAGAGCAAATCTCGGAGTTCCTGGTCGACGAGGTCGGCGTCAACGCGCCGCTCGCCCACGGCGACGACCTGCTGGCGAGCGACCAGCTCGACTCGCAGGGGATCATGGAGCTCGTCGCCTTCCTCGAGGAAGGCTTCGCGATCGAGGTCGGAGACGAGGACCTGGTGCCCGACAACTTCCGCAGCGTCGACGCGATCACCGCCTTCGTCGCTCGCAAGCAAGGCGGCTGAGCGGCCGGTGCTGCTGGAGCTCCTCTACAAGCAGGCCGACGCCGACCCGGACCGCACCGCGGTCGTCTACCGCGACGAGCGGCTCGGCTTCGGCGCCCTGGTCGAGCGGATCGAGCGGCTCGCCTCCGGGCTCGCCGGCCGCGGGATCGGCGCCGGCGACGCGGTCGGCCTGGTGCTCCGCGACGACCCCTGGTTCCTCGCCGCCTTCCACGCGATCGCCGCGCTCGGCGCCAAAGTCGTCCCCGCCAACCCCGCCTTCAAGCAGGCCGAGCTCGAATTCTGGTTCCGCAGCACCGGCGTCAAGGCGGTGATCAGCGACGAGCGCACCGCCGGCGTCTGCGAGCGGATCGTCGCCGGCTTCGACTACCCGGTCGAGGTGATCGGCTCCGGCGCCGGCCACGGCTCCTCGGTCACGCTCGCCAGCCTGGTCGAGGAAGGGTCGGCTGAGCGGCTGCCGCCGCGCTCCGGCGAGGAGCCGCTGGTCGGCCAGTTCTCCTCCGGCTCGACCGGCCGCCCGAAGCGGCTCGACCGCACCAACGCCCAGTGCCTGGCCGAGGCCGAGTCCTATCTCGAGCTGGGGATCGGCCCCGAGGACAAGATCCTCGCCGCGGTGCCGCTCTTCCACACCTGGGGGATGGGCTCCTGCATCTTCGGCAGCGCGATCTCCGGCGCCACCCTGGTGATCCTCGAGGACCCGCACCCGTTCCTGCTCAAGCGCCACCGGGCGCTGGAGCTGATCGAAGCCGAGCGGATCACGATCTTCCCTGGCGTCCCCTTCAACTACCGGCTGATGGCCGAATCGCCGGCCGACGCCGACCTTTCCTCGCTGCGGCTCTGCTTTAGCGCCGGGATGGCGATGCCGCGCGAGACCTTCGAGGCCTTCGGCGAGCGCTTCGGCGTCCTCGTCCGCCAGCTCTACGGCAGCACCGAGACGGGGATGATCGCCGCCAACCTCAGCGACGACCCGGTCTCGACCTTCGAGTCGGTCGGCAGCCCGGTCAAGGGCGTCGAGCTGGCGATCGTCGACGACGACGGCGAGCCGGTCGGCGACGGCGAGATCGGCGAGGTCACGGTGAAGAGCCCGGCGGCGACCCTCGGCTACGGCGACCTGCCGGAGCTGAACGCGGTCGCCTTCCGCGACGGCCGCTACTACACCGGCGACCTGGGACGGATCGACGGCGACGGGATGCTCTTCATCGAGGGCCGCAAGAAGCTCCTGATCGAGACCGGCGGCTTCAAGATCGACCCGATCGAGGTCGAGGCGGTGCTGAACGCCCACCCGCAGGTGAGCGAATCGGTCGTCGTCGGCGTCGACACCGAGGTCGCTGGCGAGCAGCGCGTGAAGGCCGTCGTCGTCAGCGGCGGCGACCCCGACGCCCGCGAGCTGATCTCCTTCTGCCGCGAGCGGCTGGCCAACTTCAAGGTGCCGCAGGAGGTCGAGTTCCGCGACGAGATCCCGAAGAGCCCGCTGGGCAAGGTGCTGAGGAAATACCTCGTGTAGATGATCGATTCCCGATCCCCGCACACCTGGATGACGCGCCTGGCACACCGCCAGGCATGCCCCCAGTCGCACGCGGATCGGGAATCGATCATCGAGGGAGGAGAGTCGTGAAGACGTTGCTGATCGACAACTACGACTCCTTTACCTACAACCTCTTCCAGCTGCTGTCGGAGGCCAACGGCGAAGAGCCGATCGTGGTCCGCAACGACGAGCTCGGTTGGGCCGAGCTGGCGGCGAGCCGCGACTTCGACAACGTCGTCATCTCCCCGGGGCCGGGGAACCCCGACCGCGAGGCCGATTTCGGCGTCTGCGCCGAAGCGATCCGCGCCGCCGAGGTGCCGCTGCTCGGCGTCTGCCTCGGCCACCAGGGCCTCTGCTCGGCCTACGGCGGCAAGGTCGTCCACGCGCCGGAAGCGATGCACGGCCGGCTCAGCGCCGTCACCCACACCGGCGAGGGCATCTTCGCCGGGCTGCCGCGCGAGTTCCAGGTCGTCCGCTACCACTCGCTTTGCATCGAGGAGCTGCCCGAGGAGCTCGAGGCGACCGCCTGGACCAGCGACGGCATCCTGATGGCGGTCGCCCACCGAACGAAGCCGCAGTGGGGGCTGCAGTTCCACCCGGAGTCGATCTCGACCGAGCACGGGCGGGCGATGCTGGCCCGCTTCCGCGACCTCACCGCCGAGCTCTCCGGGCGCCGCAACGGCGGCCCGGTCCTGGTCAACGACGGCTACGGGCGCTCGGCGGGCGGCGGCGCCGACCTCGAGCTGCGGGTCAAGCGAATCGACACTGCGTTCGACGCCGAGCGTGCCTTCCACCACCTCTACGGGTCGAGCGAGGACGCCTTCTGGCTCGACAGCAGCATGCTCGACGGCCGCGCCCGCTTCTCCTTCATGGGCGACGCCTCCGGGCCGCTCGCCTCGACCGTCAGCTACGACGTCAACAGTGGCGAGCTGACCGTCACCGCCAACGGCCAGGAGCGGACGCTCGAAGAGTCGATCTTCGACTACCTCTCGCGCGAGATGCGGCGCCTGCACCACCTCTCCGACGA
Organism: Solirubrobacterales bacterium; assembly: GCA_036494495.1. Classification (GTDB taxonomy): domain Bacteria; phylum Actinomycetota; class Thermoleophilia; order Solirubrobacterales; family 70-9; genus VAYN01. Next base: position 13,426 of record DASXOF010000143.1, on the reverse strand, counting down.
CCTGCCATTCGACTTCAACTGCGGCTTCGCCGGCTACTTCGGCTACGAGCTGAAGGCCGACGTCGAAGGCTCGGGCGCCCACCGCTCGACGATGCCGGACGCCTGGTTCGTCTTCGCCGATCGGATGATCGCCTTCGATCACCTCGAGGGCGCCACCTACGTGCTCGGCGTCTGCCCGCGCTCGGAGACCGAGGAGGCCGACCGCTGGATCGCCGAGGTCTCGCTGCGGCTGGCCTCGCTGCCGCCGATCGAGGTGCCGGAGTGGAGCGAGGTCGCGACCGAGCGCCAGCCGGTCCACTTCGAGCTGGCCCGCTCCCACCAGCAGTACCTGGCCGACATCGAAGAGTGCAAGCGCCAGCTGATCGACGGCGAGAGCTACGAGATCTGCCTCACCAACAGGATCACCGCCGAGGTCAGCCCCGAGCCGCTGCCGCTCTACCGGACCCTGCGGCGGGTCAACCCGGCGCCGTTCTCCGCCTTCCTGCGGGTCGGGGATGCGGCGGTGCTGAGCTCCTCACCGGAGCGCTTCCTCTCCATCGCCCGCGACCGCTGGGCGGAGGCGAAACCGATCAAGGGCACGGTCCGCCGCAGCTCCGAGCCGGCCGAGGACGTGCGCCTCGCCGAGGAGCTCCGCACCGACGAGAAGTCGCGGGCGGAGAACCTGATGATCTGCGACCTGCTGCGCAACGACCTCGGCGTGGTCAGCGAGATCGGCACCGTCCACGTCCCGAACCTGATGCACATCGAGAGCTACGAGACCGTCCACCAGCTGGTCTCGACCGTCCGCGGCCTGCTGCGCGAAGAGCTGGAGCCGCCCGACTGCATCCGCGCCTGCTTCCCCGGCGGCTCGATGACCGGGGCGCCGAAGAAGCGGACGATGGAGATCATCGACGACCTCGAGGGCGAAGCCCGCGGCGTCTACTCGGGGGCGATCGGCTACCTCGGCCTGAGCGGCGGCTGCGACCTCAACATCGTCATCCGCACCGTGGTGATGGACGGCGAGAGGACGACGATCGGCGTCGGCGGCGCGATCGTGATGCAGTCCGACGAGGAGGACGAGTACCAGGAGATCCTGCTCAAGGCCCGCGCCCCGATGCAGGCGATCGACCCGCGGGTCGACGTCGAGACGGTCTTCGAGCCGACGCCGGCCTAGCCGGCGGCGCGGCTCAGCAGTGGGAGCCGAACTGCTGGGCCCAGACGTGGGCGCCGCGTTCGCCTTCGAGGTTGCCGACCAGGAGGTCGACCCCGACCTGGGTGAAGTTGGCGTCGAGCAGGTTTTCGCGGTGCTCGGGCGAGCGCAGCCAGGCGCGGAAGATCGAGCTGACGCTGCCGTATTCGCCGGTGCCCCAGGCGAGGTTCTCGCCGACCTTCCAGCATTCGCTCGACATGTAGCCGTTGGCCCGGATCCAGTAGGTGAATTCGCGGCCGCAGGCGTAGTGGCTGAAGCTGTCGCAGCGGAGGATGTCTTCGGCCTTCTCGGCGGCTGAGTCCTCGAGCGCCGCGGTCGGTTCGAGCGGCTGCTCGCCGAGCTGGCCGCGGGCGTAGTTGGTGAGGCAGAGCATCGCCGCCTCTTCGGCGACGGCGCCGCGCGGGGCTTCCGGGCAGGTGCCGCGAGGCGCGACGAGGCCGGCGGCGCCGGCCGGCGAGGCGCCGATGCAAGCGACGGTGCAGATCGCCGCGAGGAGGGCGAAAACGGGGGCGAATCGTCTCTTCACGCCCCTTTCATCGGGTTTTCCGACCCCCGTCTCGCGTTCTGGGCGAAAGCGTGGACGGACGAGCGGGGCCCTTTGCGGACGTCTGTTCTAAGAGATCTTGAGTAGTCGCCTGGCCGAGTCGGACGGAAGTCCGCGATTTGGCCTCAGAACTGGGGATGCGAGGGGTTCGGAGGGGTCGAACCGGACCTTTAGAGGAGCCCCCCTGATTGGCCAAATGTCCTATCGAACTGCGCCAATGGATGCGCTGGGCCGGGATACCTTCGCCACCTGATTGGGGGCCGCCGGCAGTGGGCTCCGTCTCGAAACGCGAAACAGGAGAACACTGATGACTCTCAACTCTCGAAAGACGATCGGCTCGGCCATCGCCCTCTTCGCCGCGATGGCGATGCTGGTGATGGCCTTTGCCGGGTCGGCCTTCGCGGCGAAATCCTCGTCGACGGCGGTCACCCTCTGCGTCACCAAGAGCGGCCCCGAAAAGGGCTCGGTGCGGTTCGCCGGCCCGGGTGCCAAATGCAAGAAAGGCGAGCAGGCCCTCGAAGTCCTGACGGGTATCCCGCAGGGCGTCCTCGGCGCCAACGAAAGCAGCAACGGCCAGAAGGGCGAGACCGGTGCGGCCGGTGCGGCCGGCCCCGAAGGCAAGCAGGGCGCGGCAGGCGAGGAAGGTCCCGCCGGCCCCAAGGGCGCCAACGGCAGCGATGGCACCAACGGGACCAACGGCAAGACCATCCTCAACGGTGACGGCGTTCCGCAGTCGACCGAAGGCGTCGACGGGGACTACTACATCGACACCCTGAACCACGAGATCTACGGCCCCAAGGACAACGGGGCATGGCCCGTCGCCGGCGTCCATCTGGTCGGCCCGGAAGGCAAGGAAGGTGCCCAGGGCAAGCAGGGCATCGAAGGTCAGCCCGGCCAGAAGGGCGACGCCGGAGCGGAAGGCCCCGAAGGCAAGCCGGGCAAGGAAGGCCCCGCCGGCACCAACGGCACCAATGGGACCGATGGCACCAACGGGACCAACGGCAAGACCATCCTCAACGGTGACGGTCCCCCTTCACAGGTGATCGGCTCCGACGGCGACTTCTACATCGACACCCAGAACCAGAAAATCTACGGCCCCAAGGACAACGGCGAATGGCCGGTAAACGGCGTCCACATCGTCGGTCCGGAAGGCAAGGAAGGTCCGGAAGGCAAGCAGGGTCCCGAAGGTCTGCCGGGTCAGAAGGGCGACGAAGGCAAGGAAGGCCCGATCGGCCCGCGCGGCCTCGAAGGTCCGGAAGGTCAGCCCGGTCTGAAGGGCGAGGAAGGTCCGGAAGGCAAGCAGGGCCCGGAAGGCAAGGAAGGCCCCGCCGGCGCGAACGGCGCCAACGGCAAGACCATCCTCAACGGTGACGGCGTTCCGCAGTCGACCGAAGGCGTCGACGGCGACTTCTACATCGACACCCTGAACCACGAGATCTATGGCCCCAAGGACAACGGCGAATGGCCCGTCAACGGCGTTCGCATCGTCGGTCCCGAAGGCAAGGAAGGGCCCGAAGGCAAGCAGGGCCCCGAAGGTCAGCAGGGTCTGAAGGGCGACGCTGGCCCCGAAGGTCCGGAAGGCAAGGTCGGTCCGCAGGGCCCCGAAGGCCAGCAGGGCCTGAAGGGCGACGCGGGTCCCGAAGGCCCGGAAGGCAAGCAGGGCCCTGCCGGCACCGATGGCACGAACGGCACCAACGGCAAGACCATCCTCAACGGTGAAGGTGCCCCGCAGCAGTCAGAAGGCGTCGACGGCGACTTCTACGTCGACACCCTGAACCACAAGATGTACGGCCCCAAGGACAACGGCGAATGGCCCGCGAACGGCGTTCGTATCGTCGGTCCCGAAGGCAAGGAAGGACCGGAAGGCAAGCAGGGTCCCGAAGGCCAGCAGGGCCTGAAGGGCGACGCAGGTCCCGAAGGTCCGGAAGGCAAGGTCGGTCCGGAAGGCCCAGAAGGCAAGCAGGGTCTGAAGGGCGACGCAGGTCTGGAAGGCCCGGAAGGCAAGCAGGGTCCGGAAGGCAAGGAAGGCAAGGCCGGTACCGACGGCACGAACGGAACCGACGGCACCAACGGCAAGAGCGTCCTCAACGGGGAAGGCGCGCCCTCGCAGGCGATCGGCTCCAACGGGGACTTCTACATCGACACCCAGAACAACAAGATCTACGGCCCCAAGGACAACGGCAACTGGCCTGACGGCACCTCGCTGATCGGTCCGGAAGGCGCCGAAGGCAAGCAGGGTCTGAAGGGCGACGCAGGTCCGGAAGGCCCGGAAGGCAAGCAGGGCGCCGAAGGCAAGCAGGGCCCGGAAGGCAAGGAAGGCCCGATCGGCCCGCAGGGCCTGGAAGGTCCGGAAGGCCCGGAAGGGCTGATGGGTCCCGAAGGTGCCGAAGGCAAGATCGGCCCCGCCGGTCCGGAAGGCCCCCAGGGCCTGCCTGGCACCGACGGCAACGTCATCCTCAACGGTGAAGGCGACCCGAAGGCGTCCGAAGGCGTCGACGGCGACTACTACATCGACACCCTGAACCGGAAGTTCTTCGGTCCGAAGGACAACGGTGCATGGCCCGCCGGCGGTGTCTGGCTGGGCGGTCCGGAAGGCCCCGAAGGCAAGGTCGGTCCGGAAGGTCCGGAAGGCAAGCAGGGTCCGGCAGGCCCCGAAGGTCCGGAAGGCAAGATCGGTCCGGAAGGTCCCGAAGGCAAGCAGGGTCTGAAGGGCGATGAAGGCAAGGAAGGCCCGCAGGGCGTGAAGGGCGACACCGGTAAAGAAGGCCCGCAGGGTCTGAAGGGCGACACCGGCAAAGAAGGCCCGCAGGGCAAAGAAGGCCCGCAGGGCCTGAAGGGCGACCCCGGTACTCCCGGCACCCCCGGTACCGCAGGTGCCCAGGGCCCCGAAGGCAAAGCCGGCAAGACCCTGGTCGGCGGTATCGCGACCTCGGGCTCGTCGGTGTCGAAAACGACCTACCTGGGTCCGTTCGCCACCACCAGCAGCTCGGAAACGGAATCGTCGGGCCTGCAGGTGATGCCCGCCGCCGGCACGCTGAGCGGTTTCACCGCCAGCGTGACGAATTCCCCGGGCAACGGCCACAGCTGGACGTTCAGCCTGATCAAGAAGGTCGGAATCACGACCTCGACGATCACCAGCTGCACGATCAACAACACCAACACCTCGTGCACCGGCGCGGTCTCCGGCACGGTTGCCGCGACCGACCTGGTGGGCGTGAAGATCGAACCGAGCTCGTCCGACCCGAACAGCTCGGGCGCGGTTCGCTGGTCGGCGCTGCTCGGCTAGCCCGCGACACCACAACCCAGCGGTGGCAATGGCGCCGTCGCCCGCCCCCTCTCGAGGGCGCGGGCGGCGGCGTTTTGCGCTTGGCGCCGATATCCTCCACATTCAGAGCAAACGCCGAGCAGGGCAGAGGAGAAATGGCCGTAGACACCGCCGCGTACCGCGAAGTGACCGAGGACCAGCAGGCGATCCTCGAGATGGTCCGTCAGTTCGCCGACGAGCAGATCATCCCCAACGCCGAGCACTACGACCAGGTGGACGAGTTCCCGGAGCCGATCGTCGAGCAGATGAAGGAGCTCGGCCTGTTCGGGGTGACGATCCCCGAAGAGTACGGCGGCATGGGGCTCGACCTGGCGACCTACGCGATGATCGTCGAAGAGCTCTCGCGCGGCTGGATCTCGATCTCCGGCGTCGTCAACACCCACTTCATCGGCTCCTACCTGCTGATGAAGTTCGGCACCGACGAGCAGAAGGAGTACTTCCTGCCGAAGATGGCGACCGGTGAGATCCGCGCCGCCTTCTCGCTCTCCGAGCCCGAGGTCGGCTCCGACGTCCAGGGCCTGAAGGCCACCGCCAAGAAGGCCGAGGACGGCAACTGGGAGATCAACGGCCAGAAGATGTGGGTCACCAACGGCCTCGGCTCGGGCGTCGTCTTCGTCCTCGTCAAGACCGACCCCAAGGCCGAACCGCCCTACAAGGGGATGACCTGCTTCATCACCGAGAAGGAGCCCTGGAAGGAAATCAACGAGGGCGGCTTCAAGGGCCTCGTCGTGCCGCCCAAGATCAAGAAGATGGGCTACAAGGGCGTCGAGTCGACCGAGCTCGTCTACGACGGCTACAGCTGCCCGCCGGGGCGCATCCTCGGCGGCGAGGAGGCCGGCGTCGGCCAGGGCTTCATCCAGATGATGGACGCGCTCGAGGTCGGCCGCGTCAACGTCGCCGCCCGCGGCGTCGGGATCGCCCAGCGGGCGCTCGAACTGGCGCTCAAATACAGCCAGGAACGGAAGACCTTCGGCAAGGAGATCGCCCAGCACCAGGCGATCCAGTTCAAGCTCGCCGACATGGCCACCCAGATCGAGGCCGCTCGGCTCGTCACCCGCAAAGCGGCTCGGATGAAGGACGCCGGCGAGCGCTCCGACCTCGAGGCGGGGATGGCGAAGCTCCTGGCCTCCGAGACGGGCAAGTTCTGCGTCGAGGAAAGCTTCCGCATCCACGGCGGCTACGGCTACTCGAAGGAGTACGAGATCGAGCGCCTCTACCGCGACGCGCCGCTGCTCCTGATCGGCGAGGGGACCTCCGAGATCCAGCGCATGGTGATCGGCAAAAAGCTCCTGCAGAGGAACAAGATCTGATGGGGGACCCGAGCTAGGTGGCGTCCACCGCAGACCTGATCCGGACCGCGGTCGAGCGCTTCCAGCAGGAAGTGCCGGCGCTGCAGAAACTGAAGCTCGTCTTCGGCCTCGAGCTGAAAGCCAAGCACGACATCCAGCTCTACCGGGTCGAGCTGCCGGGGCCGAAGATCACCAAGGACCTCGCCCAGGACGAGCGGGTGCTGGTCCAGGTCGACCGTCCCCAGTTCAACGAGCTGGCCGAGAAAGGGACGATCCGCAGCTACCGCAAGGCGTACGAGACCGGCCACATCAAGGCGAACGGCGACTCCAACGTGCTGAAGCTGATCGCCCAGGTGGTGGACCGGCAGGAGGAACGGAACCGGCTCCGGAAAGTGCACTAGCGGTGCCCGAATTCGCTCCGCCCATGGCCGCGCCCCCGCCACACCCCGAAGAGACTCGGCGCCTGGCGGCCCTGCACGCGCTCAACATCCTCGAGACCGAACGCGAAGAGCGCTTCGACCGCCTCACCCGGCTCGCCCAGCGGGTGTTCAAGACCCAGGCCGCCCAGGTCAACCTGCTCGACGCGGAGCGGGTCTGGTTCAAGTCCTCGCTCGGGATGGACGGCGAGGAGGTGGAGCGCAGCCTCAGCTTCTGCGCCCACACGATCCTCGACCCGGAGACGACCGTGGTCGCCGACGCCAGCCTAGACGAGCGCTTCGACGACAACCCATACGTCATCGGCGACCCCAACATCCGCTTCTACGCCGGCCACCCGATCACCGCCCCGGGAGGCGAGCCGGTCGGCACCTTCTGCGTCTTCGACGACGCTCCCCGCGACGCCGCCGACTTCGACCAGGAGGCGCTGCAGGAACTGGCGGCGATGGCCGAAGCCGAGATCGCCTCGCTCTCGCTGGCGATCGGCGACGAGCTGACCGGGCTCTCCAACCGTCGCGGCTTCGAGATGCTCGGCGAACGGCTGCTCGAGGCGGCGCGGCGGCTGGGGCTGGCGGTGACCGTCGTCTACGCCGACCTCGACAACATGAAGCCGATCAACGACCAGCTGGGGCACGAGGCGGGCGATCGGGCCCTGGTCGAGACGGCCCAGATCCTCGGCCGCGTCCTCCGCAACTCCGACCTCATCGCTCGGCTCGGCGGCGACGAGTTCTGCGCCGTCCTCGCCGGCGCCGAGTCCGAGGAGGCGGCGATCGCCGCGGCCCGGATCGAGGAGGCGCTCCGCACCCGCAACGCCGAGACCGAGGAGCCCTTCGAGCTCGGGATCAGCGTCGGCATGGCCGAAGCGGCTGCCGGCAACGAGATCTCCCTCTGGGACCTGACCGCCGCCGCCGATGCCGCAATGCTCGCCGCCAAGCGCGCCAAGAAGGCCGGCCAAAACGGCGCCGAGACCAGCCGCTCCGGCGCGTAGCCCTCGCTTCACCGCTGGCCGAAGCCGCCCCGGGCACGCGCCCGGAGGGCGGTGGGGCGCCTTTGTTCCACATAGGTGAACAAAGGCGCCCCAGGCACCCGTTACTGCGAGCGGTCTCCGAATGGATGGTCAGCCTTCGAGCCAGCGGTGGCGGAGCTCGGTGGCGAGGCGGTCGGTGGTGGCGTGGTGGGGCAGGGGGTCGCCGTCGAGGGAGCGAGCGGGGCGGATGCCGCGGACCGAGGAGGTGAGGAAGACCTCGCCGGATCGGTGCAGGTCGGTGAGGGTGAGGGGGCGGGCTGCGACCTCGATCCCGAGCTCGCCGGCCAGCTCGACGGTCGCCGCGCGGGCGGTGCCGGCGAGGATGCGGCCGTCGAGGGGCGGCGTCGCCAGGGCGTCGTCGAGGAAGGCGAAGAGGTTGGCGCGGCCGGCCTCGAGCACGGCGCCGTCGGCGCCGATCAGCAGCGGTACCGCCGCGCCGAGCTCGGCTTCGGTCTGCTCCAGCCAGTCGCGGTCGGCGAGCTTGTGGGCGCCCGAGCGCTGCGGGGCCGGAACGCTGCGGAGCGCGGCGCCGCGCTCCCAGGGCGGGAAGAACTCATCCGGGTCGATCGCCGCGGCACGCGTCTCCCACTCGACCTCGCCGCCCGCATCGAAGCGGACGTCGATCCGCTCCCGCCCGAGAGTGATGCCGGCACAGGCGGCGACGGCGTCGGCCGCGAGCGCCGCGGGCAGCTCCACTCCGAAGAGCTCGCGGGCGCTTCGCGCCATCCGCTCCAGGTGCCGCTCCAGCGCCACCGGCCGCTCCTCGGCAACCAGCAAGGTCTCGTAGAGGCCCCTTGTGGTCTCGGGCCGCTCGATGGTTAGAGGCGGACCAGGTTCGCGGCGGAGAGGCCGCGGGTGACGCCGCGGAAGTCGATCACCAGGGAGGCCTCGTTGACCACCTGCTGGTAGTCGACCTCCTTGTGGGCGGTGACCACGGCGACTACGTCCGCTTCGGCGAGCCCGACCTCGAGGTCGGTCGACTGCAGCCCCATTTTGCTCAGCTCGGGGACGTAGGGGTCGTGGTAGGAGAGGTCGGCTTCGAGCACGTTCAGCAGCCGCATCATCTTCAGCGCCGGGGACTCGCGGATGTCGCCCGAGCCGGCCTTGTAGGCGGCGCCGAGGAGCAGGACCTTCGAGTCCTTGACCGCCTTGCCGGCTTCGTTCAGGACCCGCTCGATGCGCTCCACGCAGTAGGCGGGCTGGGCCTGGTTGACCTTGCCGGCGAGCTCGATGAACTCCGGGTAGAAGTCGTGCTCGCGGGCCTTGAAGGCGAGGTAGAAGGGGTCGACCGGCAGGCAGTGGCCGCCCATCCCCGGCCCCGGCTCGAATCGCATGAAGCCGAAGGGCTTGGTCGAGGCGGCGTCGATCACCTCCCAGACGTCGATCTTCAGCCGGTCGCAGAGCTGGGCCAGCTCGTTGACCAGGGCGATGTTGACCGAGCGGAAGATGTTCTCGAGGAGCTTCGAGAGCTCGGCCGTCTCGGGCGAGGAGAGGACGACGACGGTCTCGCAGATCTCGGCGTAGAGGGCCCGGGCGCGCTCGGTGCACTCGTCGGTCAGGCCGCCGACCAGCTTCGGCGTGGTGCGGACGGTGAAGTCGGTGCGGCCGGGGTCGATCCGCTCGGGCGAGAAGGCGAGGTGGAAGTCGCGGCCCACTTTCAGGCCCGACTCCTCGAGGATCGGCGCCACCTGCTCGCGGGTGGTGCCCGGGTAGGTGGTCGACTCGAGCACGACCAGCTGGTCCGGCTGCAGCACCTGCGAGAGCGCGGTCGCGGCGTCGAGCAGGTAGGTCAGGTCGGGTTCGCGCGAGCGGGTCAGCGGCGTCGGCACGCAGATCACGATCGCGTTGCAGGTGGCCAGGTCGGCGTGGCGCGAGCTGGGGTGGAGGCGCTCGCGGATCGGGGCCAGCGTCTCGTCGCTGATGTCCTCGATGTAGGAGCGGCCCTCGGAGAGCGCCGTCGTCTTCCGCGTGTCGAGGTCGAAGCAGACGACGTCGTGCCCCTCCTCTGCGAAGGCGACGGCGAGCGGCAGGCCCACATATCCAAGTCCGACGATTCCGATCTTCATGGCGCGCAGTCTAGATCGTCACCTGGCGGCCCCTCCTTTAGCATCGGCCGCACAAATTCCTTAGGAGGCGCAGCGTTGAGCGAGCAGATGACGACCGAGTTCACCACCGACCAGGCCGAGCGCGAGGCGAGCGGGGCCCACAGCTACGGCCGCTACCTCGAGGAGTTCGAGGTCGGGGCGATCTACAAGCACTGGCCGGCGAAGACGGTGACCGAGTCCGACGATCACCTGTTCTGCCTGATCACGATGAACCACCACCCGCTCCACATCAACGACATATACGCGGGGCAGTCGCAGCAGGGGCGGAACGTCGTCGTCGGGCCGCTGGTCTACTCGCTGGCGCTCGGGATGTCGGTCTCCGACGTCTCCGGCAAGGCGATCGCCAACCTGGCGACCGAAGAGCTCAGCCACCCGAACCCGGTCTTCCACGGCGACACCCTGTTCTGCGAGACCGAGGTGCTCGACGTCAAGCCGTCGCAGTCGAAGCCCGACCGCGGCGTCGTCAAGGTCCACACCCGGGTCCTGAACCAGGACGGCGTTCTGGTCGCCGAGTTCAAGCGACTGGTGCTGATCCCGAAGCGCCCGGCCTAGCGGGCCGGGATCAGCTGGGGTCGAGGATCCGCAGCCGCAGCTCGAAGGCGTTGCGGCCGGGCTCGCTCGTCGCCTTGGCGCCGAGGAGCTGCCGCGGTTCCTTGACCCCGTAGCTGGGCGAGAACCAGGCGTCCCTGACGGCGAACTCGAGTCCTGGGGCCTCGATCCGCAGCCTGACGCCGCCCTCGTACTCGACCTCGGCCTGCCCGGCTCCGGCGCTGACCTGGCGGTTGGGCCCGAGTGGGAAGCTCCACTCGAGCCGGTGGCCGGCGGCGCTGGTGACGACGTCGGTGAGGGTCAGCGTCGCCGCTTCGGGGTCGAGCTCGAAGCGGCGCTCGTACTGGGCCGGCGCCGGCAGCTGCTCGAAGCCGTGGTGGCGGCCGGCGAAGGTCGGCCGCGGCCCGTCGGGCTGCCACGCGAGCATCTCGGCCCGGGTGCGATCGCCCATCGGGAAGCGCGGCCACTCGGGGATCGGGTTCTGCTCCTCTTCGTCGACCTGCAGGGTGGCGTGGAAGCCGGTCGAGCGGAACAGCCGGCGCAGCCTCGCGTCGTGGTAGTAGACGTAGGTCCCGGGGTCCTCGATCAGCGGCTGGTCGCGGTAGCAGAGCTCGAAGGAGAGCTGGTCGTTGTGGGCGTGGCCGCCGAGTCCGCCGAGGCCGTTGTCGCCGCAGCGGACGAGGACGTAGATCTCGCCCGCGCGGAAGATGAAGTAGCCGCCGGCGGGGAAGGCCGCCGACTCGGTCGCGGGCTCGTAGGCGCGGCCCGCCTGGGCGAAGACGTGGAGGTGGGAGCGGAAGTCCGCGCGCCCGTAGTCGCCGAGCGGCAGGAAGCGGCCGTCGTCGTTGTCGCCGATCTGCGGCGCCAGCCCGTCGCCGCGGGTGTAGGCGGCGATGAAGTCGAGCATCTTCTCCAGCCGCTGCCGGTAGGAGTCCGGCAGCGCGCCGGGGACGAGCGCGTCCGCCGCCTGGGTGCCGCAGACGAAGAGCTCGGCGACGAGGCGGTGGTAGGGGATCGAGGCCTCGTGGTCGCAGCCGTCGGCGCGCACCTCGTGCTCCATCTCGACCACCAGCTCGCCGGCCGCCCACTCCGCCCAGTCGCGCCCCTCCTGGCCGCCGGCGAAGAGGGAGGCGACGATGAGCAGTCCGACCAGGTCGGAGAGGTAGTGGTTGCCGCGCACCGGCGCGTACTCCAGGTGGCCGCGGATGAAGCGGCCGTGCAGCAGCAGGGTCGCGGCGGCCCGCTCGGCCCAGGGCTCGGCGGCGGCCTCGGGGGCGACGAGGGCCAGCGCCGCGACCCAGTTGGCGGCGCGGATCGCGACGTCCATCGTGCAGACCCAGTTGACCCCGAGCTCGACCGGGTTGGCGCCGATCCAGTCGTCGAGCTGGGCGCCGATCTCCTCCAGGTAGCGGCGCTCGCCGCTGAGCCGGAAGGCGGCGGCGAGCAGCGGCAGGTGCTGGAAGCGGGAGAGCTCCCAGGGGGCCTTCATGTCGGTGCCCGGGACGTAGAGCTCGATCAGCATGCGCTGCTTCATCGGCCAGACGTAGCCGCCGCTGGTGAAGTCCCGGCTCCAGTCGATCTTCGGGCCGAGGTCAATCGGTCCCGAGCCGAGCAGGTCGAAGCGGTGCGCGACGATCTCGTCGGCGCGCTCCAGCAGCTCGCGGCGGGCGTCCGGGTCTGGCTCCGTCAGCGAGCGCTCGAAGGCGGCGACGGTGGGGAGGGCCTCGAGCGCGGAGCCGCGGAGCGCCGCCCCGAGCTCGACCCCGCCGAGGGCGGCGCGGAGCTCGGCCGGATCGACGCGCAGCGGCCGCCGGCGCAGCTTCTGTTCGCGCCAGTGGGCGCCGGCCCGCTCGGTCGTCCGGCGGCGGACGGCCTCGGCGATCCCGCGCGGGCCCGCCAGGCGCAGGCGGCGGATCGCCGAGTCGAGGCGCGAGCTCTCAACCGGCGACGGCATGCTCTGGATCTCCGTCCTGGAGCTCGGGGGGCCGGGCGGCGAGGTAGCTGACCAGGGAGACCTGGAAGACGCCGATCGCCGAGCCGACGGCGGCAACGCCGACGACGCCGATCAGCGGTGCGGCCGCCGCCGCGAGCGGGATGTTCAGCCCGACGACCAGGGCGTTGGTCCAGGCGAGGGTCGTGTAGCGCTCTTGGGCGATCAGCAGGCCTGAGTTGGGGAGGGTGACGAACTGGGCGCAGGCGGCGACCAGCAGCACCTGGAAGATAGCCACCGATTCGTGGTAGCGGCCGCCGTTGACGATCGGGATCAGCCAGGTGGCCGCCACGCCCGCCACCACCAGAAGCACCACGGCCGGCACGATCGTCTGCCGGAACCAGCGGGACATCAGCTCGATCTGGGCGTGCGCCGAGTCGATCATGTCGTGCTGGGTGGTGCGGATCCGCAGGACCGAGACCAGCGAGGGCATCGGGCCGGTGACGATCGCGATGTAGCGGAGCGCCGCCCCGTAGGCGGCGACCGCGGCGCTGTTCAGCAGGGCGGCGACGAGGAAGATGTCGAGGTAGGCCCAGCCCGAGGAGACCAGCGAGTAGAGGGTCAGCGATGCCGACTCGCGGCCGAAGCCGAAGCGGCCCTCCGCCGGCGCCTTGCTGTGACGGGTCTGCAGGGCGATCGGGAGGGCGACGACCAGGGCGACGAGGTTGGTGCCGATCGCGAAGTAGAGGCCGACGACCGAGCCGGAGTCGATCAGGCCGGCGGTCGCCAGCGCGGCGACGACCAGGAGGACGCTGTTGCGGGCGACGGCGGTCAGCCCGGCGCGGAGGAAGGCGAGCTGTGCCTGGTAGTGGAAGACCGCCAGTTCGACGCTGGCGAGGCCGAGCGTGAAGGCGGTGGCGAGGGCGACGAAGACGATCCGTTCCTGGTCGCTGCCGCCGATCCCGAGCGCCATCGCGCCGGCGACGCTGACCAGGCCGGCGGCGAGGATCAGGACCGCGCCGTTCCGCAGCGT
>DASXOF010000142.1:0-10854 GCA_036494495.1 Solirubrobacterales bacterium | reverse complement strand
AGGCCCGCGCCGGCGACCCCGCCGCCGGCCGCGCCGACGCCTTGCGGGCGCGCCGCTGGTTCGTCGCCAACGACGACCTGGTCGGGCTCGGCGCCGCCGAGGTGGCACTCGCCGCGATCGCCCTGACCGAAGCCGACACCGCCACCGCCCGCGCCCACCTCGAAGCGGTGGTCAGCGCCCTCGGCAACCTCGGTTCCAGCCACCAGGAGGCCTGGACGCTGACCGCGCTGGCGACGATCAGCGCCGAGCAGGAGGAAGCGGTCGCGGCGCGGCGCTGGCTGCGGCTCGCCCGGCGCCAGTTCGAGCTGCTCGGGGTCGACGCCGGCTGCCGGCGCTGCGACGAGCTGGAGCTCACTAAGGAGCTGCAAAGTGGGGTTTAAGAGGCCGTTCCTAGCCTCGCTCCACGTTCGAATCCGAGAAGGAGCGAGGAAATGGCAACGCAAGGAGTGCTGGGTCAGGCGACCCTGAAGGAGTTCGAGGAAGGGCTGCACGGCGAGCTCGTCGCCCGCGGCGACAGCGGCTACGACGAGGCGCGCGCGCTCTGGAACGGCGCCCACGACGCCCACCCGGCGCTGATCGCCCGCTGCCACGACGCCGACGACGTCCGCCACGCGATCGGCTTCGCCCGCAGCGAGGGGCTCGAGGTCGCGGTCCGCGGCGGCGGCCACAGCATCCCCGGCTTCTCGAGCGTCGAGGACGGGCTGATGATCGACCTCTCGCCGCTGAAATCGATCGAGATCGACCCGCAGGCGCGGACCGCCCGGGTCGGCGCCGGCGTCACCTGGGCCGAGCTCGACGCCGCCACCCAGGAGCACGGCCTGGCGGTGACGGGCGGGCTCGTCTCCAGCACCGGCGTCGCCGGCTTCACGCTCGGCGGCGGCATCGGCTGGCTGATGCGCCAGCACGGCCTCGCCTGCGACAACCTGCGGCGGGCCGAGCTGGTCACGGCCGACGGTCGCGCGGTGATCGCCGGCGCCGGCGATGACCCCGAGCTGCTCTGGGGCCTGCGCGGCGGCGGCGGCAACTTCGGCGTCGTCACCAGCTTCGAGTTCGACCTGCACCCGGTCGGGCCGACGGTGAACGCCGGGGTCGTCTTCTACGACGGCGCCCGGGCGGCGGAGGTCCTCCGCTTCTACCGCGAGTACGTGCGCGAGCTGCCGGATGAGCTGACGACGCTGGTCAACCTGCTGACCGCGCCGCCGGCCCCGTTCCTGCCGGAGGAGTGGCACGGCCGCAAGCTGGTGGCGCTGATCGGCGTCTACGCCGGCGAGGTCGAGCAGGGGGCGGCGGCGATGGCGCCGATGAAAGCGCTCGGCGACCCGGTCGCGGACCTGATGGGGCCGATGCCCTACGTGCAGATGCAGGGCTTGATCGACGCGCTCTGGCCGAAGGGCACGCAGGCCTACATGAAAGCCGGCTACATGAACGAGCTGGGCGACGCGGCGATCGAGGCGTTCGGCCGCTTCCATCAGGGGGCGACCTCACCCGCTTCGGAGATCCACATCCAGCACCTCGGCGGGGCCGTGGCGCGGAACGGCGAGACGAGCGCCTTCGGCGAGCGCGACTCCAAGTTCGTGCTCAACGTCTGCGCGGTCTCCCACGACGGCAGCGAGTTCGACCAGCACGTCGGCTGGGCGCAGGAGACCTACCGGGGGCTCGAACCGTGGCTGACCGGCGGCGTCTACGTCAACTTCCTCTCCGAGGAGGGGGCGGAGCGGGTCCGGGCCGCCTACGGCGAGGAGAAGTTCGCCCGCCTGCAGGCGCTGAAGGACCGCTTCGACCCGACCAACCTGTTCCACCGCAACCAGAACGTGCCGCCGACGACCTGAGCGGCGGCGCGCTGCTCAGACGGTCGCCAGGTAGACGGCGACATCGGCGAGCACGAAGAGGCCGAGGGCGCCGACCCACGCCATGTAGGACTTGGCGTGGGTCTCGCCCGCCGCCCACCAGACCAGGTGGCGGTCCCAGCGCGCGACCCAGCCCTCGCGCTCCTTTCGCGGCTCCTCGGTCGGCGGCGGCGGTGGCGTCGGGGCCGGAGTCGGGTCAGGGTCCGGGTCCGGATCCGGGTCCGGATCCGGGTCGATCACCGCGGTCTCGTCCTCGGCGCCGGCGGCGCCTGCGATCGGCTTCGGCGCGGGCGGCTCCTCGACCGCCTCGGTCTCCGGCTCGGCGCTCGCCGCGGGCTCGGGAGCGCGGCGGCGCGGCCGGGCGAGGGCGGCGGCGCGGACGTCGGCGTAGTCGCCGACCGCGGTGGCGGCGAGCTCGGCGTCGATCGCCTCGCTGTACTGGACCTCGCGGGCGTGGGCGCGCAGGACCGACCAGGCGGCGGCCAGGTTGGCGCCGAGGGCGGCGGCCAGGACGGCGGCCCGGCCGAGCCAGCCGATCCCTTCATCGGCGAGCACGATCAGCAGGAAGCCCTGGGCGACGATCGTCAACAGCGGCGCCAGCCACAGCCCCTGCCAGGTCTCCCCGCGGCGGTGCTCGAGCCTCTCCAAGGTGTTCAGCTCGGGCTGTCTATCCACGGGTCATCTGCGCCCCGATGATTGCAGGCCGGCCCCATTAGTGAGTAGAACTGGGAGATCATGGACCGGATGTACCAGGAGGTGGAGCGCGACGGCGAGCTCGACGCGGTCGCGGTCGAGGAGCCGCTCGAGATCCGGGTCGACGGCGAGCCGCTGAGCGTGACGATGCGGACGCCCGGCCACGACGAGGAGCTGGCGCTCGGCTTCCTCTATGGCGAGGGGCTGATCGACGGCCCGCGGCCCGTCGGCCTGACCGCCGACTTCGCCGCCAACGTGATCGAGGTGACCGGGCCGCTGCTGCGCGACCCCGGCCGCCGGCGCTTCTACACGACGTCCTCGTGCGGGGTCTGCGGCAAGGGGGCGCTGGAGGAGGTGGCGGCGGTCGCGGGGCCGCCGCTCGGCCCCGGGCCGCGGGTCGGGCGCAAGCTCCTGGCGGCGCTGCCGGACGGGCTGGTGCAGCCGACCTTCGAGCGCACCGGCGGCCTGCACGCGACGGGAGTCTTCGACGCCGCCGGCGAGCTGCTCTGGAGCCGCGAGGACGTCGGCCGCCACAACGCCTTCGACAAGGCGGTCGGGCGGGCGCTGCTCGACGGGGCGCTGCCGCTCGCCGAGCGGCTCCTCTGCGTCAGCGGCCGGCTCAGCTTCGAGCTGGTGCAGAAGGCGGCGATGGCCGGGGCGCCGGTGCTGGTCGCCGTCGGGGCGCCGTCCTCGCTGGCGGTCGAGCTCGCCGCCGAGCGCGGCATCACCCTCTGCGGCTTCGCCCGCCGTGGCCGCGTCAACGTCTACACCGGCGCCGACCGCGTCACCGGCTGACCACGTCCGTTGAGGTTGCCTTTTCAGGCGAATAGCGACTGAAAAGGCAACCTCAACTTGGGTGGTCCCTCAGGCCGGGTTGATTTCTTCGGCGATTGCCTGCAGCTCGGCGGCCGGGCGGGCGCTGCGGCCGGCGGCCCAGCAGGCGATCGGGGCGGCGGGGCGCTCCGAGGAGTGGGCCGCGGTCGCCGCCAGGCGCAGCAGCTCGTCGACCTCGTCCGGTCCCGGCGGCTCGACGCCGATCCGCTCGCAGAACCGCTGCACCCACTCGTCGCGGTCCACCTCAGCCTCCGTGCCGGTGCCGGCGCCCGGCGAGCAGGTCGAGGGCGTGGGGGAGGGCGGCGGCGATCGCCTCTCCTGCCTGCTCGACTCCGGCCGGGCTGCCGGGCAGGTTGACGATCAGGGTCGCGCCGCGGGTGCCGGCGACGCCGCGCGAGAGCATCCAGTGCGGGGTGTGGTCGCGGGAGGCGAGGCGGATCGCCTCTGCGATCCCGGGCGCCTCGCGCTCGATCGCCGCCCGCGTCGCCTCCGGGGTGATGTCGTCGCCGGTCAGGCCGGTGCCGCCGCTGGTCAGGATCAGGTCGACGCGCTCCTCGTCGGCCCACAGCCGCAATCGGCTCTCGATCGCCTCGCGGTCGTCCGCCACCACGTCCCGCGTCGCGACCTCGAGCCCGAGCCGCGCCGCCAGCTCGGCCATCCGCTCGCCGCTCTCGTCGGCGCCCTCGCCGCGCGCCTTCGAGCTGCTGACGGTGAGGAGCGCCGCCCGCGGCGGCCCCTCAGTCATCGCCGCCCTCCTCGAGCCGGTAGTCCGCCTTGCCGCCGGTCTTCTCGAGCAGGACCACGTCCTCGATCCGCACCCCGCGCTCGACGCCCTTGACCATGTCGTAGACGGTCAGCGCGGCGACGGTCGCCGCCGCCATCGCCTCCATCTCGACCCCGGTGCGTCCCACCGTGCGCGCCTCGGCGACCAGCTCGACGATCCCGGCCTCGGTGTCGACGCTCGCCTCGACGTCGACGAAGGAGAGCGGCAGCGGGTGGGCGAGCGGGATCAGGGTCGCGGTCTGCTTCGCCGCCTGAACCCCGGCCAGCCGCGCCACCCCGAGCACCTCGCCCTTCGGGCCTTCGCCGCGCTCCACCAGCCGCGCCGTCTGCGGCGACATCCGCAGCCGCGCCCGCGCCCGCGCCCGGCGCTCGCTCTCGGCCTTGGCGCCGACGTCGACCATCCGGGCGCGCCCGTCCTCGCCGAGGTGGCTGAGCCGCTCGCCGCCGGGCTCGGCGCTCACGCGCTCGCTCCCGGCTCCGGCTCCGGTGCCGCCGCGCCCTCGACCCAGCGCCCCTCGCCACCCGTCTCGGCGACCTCGCGCTTCCAGATCGGCGCCTCGGCCTTGATCCGGTCGATCGCCTCGCGGGCGCCGGCGAAGGCTTCCTCGCGGTGGCCGGCGGAGACCGCGACCACCACCGCCGGCTCGCCCAGCGGCACCGACCCGACCCGGTGCTCGGCGGCGGCGCCGAGCAGGCCGTGGCGCTCGACGCACTCGGCGAGGATCGCCGCGATCCGCTCCTCGGCCATCTCGCGGTACACCTCGTAGTCGAGCCGCGCGACCTCGCGGGTCACGCCCTGGAAGCAGACGATCGCCCCGGCGCCGGGGTCGCCGACCAGCGCCTGCAGCGCCGCCGGGTCGAGCGGCTCCTCGCAGACCGCCGCGTGAACGGCAGCGGCGCCGCCGGAGATCGGCGGGATCAGCGCCAGCTCGTCCCCGGCCGTCAGCCGGGTGCCGGCGTCGGCGTACTCGCGGTTTACCGCCATCCGCACCGGCATCCGCGCGATCGGCTCCGCCAGCCCCGGCAGCCGCGCCAGCTCGCGCAGCGCGTCCGCCACCGTCGCCCCGTCCCCGAGCTCGACCTCGACCGCGTCGCGGCCGGCGCGCTCGCGCAGGATCGCGAAGAGGCGGACGCGGACGTTCATGAGGCGATGCTAGCCCGGCGCGGGCCGCCCGCATCCCTCCGCCCGGCCTGGTGTTAGTTTGCTGCCTATGCAGTGCTTGGGCACTTCAGGGGATCGGCGTGAAGCGCATCGCGTAGGGGAAGTCGCCGAAGGCGACTTCGACGAAGTACCTGCCCTCGATGCCGACGGTCCGCGCGCCCGCCTTGGCGGCGGCGTGGAAGAGCGGCACCGGCTTCGCCCGCGGCCGGTCCGCCGCCACCAGGCCGGCGACGAACGGGGTCGCGCCGGCGAAGCTCCGGCCCGGCGCCTCCGGCGCGTACTGGACGAACCTGACCCGGTAGCGGCCACTGAACTCGTACGGCCCTTGGCGCTGCGGCGAGGCTTCGGCGTCGACCATCACTTCGCCGGGGCGCAGCGCCTGCCCCAGCATCGCCGGCGCTCCCGGGGCATCGGGACCCGCGGCCGGCGGCGGCTTCTCGCCGCCGCCGCCACCGCCGCCACAGCCGGCGAGCGCCAAGGACACGACCGCGGCGCAGGCCGCCAGTAGGAGGAAGAAGACGTTGTCACGCAACTTCACGCTCGCGATCCTCGCATTCGCGCTCACCTGCGGAGTGGCGCAGGCGAGCCAGTTCCCACCGAGCCCGCAGGGCGAAGACATCGCCTTCGTCCAGCTCGGAGCGGTCGGCGAGCTCGTCGCCCACGACCTCTACGGCGCGGCGGCCGCCTCACGCCAGCTCGGGCCGCGCGAAAAGGGATTGTTCCGCCGCCTCGCCAAGCAGAAGCACGCGGCCTGGAGCCGGCTCAACGCGCTGCTCGGCGAAGAAGCGACTACCGAAGGGGTCTTCGCGGTCAGGATCCCGGCGAGCGTGCTGCGCTCGCGCGGCGCCACGATCGCCCTCGCCGCCCGCTTCGAACGGCTGCTCGGCGGCCTCTACCTGGGCGGCGTCGAGAGCGCGGTCGACCCGCCGACCCGGCTGCTGCTCGGCCGCCAGCTCGCCGCCAGCTCCCGCAACCTGACCCTGCTGCGGGCGCTGCGCGGGCCGGGGGCGAACCTGCGGCCGATCCGCCCGCTGAGCGTCGAATACGTCGGCATCCAGATCGACCACTACCTGGAGGTGCTCCATGGCTAAGGGCCTGCGCCGTCCCCTCGTCCTCCTCGCCGCGGCGCTGACCCTGCTCCTCGCGCCGGCGGCCGCCGCCCAGGCGATCACCGTCTACGCTGCCGCCTCGCTGCGCGAAGCCTTCCCCCAGATCGCGCCCGAGCAGAGCTTCAACTTCGCCGGCTCCGACCAGCTGCAGCTCCAGATCGAACGCGGCGCCCCGGCCGACGTATTCGCCTCGGCGGCGCCGAAACAGGCGCAGGTCCTGTTCCGCGAGGGTCTCTGCTCGCGGCCGGTGACCTTCGCCACCAACGTCGTCGTGCTGCTGGTCCCGAACGGCAACCCCGGCAACATCCACTCGGTCTACAACCTGCGGCACGGCAGCCGCCGCCTCGCGGTCGGCACCCCGACGGTCCCGATCGGCGAATACACCCGGCAGCTGCTGGCGCGGATGCGGCTCAGCTCGATCCTCACCACCAACACCGTGAGCCTCGAACCCAACGTCTCGGGCATCACCTCGAAGGTCGCGCTCGGGGCGGTCGAAGGCGGCTTCGCCTACCTGACCGACGGTCGCATCGTCGCCGACCGGACCGAAGTGATCCGGCTGCCGCTCTGGGCGCAGCCGCCGGTCCGCTACCAGGCCTGCGTCGTCCACCGGCCCGGCGCCGACGAAGCGAACGCGCAGCGCTTCATCGCAGCGGTCACCGGCAAGCGCGGCCGGGCGATCCTCAGGCAGGGCGGCTTCGGGCTGCCGCCCCGGTAGCCGCATGGGCGACCGGCGCAGCCGGGCTGGCAGGGCGGCGTTCGCGGCCCTCCTCGCCCTCTGCGCCGGGATCTTCCTCACCTTCCTGGCGATCCCGCTCCTCGCCCTCTTCACCGAGACGCCGCTCGACCGGATCCCCGAGCTGCTCTCCGAACCGGCGGTCCAGGAAATCCTCTCGGTGACGCTGCGGACCAACGCGATCGCCAACGGCCTGACCCTGCTGCTCGGGACGCCGACGGCCTACCTGCTGGCCACCCGGCGCTTCCCGGGGCGGGCGCTGCTGGTGACCCTGGTCGAGCTGCCGCTGGTGCTGCCGCCGGCGGTCGCCGGCATCGGGCTGCTCGCCGCCTTCGGCAGCGGCGGGCTGCTCGGCGGCGCGCTGGAGGAAAACGGGATCGTGATCCCGTTCACCGAGTGGGCGGTGGTGCTGGCGATCGTCTTCGTCGCCTCGCCCTTCTACGTGCGCCAGGGGATCGCCGCCTTCGAAGCCGTCGACCCGCAGCTGCCGGCGGCCGCCCGCACGCTCGGCGCCGGGCCGGCGCGAACCTTCCTGCGGATCTTCCTGCCGCTCGCCGCCGGCGGTCTGGCGGCCGGCTGGGTGCTCGCCTTCGCCCGCGGCGCCGGCGAGTTCGGGGCGACGATCATGTTCGCCGGCAACGTCCCCGGCGTCACCCAGACCCTGACCCTCGGCATCTACGAACAGCTCGACGCCAACTTCGACCTGGCGCTGGCGATCGGGGTCCTCCTCGTCGTCCTCAGCGCCGTCGTCCTCATCACGTACAAGCTGATCTCCTCGTGGCGCTCCTCGACTTCGACTTCGATCTCGATCTTCCAGCCTTCACCGTCGCGGCTGCCCTGAGCGTCGGCGACGAGACGCTGGCGCTGGTCGGCCCCTCGGGGGCCGGCAAGACGACGGTGCTGCGGGCGGTCGCGGGGCTGGGGGCGAAGCCGCGCCGCGGGCGGATCGCGCTCGACGGGCGGCCCTGGCTCGACGCCGAGGCGGGGGTCTGCCTGCCGCCGGAGGAGCGCTCGGTCGGCCTCGTCTTCCAGGACTACGCGCTCTTCCCGCACCTCTCGGTCCGCCGGAACGTCGCCTTCGGGTTGCGCCCCGGCGGCGCCTCGGTCGAGGAGCTGCTGGAGCGGTTCCGGATCGGCCACCTGGCGGAGGCGAAGCCGGGCGTCCTCTCCGGCGGCGAGCGCCAGCGGGTGGCCCTGGCGCGGGCGCTCGCCCGGCGGCCCGAGGTGCTGCTGCTCGACGAGCCGCTCTCCGCCCTCGATGCCCACACCCGCGGCCTGATCAGAGCCGAGCTGCGCGAGCTGCTCGACCGGCTCGCCCTGCCGACGATCTTCATCTCCCACGACTTCCGCGACGCCGCCGTCCTCGCCGGGCGGGCGGCGGTGATGGTCGCCGGCGTGATCCGCCAGGTCGGCCCGGTCGCCGAGCTCGGCAGCCACCCGGCCGACGCCTTCGTCGCCGCCCTGACCGGCAACAACGTCCTGCCCGCCCACGCCGTCGGCGACGGCGCCGGCACGACCCTGACCCTCGAGGACGGCCAGCGGCTGCGGGTGCCGGCGGTGGCGAGCGGCCCGGTCGGGGTGGTGATCGCGCCGTCCGACGTCAGGCTGGCGGCCGATCCGGGCGGCGCGCCCGGGCCGAACCTGGTGCGGGGGAGGGTCGGGGCGCTGACCCGGATCGGCGGCCGGGTGGAGGGGAGGATCGGGGCGCTCGAGATCGACCGCCCGGCCAACGACCTCGGCCCGCGATGGCCGGAGACCGGGGAGGTGGCCTGGCTCGAGCTGCCGGCCGCGGCGATCTCCCTCGTGCCGCTCGAGCCGGAGTAGGCTGGAGGCGTGGCAGCGGACCTCACCCTCGGCGAAGCGGCGCGCGCCCTCGGCGTCAGCGTCGACACCGTCCGCCGCTGGGCCCGGGCGGGGAAGATCGAGACGACCCGGGACGAGGCCAACCGCCGCCGCGTGCCGAAGTCCGAGCTGGCGCGGCTCTCCGACCACCCCGAGCGGCACCGGACCGACGACGCCTTCTCCGCTCGCAACCGCTTCCCGGGCGTGATCCGCTCGGTCGAGGTCGACGGCGTGATGGCGCTGGTCGAGATCGAGGCCGGGCCGCACCTCGTCACCGCCGCGATCACCCGCGACTCGGTCGAGGAGCTCGGCCTCACCCCGGGGATGCCGGCGGTCGCCACCGTCAAGGCGACCTCGGTGATGGTCGCCACCTCCTGAGCGCCGCTGGGACCGCGCCGAGGTCGAGGAAGCCGTGTCCCAGAACCTCGTCGAGCTGATCCGCCGCCACCACGGGGTGCAGGCGCCGACCGCGCTCGAGGTGCTGAAGGCGGCGGTCTCCGACCACGGCGAGGTGACCGACTCCGACCGCGAGCGGGCGGCGGAGCTCTCGGGGCTGCCGGAGGCCGCGGTCTACGGCGTCTCGACCTTCTACGACGACCTGCTGGCGCCGCGCGGCGACCGCCACGTCCGCGTCTGCACCGGCACCGCCTGCTTCGCCGCCGCCGGCGACTCGCACGTCGACGCGGTGCGCGCCGGGCTCGGGCTCGAGCTCGGCGAGCGCAGCGAGGACGGCTCGGTCTCGCTGGCGGAGACCGTCTGCCTCGGCTTCTGCCACTCCTCGCCGGCGGTTCGCGTCGGCGATGAGGTCGACGCCGGGCCGGGCGCGGTCGAGCGGGCGCTCGCCGGGACGACGGAGGCGGCGCCCGAGCCCGAGTGGCGCAGCCTGCTCGCCGAGCCGGTCCTGACCCGCCCCGGCGAGTGGTCCGGGCTGCGCCGGGCGCTCGCCGAGCTCGACCCCGAGGAGGTTCTCGCGGAGGTGGAGGCGGCCGAGATCCGCGGCCGCGGCGGCGCCGGCTTCCCGGCCGGGACCAAGTGGCGCTTCGCCCGCCAGGCCGCCGGGGCGGAGAAGTTCATCGTCGCCAACGGCGACGAGGGCGACCCCGGCTCCTACATCGACAAGTACCTGATGGAGCGCTCGCCCGAGCGCCTGCTCGAGGGCCTGGCGCTGGCCGGATACGCGGTCGGCGCCGGCCACGGCTTCGTCCTCACCCGCTCCGAGTACCCGCGCTCGAAGCCGGCGCTGGAGGCGGCGGCCGAGCGCGCCCGCGAGGAGGGGCTGCTCGGCGAGGACGTGCTCGGCAGCGGCTTCGACTTCGACGTCACGATCGTCGAGGGCGCCGGCTCCTACGTGGTCGGCGAGGAGACGGCGCTGCTCGCCTGCCTGCAGGGGCTGCGGGGCACGGTCTCGGCGCGGCCGCCGTTCCCGGCCGAGCGCGGCGTCCACGGCCAGCCGACGGTGGTCAACAACGTCGAGACCCTCGCCAACGTGCCGTTCGTCGCCGAGCGCGGCGCCGCCGCTTACCGGGCGCTCAGCCCCGAGAGCGAGACCGCCGGCTCGAAGCTCGTCTGCTTCAACGAGCGCTTCGCGCGGCCGACCGTGGTCGAGGTCCCGTTCGGGCTGACGGTGCGGGAGCTGTGCGAGGAGGTGGCGGGCGGGCTGCGCGACGGGGCGGCGATCAAGGCGGTCCAGATCGGCGGTCCGCTGGGCGGGATCCTGCCCGCCTCGCGGCTCGACGCCCGCTTCGACTTCGACGACCTCGCCGCCGAGGGCTGCATGGTCGGCCACGGCAGCATCCTCGCCTTCGACACCGAGACCAACATGCGCGACCTCGCCCGCCACCTGCTGCGCTT
>DASXOF010000141.1:0-2314 GCA_036494495.1 Solirubrobacterales bacterium | reverse complement strand
GGCGACCGCCCGGCCGCCCTCCATCGCCTCCTCGTCCATGATCGCGAAGCCGTCTTCGCGGACTTTCGCCAGCTCCTTCTCGAGCTTCGCGGCGTCGGCGATGGTGTGGTCGGTGGGGCGCTCGAGCGGTTTCTCGAGGTAGGCGCGGCGTTCGGCCGGCGTCAGCCAGGCGAGGATCACCTTGCCGGTGGCGCCGACGTGCAGCGGGAAGCTCCAGCCCCGCTCCGGGATCCAGCGCATCATCTCCGGGCTGTCGGCCTTGTCGGTGACGATGCCGCGGTCGCCGCTTTTGATCGCGATGATCGCCGTCTCGCGCGACTCGGCCGCCAGCGCCTGCATGATCGGCGGCGCGACCCGGTGCAGGATCGAGGACTCGCGGACCACCTCGCCGAAGCGGATCGTCAGCGCTCCCAGCGAATAGCCTTCGCCGCGGGGCAGCTTGCGGAGGTAGCCGCGGTCCCGCAGCGTGGCGACCACCCGGTAGGCGGAGCTCTTCGGGATGTTGACTTCGCGGGCCAGCTCCTCGACGGTCATCGAGGGGCGGTCGGCGCGGAACAGCGAGAGCATCTCGAGGCCCTTGGCGAGCGATTGGATCTGCGCCTGCCCCCGTTGGCGGGCTGGCTCTTTGACGCCCGCCTCGTCAGGCTGTTCCGGTTCTTGACTTTCCATAGAATTCTCACGCTCCAATAATGGAGCTGGCACTCCGTAGGAGGATGAGCATACAGGAGGGTCCGGCACCCAAGCGGGCGGAGCGGACCCGCCGCAACGCCAGTCTGAATTTTCCGGCCTTGACAGGAGTGTCGACCTAGTTCTACTGTGCGAGAAGTAAATTCTCATACAGCAGGAATTGAGGTCCAAATGAGTGGTGAGAACCTGAGCGAACTGGCTGCCGCCTTCGAGGGCGCCGCCAAGGGCGCTGCGGATGCGGTCGCGAGCCTCTGCGCGGAGGACGTGGTCTGGCGGTTGAGCGGCGATCACGTCCTCTCCGGCGAATACAAGGGCACCGAGGCGGTCAGGGAGGTCGTCGCCAAGCTCGCCAAGTTCCCGGCCGGCGTCTACTCGGTCGTGCCCGAGGCGGCGACGCTCGAGGGCGACTTCGAGTTCGGCTTCGGCCTCGTCGTCACCCGCCGCGAAGTGGCGCGCCCCGGCGTCGCGCCGATCGAGTGGCGCAGCTTCGACATCGCCCGCTTCGCCGACGGCCGGATCGAGGAGATCTGGACGTTCGCCTCGCCCGAGGAGGACGCGAACGCCGGCTTCGCCTGCCCCGTCCCGGCCGCCTCCTGATGTTCGCTCTCGACCACGCGGTCGTCACCACCCGCGACCTCGACGGCGCCTGCGAGGCCTGGGAGCGGGCCGGCTTCGCGACCACGCCGCGCGGCTTCCACCCGTTCGGCACGAAGAACAACATCATGGTCCTGGGCGGGACCTTCATCGAGCTCTTCGCCTTCGAGGACCGCGGCGCCTTCGACGCCGCGGTCGCCGAGGGGACGATGCCCGAGGACCTCGGCCAGCTGACGAGCGACGCGCTCGAAACCCGCGACGGCCCGAGCCTCCTGGCGGTGACCTCGGCCGACGTCGAGTCCACCCTCGACGGCACCGACTCCGGCCAGATCCTGGTCCGCAAGCCGATCTTCTTCAAGCGCGGGGTGACGCTGCCGAGCGGGGACGAGACCGCGGCGGAAGTCACCGTCCACTTCCTCGCCAGCGCCAACGGCCCCGGCCTGCCGCTCTTCGTCTCCTTCCAGCACAACCGCGAGGCGCTCTGGGTCGAGGATTGGCAGCAGCACCCCAACGGCGCCACCGACCTGCTCGGCGCCACCTTCGTCGCCTCCCGGCCGCAGGCCTTCGCCGGCTACCTGGGCGCCGTCTTCGAGGCGGTCGAGGGCGACGAGGAGGCGCTCCGCTGCCAGACCGGCGACGGCTGGATCGACGTCCTCACCCCGCGGCGCTTCGCGCAGCGGTTCGGCGCCGCCCCGGAGGCGCCGGCGCTCGGCTCCTGCAGCTTCGACGCGCTGACGATCGGCGTCGCCGACCTCGGCCGCCTCACCGACGTCCTCGCCGGCAACGGCATCCCGTTCGTCCGCGGCGAGGCCGATTCGGTCCAGGTCGGGAAGCCGGCGGGGCTGCACACGGTGGTCGAGTTCGTCGCCGAGGGGGCCTGAGATGAGCGAGTTCGGCTGCTTCGACTACGGCCTCGACGCCGAGCAGGAGGCCCGCGCGCGGCGGCTCCACGAGGAGGCGATCGTCGTCGACCTCTGCTTCTCCGGGCCGATCAGCCACCGCAGCTTCGACGCCGAGCTCGAGGCCGAGCTGC
>DASXOF010000140.1:0-8095 GCA_036494495.1 Solirubrobacterales bacterium | reverse complement strand
GCTCGCCCCTTCGGGGCTTCGCTCCGGATGTCGGTGCGCCCCTGCGGGGCGCAGATATCGGATTGCATTTCCGCCGCTTCGCGACATTCCCGGGGAGGAGCGCCGCCGTCCCTCTACGAAACGCCTCGGGCACCGATCTTTGCTTTTAGCTGCCAAGGGACGGTCGCTGGCTGGGGAGATGCCCATCGGCAGCGGCTAGCCAAGGTCCCTCGTCAGCTCCGGGACAAACCGGGCGCGTGGCCACCGCGTGTTGTGGAGGGGTGTCGGGGTGTCCTCTGAAAACACTCAAGCGGAGCCGAAGGCGGAGCGTTTTCAGAGGGCGCCCCGGCGACCCTCCCCCGCCATAGACTCCGCACCATGCCCTCCCAGCTCCGCGGCGGAATCGATCTCGGCGGCACCAAGATCCAAACCGCCATCGTCGACGCACAAGGCGAGGTCAAAGGCGAAGCCCGCCATCCCACGCCCACCACCGGCGGCCCGCCGCAGATCGTCAAGGCCATGGCCGCGGCGCTCACCGAGGCCGCACAGCAGGCCGACGTCGAGACCTCGGACCTGGCCGGCGTCGGCGTCGGCTCGCCCGGCGACGCCGACGAGAAGACCGGGGTCGTCTCCTCGGCCCGCAACCTGCCCGACTGGGAAGGCAGCTTCCCGGTCGCGGAAACGCTCGAGCAGGCGCTTGGGACGCAGGTCAAGGTCGGCAACGACGTCCAGGTTGCGACCGAAGCGGAGTTCCACCTCGGGGCCGGGCGCGAGTTCGAGAGCTTGATCGGTGTCTTCTGGGGCACCGGGGTCGGCGGCGGGTTGATGCTCGACGGCAAGCCGTGGCTCGGCCGCGGCGCCGCCGGCGAGATCGGCCACATGGTGGTCCAACGCGGCGGCGCCAAGTGCACCTGCGGCCGGCGCGGCTGCATGGAGGCCTACGCCGGGCGGATGGCGATGGAAGCCGAGGCCCGCCGTCAGCACGAAGAGGGCCACAAGACCGACCTCTTCAAGCTGATGGAGAAGCACGACAAACCGCGTCTCACCAGCGGCATCTGGGAGCGGGCGCTCGACCACGGCGACAAGCTCGCCGGCGAGCTTCTCGACCGCGCGATCGAGGCGCTCGGGACCGGCATCGCCTCGGCCGTCAACCTGATCGACCCGGAAGCGATCATCATCGGTGGCGGGCTCGGGATCCGTTTCGGCGAGCGCTTCATGGAGCCGCTCACCCACGAGATGGGCAAGCACCTGTTCGTCGACGAGCGCCCGCCGGCGGTCCGGGTGGCGAGCCTCGGCGATCTCGGCGGCGCGGTCGGCGCCTCGCTCCTGATCGTCAACCGCTCCTAGATCCGACCGGTTTCTTTGCGCTGCAGGCGAACCACGGCGTCGACCAGAACCGCCAGCAACAGCACCCCGCCGGTGACCATCAGTTTGACCGGCGAGGAGAGACCGAGCAGGTCCATCCCGTTCGAGATCGAGCCGATCACCAAGGCCCCCAAGAGCGCCGTCCAAACCGAGCCGCGCCCGCCGAAGAGGCTGGTCCCGGCGATCACCGGGCCGGCGATCGCCAGCAGCAGGAGTTCGTTCCCGCCCGAGTTCTGATTGACGGCGAAGAGCCGCGAGGCGGCCATGATGCCGCCGATCGCCGCCATCGAGCCGGAGATCGTGAAGACGGCGATCCGCACTCCGTTGACCCGGATGCCAGCCCGTCGCGCCGCCTCGGCATTGCCTCCGACCGCGAAGACGTGGCGCCCGAAGGTGGTCCGCTTGACGACGTACTCCATCCCGACCACGAAGGCCATCAGGATCAGCAGCGCCAGCGGCACGCCGCGATCGGAGTTGAGGACCAGGACGGCGCCGACCACGATCGCCGAGATCACCGCCCATTTCAGGATCTGGGGCAGCGGGTTGCCGTTGGCGAGCCCGGCGGCGACCCGTTTTCGGTACCCGGCCGCGACGATCAACCCGTAGGCGACGATCACCGCCACGGCGATGATCCACCCGACCGTGTCGGAGTAGAAGATGTTGGCCAGACCGGTGATCTTCGGGTCGAGGATGTTCAGCGACCCGGTCTTGCCCAGAACCTGCAGGAGCGCGCCTTCCCAGGTCAGCAGCCCGGCCAGGGTGACGACGAAGGAGGGGACGACGAACCTGCTGAACAGCGAGCCCTGAGCGAAGCCGATCGCCGCCCCGACCGCGACGCCGGCGGCGATCGCCAGGTAGGCGTTCCAGCCGTGTTTGACGTTCAGCACCGCCATCACCGCTGCCGCCAACCCGGAGACCGCGCCGACGGAAAGATCGATCTCGCCGAGCAGCAGGACGTAGACGATGCCGACCGAGATCAGCCCGATCGTCGTGATCTGCAGCATCAGGTTGGTCAGGTTCTCGGCCGAGAGGAACCGCGGTTCCTGCACCTGGAAGATGATCGCGATCACGATCAGGCCGAAGACGACCCGCAGCGACGAGAGGTCGCCTTGGATCACCCGTTTGGCCTGCTCGCCGAGGCTGAACGAGCGCTCCTGCCCGCCCTCCTCCGGTTTCGCAGCCTGTTCGCTCACGATTTGCCCTCTCCCTCTGGGACCGACTCGGGTTCGACCAGCGCCGCGGCATCGGCCTTGACCCCGCGCGAGCCGTCGCCGAGGCCGGTGATGGCCGAGACGATCTGGTCCTCGTCCGCCTCGCTCGTCTTGAAGTCGCCGGCTTCGCGCCCGAGCCGCAGGACGAAGATCCGATCGGCGACCGCGAAGACGTCGACGAGGTTGTGGCTGATGACGACGACGCCGAGGTCGCGCTCGCGCAGGCGCCTGATCAAGGCCAGCACCTGTTTGGTCTGCGGCACGCCGAGCGCTGCGGTTGGCTCGTCGAGCAGCACGACTTTCGGCTCCCCGAGCAACGAGCGCGCGACGGCGACCTGCTGCCGCTGACCGCCGGAGAGCATCCCGACCTCGCTGCGAAGGCTGGGGATCGTCACCGCCAGGTTCGAAAGCAGCTCGCCCGCCTCGTGCTCCATCCGCACCTCGTCGAGCGAGCGCGAGACGGTGCCCGCCCCGGATGAGATCTCCTCCCGCCCGAGAAAGAGGTTGGCGACGACGTCGAGGTTGTCGGCGAGCGCCAGGTCCTGGTACACGGTCGCGATCCCCAGGCTCGTCGCGTCCTGGGGCTTCTTGATCGAGACCGTCTCGCCCTCGAACCGGATCGTGCCCGAGTCGGGGCCGTGGATCCCGGCAATCGTCTTCACCAGCGTCGACTTGCCGGCGCCGTTGTCGCCGACGAGGCCCACGACCTCGCCGGCGCTGACGGCAAAGTCGACCCGGTCCAACGCGTGGACCGGGCCGAATTGCTTGCTGATCCCCTCGAGCTGGAGGAGGGGCTGTCCCGAGCTCATGCTCAGCCCGAGATTCCCGCTTCTTTACAGGCGGAGGCGAATGCGCCTTCGCACAGTTCCGACGTCGAGACGAAACCATCGGCGACAACCGTGCTCTTCACGTTTTCTTTCGTCACCGGGGTCGATTCCAGGAGGTGCGAAGGAACGTCGGTCTTGCCGTTGTTGATTTTTTCCGGTGCCAAGGTGGACGAGAGTTCACCCGTTTCGCCCAGTTCGATCGCCATTTCGGCGGCGATTTTCGCCTCCGGTTCGATCGCCTTGTAGATCGTCATGTACTGCTGGCCGGCGAGGATCCGCTGCAGGCCGGCAACGGTCGCGTCCTGACCGGTGACGGGCCGTTCTTCGGGGTTGATCCCAGCGCCTTTCATCGCCGCGATCGCGCCGCCGCCGGTGTCGTCATTGGCGGCGTAGATGCCGGCGAAGCCTTCCTTGCCGAGCGCCGTGATCGCCTGCTGCGCCTCGCGCTGGGCGTTTTCCGCCGACCAGCCGGGCGTGTCGTATTCCTTCGCGATTTCGACCCCGGCTTCTTCGAAGCCCTTGTGGGCGCCTTTCTTGAAGAGGGCCGCGTTCGGGTCGGCAGGATCGCCGTTGATCATGATGATCGGGCCTTTGGGGCTGCCGTCTTCTTTCAGTTTCTTCGACAGCGTTTCAGCCTGCTGGACGCCGACTCGTTCGTTGTCGAAGGAGACGTAGCCGGCCACTTCGCTGTTTTCGATCAGCCGGTCATAGCTGACCACCGGGACTTCCTGGGCGTGGGCTTTTTCGACGATCGCCGCCGCCGATTTCGAGTCCATCGGGTCGAGGACGATCACTTCCGCGCCCTGGGTCAGCGCCGCTTCGCCCTGGCTCTGCTGCTTTTCGGCATCGCCGCCGGCGTTGAAGTACTTGACTTCGCAGCCGGAGCACTGTTCTTCGACCGCTTTTTCGAAATCCGGTTTGTCGTTGGTTTCGTAGCGCGGCGTTTCGTTTTCGGGCAGCAGCAGGGCGATCTTCAGGTTGCCGCCGCCGCCTTCCCCTTCTTCGCTCGTTTCGCCACCGCCCCCGCCACCGCCGGTGGTGGAACCGCCTCCGCCGCAGGCTGCGGCAACGACCGCGAACGCGACACAGGCAAGCGCCGCGATCAAGAGTTTCTTCAGCATGGAACTGGGCATCCTCTCCTCCTCTTTCAGTTGCCCGGTTACTGCAGCGACCCTACCCCCACACGTAGACATTCAGGCGCATGGATGCAGGGGTTTCCGCGTATTGGCCAATGTTTGGCTGGCTCGCAGGCCAAGACGGCCAATGAATGGTCGCGATCTGCGGACCTCTCGAAGGCGAAACCCGGCCCGCGACTGGACGATCCGGCGCATGTCCGGTCGGGCTCGATTAAGCGGCTACGGCTTCGCGGCGGCGGCCGCGTTTCGGCTTCGCGGGTGCGACCAGCTCGGCCAGGAAGCGGCCGGTGTAGGAGCCCGAGACGGCGGCCACCTCCTCCGGTGTGCCGACGGCGACGATCTCGCCGCCTTCTTCGCCGCCCTCGGGACCGAGGTCGATCAGCCAGTCCGCGGTCTTGATCACGTCGAGGTTGTGCTCGATCACGACCACCGTGTTGCCGGCGTCGACGAGGCGGCCGAGGACCTCGAGCAGCCGCTGAACGTCGGCGAAGTGGAGTCCGGTGGTCGGCTCGTCGAGGATGTAGAGGGTGTCGCCGGTCGCCACTTTGGAGAGCTCGGTGGCGAGCTTGATCCGCTGCGCCTCGCCGCCCGAGAGCGTCGTCGCCGGCTGCCCGAGCCGGATGTAGGAGAGGCCGACGTCGTGCAGGGTCCGCAGCCGGCGGGAGATCTTCGGCACGTTCTCGAAGAACTCGACCGCCTCCTCGACCGACATCTCGAGCACGTCGGCGATGTTCTTGCCTTTGAAGCGGACCTCGAGCGTCTCGCGGTTGTAGCGCTTGCCGTGGCACTGCTCGCAGGGCACGTAGACGTCCGGCAGGAAGTGCATCTCGATCTTGATCTGGCCGTCGCCCTTGCAGACCTCGCAGCGGCCGCCCTTGACGTTGAAGCTGAACCGCCCCGGCTTGTAGCCGCGCGCCCGCGCCTCCTGGGTCTGGGTGAAGAGCTGGCGGATGTGGTCGAAGACGCCGGTGTAGGTGGCCGGGTTGGAGCGCGGCGTGCGCCCGATCGGCGACTGGTCGATGTTGATGATCTTGTCGATCTGGCTGAGGCCGTCGATCCCGTCATGGGCGCCCGGTCGCAGCTTCGCCTGGTGCAGGCGGTTGGCGACCGCGTGGTGGAGGGTCTCGTTGACCAGCGTCGACTTGCCCGAGCCGGAGACGCCGGTGACGCAGCAGAAGACGCCGAGCGGGATCGAGACGTCGACGTCCTTGAGGTTGTGTTCGCGGGCGCCGCGGACGACGAGGGCGCCGCGCCGCGGCCGCCGCTCCTCCGGCACCTCGATCCTGCGCTTGCCCGAGAGGTACTGGCCGGTCAGCGAGGCGGCGTTCCTGGCCACTTCCTTGGGCGTGCCGGCGGCGATCACATGCCCCCCGTGCTCACCGGCGCCCGGGCCGAGGTCGACCAGGTGGTCGGCGGCGTTCATCGTCCCCTCGTCGTGCTCGACCACGATCACCGTGTTGCCGAGATCGCGGAGCCGGTCGAGGGTCGCGATCAGCTTCTCGTTGTCGCGCTGGTGGAGGCCGATCGAGGGCTCGTCGAGCACGTACATGACGCCGACCAGGTGCGAGCCGATCTGCGTCGCCAGCCGGATCCGCTGCGCCTCGCCGCCTGAGAGCGAGCGCGCCGAGCGGGCCAGCGAGAGGTAGCCGATGCCGACGTTCTCGAGGAAGGCGAGCCGCTCGGTGATCTCGCGGACGATCAGCCGGGCGATCGCCCGCTCGGTCTCGGTCAGCTCGAGCTCGCCGATCCAGATCGAGGCGGCGCGGGCCGAGAGCGCGCTGTAGTCGGCGATCGAGAGGCCGCCGACCTTGACCGCCAGGCTCTCCGGCCGCAGCCGGGCGCCTTCGCAGGCCGGACAGGGCTGCTCGGCCATGTAGCCCTCGATCCGCTCGCGGTTCGTCTCCGAGTCGGTCTCTTCGTAGCGCCGCTGCAGGTTGTTGACGATCCCCTCGAAGCGGACCTTGTAGGAGCGGCGGCGGCCGAAGCGGTTGGTGTAGCTGACCTGGTGGCGCTTCTCGCCGGTGCCGTAGAGGAAGATCTCCTTCTCCTTCTGGCTCAGCTGCGACCAGGGCTTGTCGACGTCGACCCCATTCTCGTCGGCGACCGCGCCGATCAGCCGCTTCCAGTAGGAGCTGATGCCGCGGTTCCAGGGCTGCAGGGCGCCCTCGGCGAGCGAGAGGGTCGGGTCGGGGACGACCAGCTCCGGGTCGATCACCCGCTGGAAGCCGAGCCCGTGGCAGCGATCGCAGGCGCCGTGGGGCGAGTTGAAGGAGAAGATCCGCGGCTCCAGCTCGGGGATCGAGGTGCCGCAGTTGAGGCAGGCGAACTGCTCGCTGAAGAGCATCGTCTCAGCGGTCTCCTCGCCGTCGAGGATCTCGACTTCGATCAGGCCGGCGGCGAGGCCCGCCGCCGCCTCCACCGACTCCGAGAGCCGCCGCCGCAGCTCCGATTTCATCACCAGCCGGTCGACCACGACCGAGATGTCGTGTTTGTACTTCTTGTCGAGGACGATCTCCTCGTCGAGACGGCGCAGCTCGCCGTCGACCTTCACGCGTGAGTAGCCCTCGAGACGGAACTGCTCCAGCAACTTCCCGTACTCGCCTTTGCGCCCGCGCACCACGGGCGCCATCACCATGAACTTGGCGCCCTCCTCCCGGGTCATCAGCCGATCGACGATCTGCTCCTGGGTCTGGCCGGTGATCTCGGCGCCGCACTCCGGGCAGTGCGGCACGCCGATCCGCGCCCAGAGCAGCCGCAGGTAGTCGTAGATCTCGGTCACCGTCCCGACCGTCGAGCGGGGGTTGCGGGAGGTGGTCTTCTGGTCGATCGAGATCGCCGGCGAGAGCCCCTCGATCGTGTCGACGTCGGGCTTCTCCATCAACCCGAGGAACTGGCGCGCGTAGGCGGAAAGCGACTCGACGTAGCGGCGCTGCCCCTCGGCATAGATCGTGTCGAAGGCGAGGCTCGACTTACCCGAGCCGGAGAGGCCGGTGATCACGATCAGCGCGTCCCGGGGCAGCTCGACGTCGACGTCCTTGAGATTGTGCTCGCGGGCGCCGGAGATGACGATTCGATCGGATGCGGCCACTCAAAGCGATTCTAAACAGGCGAACAGACGTTCCCCAGAGGAGTGCCCGGCGCTCCTAAGCCCCCGCGGTCATCCCGTCGAGGTCGCGGCGCAGCTCCTTCAACTCGTCGCGGATGCGCGCCGCCTCCTCGAAGCGGAGGTCGTCGGCGGCGGCAAGCATCTCCTCCTCGAGGGAGACGATGTTGCGCTCGAGCTCCTCGGGACTGGTCGCCTCGGTCCGCTTGCGGCGGCGTTTGTGCGGCGCCCGGTCCTCCATCGCGAGGAACTCGGCCATCTCGGAGATCCCCTTGCGGACGGTCTCCGGGGTGATCCCATGCTCCTCGTTGTAGGCGAGCTGGATCGCGCGGCGGCGGTCGGTCTCGCCGATCGCCGCGCGCATCGAGTCGGTCTCGCGGTCCGCGTACATCAGCACCCGCCCGTTGACGTTGCGGGCGGCGCGGCCGATCGTCTGCACGAGGCTGGTCTCGCCGCGCAGGAAGCCCTCCTTGT
>DASXOF010000139.1:0-9364 GCA_036494495.1 Solirubrobacterales bacterium | reverse complement strand
GAGCAGGTCGGCGGGGATCTCGACGGTCTCGAACTCGGTGCCCAGCTCGTCTTTCCAGACCAGCGCCACCATCTCGATCAGGTCGACGACGCCGATGAAGTCGCCCTCGCTGCCGATCGGAAGCTGGATCGGCAGCGGGTTGGCGCCGAGCCGATCCCTCATCGTCTCCACCGCGTTGAAGAAGTCGGCGCCGGTGCGGTCCATCTTGTTGATGTAGGCGAAGCGCGGAACGCCGTACTTGTCGGCCTGGCGCCAGACCGTCTCCGACTGCGGCTCGACGCCGGCGACGGCGTCGAAGACCGCGATCGCGCCGTCGAGCACGCGCAGGCTGCGCTCGACCTCGACCGTGAAGTCGACGTGGCCGGGCGTGTCGATGATGTTGATCCGGTGGTCCTTCCAGTCGCAGGCGGTCGCGGCGGAGGTGATCGTGATCCCGCGCTCCTGCTCCTGCTCCATCCAGTCCATCACCGCGGCGCCCTCGTGGACCTCGCCCATTTTGTGGGTGCGGCCGGTGTAGTAGAGGATGCGCTCGGTCGTCGTCGTCTTGCCGGCGTCGATGTGCGCCATGATCCCGATGTTGCGGGTCTTATCGAGGGGGAAGCTGCGTGGCATGGTCTGTGCTTTGAGTTCTCTTGGGTTCGGTTCAGGGTGAGTCGGAAGCGCAAGCCCGCTGCGGGCGGTGACCGGCGCAACCGGCGCAAAAAAGAGGCCCCACGGGCCCCGGTAAAGCGTACTGCTCGGAAACTGCCTGAGCGCCGGGCGATGATAGCAGCGCCGCGAGGCCGCGTCTGGTCCTCGTTGCGACGCGGATCCAGGCGGCTCGACCGGGCCGCGAACCGGGGCCTGGAGCGGGCCTATCCACCGCTGCGACGAGCCGGGCGGGCGGGCGCGCCGGCGGCGCGGCGGGCGCGGGCCCGGGCGGCGCCCGTGCTGGGCGTGCTGGCGCTGCTCGGGCGGCGGGCGCTGTGGCTGCTCTACCTGGGGTTGGCGCGGGCCGAGCGGGCGGTGCGGGCGGTGCTGCGCCGGGCGGCGCGGGCGGCGACCGCCGCCAGCGCGGTGGTGACGCCGCGGCGGGCGCTGGCGGCGACGATCGTCGCCGCGGCCGCGGCTCTCGTCGTCTCCCAGTTCATCGACTACCGCGGGGTCGAGATCGGCGGCGCCGCCTACGCCGGCCTGCCGGACCTGGCGCAGCCGCCGGCGGTGTCGGTGAAGACGGCGGGCCAAGCGCACTCCTACCTGCTGGTGCCGCTGGCGCTCCTCGCCGGCGGGCTCGGGGCCTTCGCCGGGACCTCCCGCGCGAGGCCGCGCCTGGGCCTGGTCATCGCCGCCCTGGGACTCCTGGCGCTGGCCGTGATCCTGCTCGTCGACCTGCCCGCCGGGCTCGACGCCGGCCAGCTCAGCTCGCGCTTCGCGGGGGCCGAAGCGGTGCTCGATGACGGCTTCTATGCAGAGCTGGCGGCGGCCGCGGGGGTGGCAAGCGCTGGAGTGCTCTACTATGCGCGGCCGTGCCGAATACGAATCAACTCGTCAGGAAGGGCCGCAAGCGCCCGAAGAAGAAGACCACGACCCCCGGACTCAAGTCGGGCCAGGGTCGCAAGAAGCGCGTAGCCGCCCCGCAGCGGCGCGGCGTCTGCACCCGCGTGGCGACGGTGACGCCGAAGAAGCCGAACTCGGCCCTGCGCAAGATCGCGCGTGTGCGGCTGACCAACGGCATGGAGGTCACCACCTACATCCCCGGTGAGGGGCACAACCTGCAGGAGCACTCGGTCGTCCTGATCAAAGGTGGTCGCGTCAAGGACCTGCCAGGCGTCCGCTACAAAGTCGTCCGCGGCACCCTCGACGCCGCCGGCGTCTCCGACCGCAAGCAGAAGCGGTCGCTCTACGGGGTCAAAGCTTCCTAATGCCGCGCCGCTCCGCCGCCCAGATCCGGCCGATCGAGCCCGATGCGCGTCATCGCAACCGGCTCGTCCAGCAGCTGATCAACAAGGTGATGAGCGACGGCAAGAAGTCCCTCGCCGAGCGGATCGTCTACGACGCCCTGGCGATCGTCGGCGAGCGCACCGGCGAAGACTCGGTCGAGGTGCTGGAATCGGCGGTCAAACAGCTGACTCCCGTCCTCGAGGTGCGCTCCCGCCGGGTCGGCGGCGCCACCTACCAGGTCCCGGTCGAGGTCCCCGCGCGTCGCGCCCGCACCCTCGCCGTCCGCTGGCTCGTCCAGTTCGCCCGCGCCCGCCGCGAGTACTCGATGGCAGAGCGCCTGGCGAGCGAGATACTTGACGCCAACCAGCAGCAGGGCAGCGCCTGGAAGCGGAAGGACGACATTTACCGCATGGCCCAGGCCAACAAGGCTTTCGCCCACTACCGCTGGTAGACGGCATGGGACGGCGCCTGGCGGCGTCCTCGGTCGTTCGGCTCGGGTCACGCACTAGAGTGCGCTCCCCTCGCCTCACTCCCTGCGTCCTTGCCAGCCACCGTCCCATGCCGTCTAGATCCTCGAGATTCAGATGAGCCGGCCGATCCTGGCGGTCGACGTCGACGGGGTCATCTCGATCTTCGGCTGGGACGAGACGCCGGGGCCCGACGTCGCCCGCTTCGAGCTGATCGACGGGGTCGTCCATTGCATCTCGCTCGGGGCCGGTGAGCGGCTGCAGCAGCTGGCCGCGCGCTTCGAGCTGATCTGGGCGACCGGCTGGGAGGACAAAGCCAACTACTACCTGCCGGCGATGCTCGGCCTGCCCGAGCTGCCGCACCTCACCTTCGACGGCGCGGCCCGCTTCGGCTCGGCCCACTGGAAGCTGGGGCCGCTCGAGGTCCACTGCCGCGGCAGGGCGCTCGCCTGGCTCGACGACAACCTCGACAAGAGCTGCTACGAGTGGGCGCGCGAACGGCCGGAGCCGACGCTGCTGATGCCGACCCTCTCCGCGCAGGGCCTGCAGGAGACCGAAACCGAGGCGCTGCTGGCCTGGGCCGAGGGCCTGGCGGCCGACGGGTAGCTCCGGGAGCGGCGGGTAGACTGATCAGGTGACTGGGTTCTGGCCGATCTTCTTCCTGCTCGTCGTGCTGAAGATCCCGGTGGTCTACGGGATCTGGCTCGTCTGGTGGGCGAGCAAGGCGCCGGAGGTGGAGGAAGATCCGGAGACCGACGGCGGCAGCTTCAAGCGGCGTCGCCGCCCGAGGCCGAAGCTGCCGCGCGGGCCGCGCCGCGGGCCCCACGGCGGCGGCGCCGTCGCCGAGCTGCCGCCCTGCCCGCCGGGCGGCCGCCCGCGGGTCAAGCCGGCGCCGCAGCCCGTTTTCGCTCGCGCCGGATCTCGCGCAGATAGGGATAGAAGTCGACCTCGACCGTATGACGCTTAGAGGCGACGAAGCGCTTCGCCTGGCGCGCTTCCTCGGTGTCGATCTCCTTCTTCATCTCCGCCGCGGGCGGCAGTGAGGCGCGGCCGCCGAGCAGGTCGGCGATCCACTCCGACTGCGCCTCGGCCAACGGCATGATCGGCCCCAGCGGCTGGATGAAGCCGACGAAGTAGAGGTTCGGGCGCTCGACCGAGGCGACCCGCCGGTAGAGCGGCATCCGATTCTCCGGGGCCGAGAAGGTCCCCGGGTCGAAGAACGGGAAGGTGATCTTGTAGCCCGTGCAGTAGACGACGAGGTCGATCTCCTCGCGGCTGCCGTCGACGAAGCGAACGGTGCGACCGCCGTCGTAGCGCTCGATGTTGGGCTTGGCGGTGATGTCGCCGTGGCCGAGCCGCGGCAGCAGCTCCGAGGAGACGGTCGGGTGCGCCTCGAACAGCTTGTGGTCGGGCTTCGGCAGGCCGTAGGTCTCCATCTGGCCGACCGCGATCCCGAGCGCCCGCATCGTGAAGAAGCGCTGCAGCGGGATCGGCGCCAGGCCGGTGATCGGGTTGAGGGTCTCGTCGATCGGCTTGCCGTTGATGTACTTGGGCAGGACCCAGGCGCCGCGACGGGTGGCGATGAAGGTGGCGTCGGCGATCCGCGAGGACTCGACGGCGACGTCGGTGGCCGAGTTGCCGATGCCCAGCACCAGCACCCGCTTGCCGACCAGCACGTCGGACTCGCGGTAATGGTGGACGTGGATCTGCTCGCCCTCGAACTCCTCGGCGCCGGGGAAGGCCGGTTCGGGCCAACGCGGGTCCCAATGGTGCCCGTTGGCGACCAGCATGGCCCGGTAATGATTGGTCTCCTCGCCCTCGGGACCGGCGACGGTCACGTCCCAACCCCCGGCGCCCCCGTCGACCGGCTCCGCCCGCACCACCTCGGTTTGGAAGCGGATCTTCTCCCGCAACCCGAAGTGGTCGGCGAATTCGTCGAAGTAGGCCGCCATCTGGAAGTGGTCCGGATAGTCCGGATAGTGATCGGGCATCGGCAGCGTCTTGTAGGCCATCACCCGCCGCGAGGTATTGATGTGGAGCGACCGATACGCCGACGACATCCCGTTGTCGTTTTCGTAGCGCCAGTTGCCCCCGATCTGCGACCCCTTCTCGAAGATGTCGAAGGGGATCCCGCGGGCGGCCAGGACCTGAGCGGCGACGATCCCCGAGCTGCCAGCGCCAACGATGCAGGCCTTCTCCTCCGAGAGCATGGCCGGAACCTACACGACTGGCTGGGCGGCCAGACCGCATGTGATGCGTCTGCCATTTCCCGCCATATAGGCGGTGAATCGCAGACGCGTGGGGGACCGGTGGCTCGAACGCAACGAATCGCGGCAGACCGGAGCGCGTCCCGAACCCCGGGCAGCGACGGGGGGAGACCCCGCGGCGCTCCCTCGCCCTTTCAAGGGGTGGCCTTTTCCACCCCTAGGACCCGTAGTTGAAACCCCCCACCTCGCCGAAGCTGGACCCATCGGGAATCAAAACCAACCGAAAGGAGTCCCCGATGACCAGCAAGACCCACACCACCAAGACCCGCCGCTTCCGCCCCTCCCCCGCCCTGATCCTCAGCTGCGTCGCCCTCTTCATGGCCCTCACCGGCTCGGCGCTCGCCGTCGGCATCGCCAAGAACTCGGTTCGCTCGGCGCAGATCGTCGACGGGACCGTGCGGACGGTCGATCTGAGGGACGCGGCGGTGACGACGCCGAAAATCGCCCCCGCCGCGGTCGACCAGACCAAGATCGGGCCGGAAGCGGTCGGCGCGACGCAGATCGCCGCCAACGCGGTCTCCTCCGGGAAGGTCGCCGACCAGTCGCTGACCAGCGATGACCTGGGACCGAACTCGGTCGGCTCGAGCGAGATCCAGGCCGGGGCGGTCCGCTCCTCGGAGCTCGGCCCGATCGTCCAGGTGAGCAACAGCGCCACGGTCGCCGCCGGCGCCAACGTCAGCGTCTCCGTCACCTGCCCCGAAGGCACCACGGTGATCAGCGGCGGAGCCCAGCCCGCCAACTTCGGAGTCGAGCTGACCTCGACCCTCCGTCAGGGCAACGGCTGGCTCGCCCAGGCGAAGAACAACAGCGGCGCGGCCTCGTCGCTGACCGCCTTCGCCTACTGCCTCACCGGCGGCAGCAGCAACTAGCACCCGCCCCCAGGCCGACAGGGCCCAGAACGCGGAACGGCCGGGGCTTTCGCCCCGGCCGTTCCGCATTGACTCGCAATCTCAGGCAATCAGACTTATACCCAGTTTTGGGGGGCCAAAACAGAGGCCCCCCGAAACTTGGCTATTTGTTCGACTCCTCGGAGGTCGACTCGATCTCCTGCGCCAGCTCCTCGAGCTCCTCGGCGAAGGACAGGCCGAAGCCCTCGACCGGGGTGTCGACGCCGTCGACCCCGAGCTCGGCGGCCAGCTCGTCTTCCTCGAGCAGGTCCTCGTCGCTCGGCGGTTCGATCGCCACCGCCGGCTCGATCGCCACCGTGCGGTAGTGCTTGAGCCCGGTGGCTGCCGGGATCAGCTTGCCGATGATGACGTTCTCCTTGAGGCCGACGAGGCGGTCGCGTTTGCCCTCGAGCGCCGCGTCGGTGAGGACCTTGGTCGTCTCCTGGAAGGAGGCGGCCGAGAGGAAGGACTCCGTCGCCAACGAGGCCTTGGTGATCCCGAGGATCACCTCCTCGGCTTTGGCCGGCGTGCCGCCTTCTTCTTTGGTCTTCTTGTTCAGCCGTTTGAGGGCCCCACGGTCCTCGAGCTGACCGGGCAGCAGGCTGGTCGAGCCTTTCGTCTCGATCCGCGACTTGCGCAGCATCTGCCGGGCGATCAGCTCGATGTGCTTGTCGTTGATGTCGACGCCCTGGGCGCTGTAGACCTTCTGCACCTCTTCGACGAGGTAGACCTCGACCGCGGTGCGACCGCGGATCGCCAGCAGGTCCGCCGGGTAGAGCGAGCCGTCGTTGAGCTGCTGGCCGACCTCGACTTTGTCGCCGTCGGCGACGTGGAGGCGGGTCCGCAGCGGGAACGAGTAGCTCGTCTCCTCGCCGCTCGACTCGGTGACGATCACTTTCAGCGCTTTGTCGGTCTCCTCGATCCCGACCTTGCCGGCGGCCTCGGCCATCTGCGCCAGGCCCTTCGGTTTGCGCGCCTCGAAGAGCTCGACGATCCGCGGCAGACCCTGGGTGATGTCCTGGCCGGCGACGCCTCCGGTGTGGAAGGTGCGCATCGTCAGCTGGGTCCCGGGCTCGCCGATCGACTGCGCGGCGATGATCCCGACCGCGTCGCCGATGTCGACCATGAACCCGGTCGCCGGCGCGACGCCGTAGCAGGCGCGGCACACGCCGGTCTCGGCCTCGCACTTGAGCGCCGAGCGGACCGGGATACCGAGCTCCTCGTCACCGAGCGCCTCGGCAATCTCCTTGACGTCGGCCGGGGTGATCTCCTGGTTGCGCTTCAGCAGCTCACGACCGCGTTTGGTCTCGAGCTTTTTCGCCGCCAGGCGGCCATAGAGGTTGTCGTTGAGGCTGCCGTCCTCCTTGCGGAGGCGCATCTCGATGTGGTCTTTGGTCTTGCAGTCCTCCTGGCGCACGATCACGTCCTGGGCGACGTCGACCAGGCGGCGGGTGAGGTAGCCGGAGTCGGCCGTCCGCAGCGCCGTGTCGGCGAGGCCCTTTCGGGCACCGTGGGTCGAGATGAAGTACTCCAGGACCGAGAGCCCCTCCATGAAGTTGGCCTTGATCGGCCGCTCGATGATCTCCCCTTTCGGGTTGGCCATCAGGCCGCGCATCCCGGCCAGCTGGCGGATCTGTTTGAACGATCCGCGCGCCCCCGAGTTGGCCATCATGAAGATGGGGTTGAGCTCGTCGAGGTTGTCCTCCATCGCCTGCGCGACCTCGTCGGTCGCGCGGTTCCAGTGCGCCGTAACAGCCTCATGGCGCTCCTCGGCCGTGATATAGCCTTCGTCGTACTGGCCCTGGATGGCGGCCGTCTCCTGCTCGTAGCGCTCGAGGATTTCGGGCTTCTCCGGCGGCGAGACGACGTTGTTCTTGGAGACCGTGATCCCGGCCTTGCTCGCGTACTGGAAGCCGAGGTCCTTGAAGGCGTCGAGCACCTGCGAAACCGCCGGCGCCCCGAAGGCGTCGACCAGGCCGGAGACCATCTCGTTGATGTCCTTCTTCTTCAGCGAGAAGTTCTTGAACTGGAACGAGGTCGGGTCGAAGTCCTCGCCGAGGGCATCGGCCAGCGCCCGCTCGATCTTCTCGTTGAAGATGATGCGGCCGACGGTGGTCAGGAAGTGGCCGCGACCGGCACGCCGGTACTCGGCCTGATCCTGCAGCTTGCAGCCGCCGTTCTCGTAGACGAGCTCGGCCTCCTGGGAGGAGCGGAACGTCTTCACCGCGCCGGCGCCGTTGCGGCCCTTGCCGGCCACGAGCTCCTCTTCGGCGGTCTTCAGCTCCGCCTCGGTGGGCCCGTAGGTCAGGTAGTAGATGCCGAGGACCATGTCCTGGCTCGGCGTCGCCAGCGGCGCCCCGTGGGCCGGGGAGAGGATGTTGTTGGCGGACAGCATCAGGATCCGCGCCTCTGCCTGGGCCTCGGCCGAGAGCGGCACGTGGACCGCCATCTGGTCGCCGTCGAAGTCGGCGTTGAAGGCCGAGCAGACGAGCGGGTGGACCTGGATCGCCTTGCCCTCGACCAGCACCGGTTCGAAGGCCTGGATGCCGAGGCGGTGCAGGGTCGGCGCCCGGTTCAGCAGCACCGGGTGTTCGTGGATGACTTCCTCGAGGACGTCCCAGACCTCGGGGATCATCGACTCCACCATCTTCTTCGCCGCCTTGATGTTCTGCACGGCTTTGCGCTCGACCAGCTGGGCCATGATGAACGGCTTGAAGAGCTCCAGCGCCATCTGCTTCGGCAGCCCGCACTGGTGCAGCCGCAGGCTCGGGCCGGAGACGATCACCGAGCGGCCGGAGTAGTCGACGCGCTTGCCGAGCAGGTTCTGGCGGAACCGGCCCTGCTTGCCCTTGAGCATGTCCGAGAGCGACTTCAGGGGACGGTTGCCGGGGCCCGTGACCGGGCGGCCGCGACGGCCGTTGTCGAACAGCGCGTCGACCGCCTCCTGCAGCATCCGCTTCTCGTTGTTGACGATGATCTCGGGCGCGCCGAGATCGAGCAGCCTTTTCAGCCGGTTGTTGCGGTTGATCACGCGCCGGTAGAGGTCGTTCAGGTCGGAGGTGGCGAAACGGCCACCGTCGAGCTGGACCATCGGCCGCAGCTCCGGCGGGATCACCGGCACCGCGTCGAGGATCATCCACTCCGGCCTGTTCTCCGAGTGCAGGAAGGCCGAGGCGACTTTCAGCCGCTTCACCGCGCGGGCCTGTTTCTGGCCTTTGGAGGTGTTGATGATCTGCTCGAGTTCCTCACAGTCGGACTCGAGGTTGACCTGTTCGAGCAGGTCGCGCACCGCTTCGGCACCCATGCCGCCGCGGAAGTACTCGCCCCAACCGAACGGCGAGCCGAAGCGGTCCTTGAGCTCGCGGAAGACCGTCTCGTCGTTGATGACGTCCTTCGGCTT
This sequence comes from Solirubrobacterales bacterium, assembly GCA_036494495.1. Lineage (GTDB taxonomy): Bacteria > Actinomycetota > Thermoleophilia > Solirubrobacterales > 70-9 > VAYN01. The sequence goes on along the minus strand of DASXOF010000139.1, from coordinate 423 downwards.
CATCTCGGTGAAGATCTTCCAGACTTCCTGCATCCGCTCACCGGCCTCCTCCAGGTAGGCCTCGGTGTCGGCGATCTCCGCGTCGAACTGTTTGCGCAGCTCTTTCAGCATTTTGCTGCGTTCGTCGTCTTTGAGCTTGCGCAGCTGCGCCGTCGTCAGTTTCAGCGAGTCGGCCCAGATGTGGTCTTCGTCGTCGAATTTCGACTGCTCACCGGTCTCGAGGTAAGCGACCCGGCGCTCGAGCGACTCGTTCAGCTCCTGCGTCCGTTTCTGCTGTTCGGACTCGTAGGAGTCGACGACTTTTTTGACCTCTTTCTCGAGTTTGCCGATGTCCTTGTCGCGCGCCTCCTCGTCGACCCAGGTGATCATCGAGGCGGCGAAGTAGAGGACCTTCTCCAGCTCTTTCGGCGCCATGTCGATCAG
>DASXOF010000138.1:0-8417 GCA_036494495.1 Solirubrobacterales bacterium | reverse complement strand
GCTGCCGCGGCCCGCCGTGCACGAGCCGGCCGCGGCCGCCGCCGAGATGCTGGCGCGCCTGGCGGCGGCCGAGCCGTCGCCTTGACAGCAACCTCGCGATCCTGATTAGATGGTCTCAATGCGAATTCAAACTTCGCATTGAGACTTTTCAGGACGAGGAGACGACTTGCAGCAGATCTTCCTTTTTGCCCTTCTGGGGCTCGGCAGCGGCGCCATTTACGCGACGGTCGCGGAGGGCCTGGTGCTGATGCACCGCTCCTCCGGGGTGATCAACTTCGCCCACGCCGCACTCGCGGTCTACGCGATCTACGCCTACCTCCAGCTGCGGTCCACCGGCGAGCTGATGCTGCCGGTGCCGGGGGTGCGCTCGGTCTCGCTCGGCGATCCGATGGCGTTCGCGCCGGCCTTCGCGCTCTCGGTGCTCTGCACCGCGGCGATCGGGGCGGCCGCCTACCTGCTGGTCTTCCGCGCCCTCGAGCGCGCCCCGGTGCTGGCCCAGATCGTCGCCACCGTGGGGCTGCTGCTGGCGATCGTCGGCCAGATCGAACTCAACTTCCCGAGCCAGGCGGCGGCGCCGCAGTTCGCGCCGCAGATCCTGCCGGCGGACCCGGTGACGATCTTCGGCGCCACCGTCCAGCAGGACCGCCTCTGGCTCGCCGGCCTCGCGATCCTCGCCGCCGCCCTGCTCGCCGCCCTCTACAAGTACTCGACCTTCGGCCTGGCGACGCGCGCCGCCGCCGCCAGCCCGAAGGGGGCGATGCTGGTCGGCCGCGACCCGAAGCTGATCGCGCTCGGCAACTGGGTCCTGGCCAGCGCCCTGGCCGGCGTCTTCGGGGTCCTCGTCGCGCCGCTGATCCCGATCGCCCCCTCGGCGGCGCTGCTCTTCCTGGTCCCCTCGCTGGCGGCGGCGATGGTCGCCGGCTTCCGCTCCTTCGGGATCGCCTGCGCCACCGGCATCGGCCTCGGGATCCTGCAGAGCGAGCTCGTCGACCTGCAGACCAACAACCCCTGGCTGCCGGCCGGGCTGCAGGTGGTCGCGCCCCTCGTCCTGATCATCGTCGTCGCCTTCCTGCGCGGCAACACGACGCTGCGCCGCGGCGACTTCGAGCAGGCCCGGCTGCCGGCCTCGCCGCGGCCGCGGCGGGTCGGCGCCAGCGCCCTCGCCGGTCTCGCCGTCGCCGGTGTCGGCCTCACCCTGGTCAGCGGCGACATCCGCCTCGGCCTGATCGTCACCCTGATCAGCTTCGTCGTCTGCCTCTCGAGCGTGCTGATCACCGGCTACGTCGGGCAGGCCTCGATGATGCAGGTCACCTTCGCCGGTCTCGCCGGCCTGCTGGTCGGCACCTTCGCCTCCGGCGCCGGCGTCCCTTTCCCGTTCGCGCCGCTCCTGGCGATCGCGGTGACCACCGGGCTCGGCCTGGTGATCGGCATCCCGGCGCTGCGGGTGCGCGGCACCAGCCTCGCCGTCGTCACCCTCGCCGCCGGGGTGGCGACCGAGCAGCTGGTCTTCCTCAACAGCACGATCGTCGGCGGCGTCGAAGGCCACCAGTCGCCGGCGCCGCACCTGCTCGGGATCGACTTCGACATCCTCGGCTCTAGCCACTACCCGAGCCTCGCCTTCGGCTTCTTCGTCCTCGTCTTCGCGGTGATCGCCGCCGTCGCGGTCGCCAACCTGCGGCGCTCGCCGAGCGGCATCAGGCTGCTCGCGGTCCGCGCCAACGAGCGGGCCGCCGCCTCCTCGGGGATCGACGTCCCGCAGACCAAGCTGATCGCCTTCGCCCTCGCGGCCCTGATCGCCGGGCTCGGCGGCGCCCTCTTCGCCTACCAGCAGGTCCGACTCTCGCCGAGCTCGTTCGGGATCGAGGTCTCGCTGGTCTTCCTCGTCTACGCCTACCTCGGCGGCATCACCAGCATCAAGGGGGCGCTGTTCGGCGCCCTGCTGATCCCCAACGGCCTCGTCCTCGCCCTGATCGACCGGGTCATCGCGGTCGGCGACTACCAGGTGGTGGTCAGCGGCGTGGTCGTGATGGTCGCCGCGGTGGCTGCGCCGGACGGGATCGCCGGGGCCTGCGCCCGGTTCGCCGAGCAGCTGCGGCGCCGCGACCGCTCTCCCGCCGAGGTCGCGCTGCCCGCGGCGGAGGCCAGCGCATGAGCCTGCTCGAGGTCGAGGACGTCCGCGTCCACTACGGCGAGGTGAAGGCGGTCGAGGACGTCAGCTTCGCCGTGGAGCCGGGTTCGATCTTCGGGATCATCGGCCCCAACGGCGCCGGCAAGTCCTCGCTGGTCGACGGCCTCAGCGGCTTCGCGCCGCTGGCGGGGGGCACGGTGCGGTTGGCCGGGCGCGAGATCGGCGCGACGGCGCCGCACCTGCGCGTGCGCCGCGGCCTCGCCCGGACCTGGCAGGCCGGCGAGCTGTTCGAGGACCTGACGGTGCTCGAGAACGTGCTCGCCGCCGCCGACTCGCCGCCCTGGTGGACGCTGCCGCTCGACGCCCTGCACCCCGGCCGCCGGGTCCGGCGCGAGGCGGAGCTGCGCCAGCTGGTCGATCGGCTCGGGCTCGGCCACGTCGCCGAGCGGCAGGTCGACGAGATCCCGCAGGACCTGCGCAAGCTGACCTCGATCGCTCGCGCCCTGGCCGGCGACCCGAGCGTCGTCCTGATGGACGAGCCGGCGGCGGGGCTCACCCCGGACGAGACCGCCGAGCTCGGCCGCCGCCTGCGCGAGACCGCGGCGACCGGCATCGCGATCGTCCTCATCGACCACGACATGGAGCTGGTGCTCTCGGTCTGCGAGCGGCTGCTGGTGCTCGACTTCGGCAAGCCGATCGCCGAAGGCGAGCCGCAGCAGGTGATCGAAGACCCGAGCGTCGTCGCCGCCTACCTCGGCTCCGGCGCCGCCGTGGTGGCCGAGGTCGACACGGAGCCCGCCTCGTGACCGAGGTGCTGTGCCTCGAGGGCCACGCCTCCGGCTACGCCGGCGTGCCGGTCACCGCCGACGTCTCGCTCAGCGTCGAGGCCGGCGAGGTGGTGGCGCTGCTCGGCCCCAACGGCGCCGGCAAGACGACCACGCTGCTCGCCCTCTCGGCGCTGCTGCCGACCCTCGCCGGCAGCGTCCGGCTGTTCGGCGAGGAGGTCGGCGGCCGCCACTCCCGCACCAACCGCCTCGCCCGGCGCGGCCTCGCCCACGTACCCGAGGACCGCTCGCTCTTCCCCGACCTCACCGTCGCCGAGCACCTGCGAGCCTGCCACGCCTCCGACAAGGAGGGGATCGCCGACGCGCTGCGCCACTTCCCCGCGCTCGAGCCGTTGATGAAGCGCCGCGCCGTCCTCCTCTCCGGCGGCGAGCAGCAGATGCTGGCGCTGGCCCGGGCCTTCGCCAGCCGGCCGCGGATGCTCGTCGTCGACGAGCTCAGCCTCGGCCTGGCGCCGGTCATCGTCGAGCGGATCCTGCCGGCCCTGCGGGCCTTCGCCGAGGAGCGCGGCGCCGGCGTCCTCCTGGTCGAGCAGCACGTCGAGATGGCGCTGGCCGTCGCCGACCGGGCCTACGTGATGGTCAACGGCCGGATCGTGCTGGCCGCCGAAGCCGAGCAGCTGCGCGACGACCACCGCCTGCTTGCGGCCAGCTATCTCGGTCAGCCCGACCGCATCCAGTCAACCGAGCAAGAAAGAGAGCAATGAACCCACCACAGCTGAAGCCGCTGAACCTGATGGATTGGATCGCGGCGAACCGCGACAACTTCCCGAAGCCGGTCGGCAACAAGGTGGTCTGGCAGGAAGGCGAGTTCATCACCTTCGTCAGCGGCGCCAACTCACGCAACGACTTCCACATCAACCCGGGCGACGAGCTCTTCATCCAGCTCAAGGGCGACATCCGCGTCGACCTGCAGATCGACGGCGAGCGGGTGGTCAACCCGCTGCGCGAGGGCGAGATCCTGATGGTGCCGGCGCTGGTGCCGCACGCGCCGCGCCGCCCCGCGGGCACCTACGGGTTCGTCGTCGAGCGCCAGCGCCAGGCCGGCGAACTGGATCGCTTCCAGTGGCACTGCGAGACCTGCAACACGCTGATCCACACGATCAGCTTCCAGCTCGAGGACATCGAGCGGCAGTTCGCCAACAAGCTGAAGGAGTTCGACGCCGACGAGGAGCTGCGGACCTGCAAGGGCTGCGGCCGCGTGCTCGACGTCTACGAAGAGTTCTCGATGGACTCGCAGCTGCCCCCGGTGGCCGGCAGCTCCTGAGCCGGTGCGGATCGACGTCCACAGCCACGTGCTGCCGGCCGAGTGGCCGGACCTGGCCGAGCGCTACGGGGACCCGCGCTGGCCGCGGCTCGAGCGGGCCGACGGCTGCAGCGCCAGGATCATGGTCGGGGAGCGGCCGTTCCGGGATGTCGACGAGCGCCTCTTCGACGCCGGCGCGCGGGCGGCGGCGATGGAGCGGACCGGGGTCGACCGCCAGGTGCTCTCGACCGTGCCGGTGATGTTCTCCTACTGGGCCGAGCCGCGGCGGACGCGGGAAATGGCGCGCTACCTGAACGAGCACCTGGCGGGCGTCGTGGCCGCCGGCCCGGGGCTGTTCGACGGCTTCGGGACGGTCCCCCTCAACGACACCGGGCTGGCGATCGAGGAGCTCGAGCGCTGCGTCGGGGAGCTCGGCCTGGCCGGGGTGGAGATCGGCACCAACGTCGGCGGGACCGAGCTCGACGCGCCGCGCCTGGTGCCCTTCTTCCGCCGCGCCGCCGAGCTCGGCGCGGTCGTCTTCGTCCATCCCTGGCAGATGACCAGGCCCGAGCGGCTGGCCGACTACTACTTCCTCTACACGGTCGGGATGCCGGCCGAGACCGCCTACGCGGTCGGGGCGCTGCTCTTCGGCGGGGTGCTGGAAGCGGTGCCCGACCTCCAAGTGCTGTTCGCCCACGGCGGCGGCTCGGTGCCGTTCACGATCGGCCGGATGGAGCGGGGCTGGGAGGTCTGGCCGGCGGCACGCGAGCACCTGCACGAGCCGCCCCGCGAGCAGCTGCGCCGCTGCCACTTCGACTCGGTCGTCTGGGACGAGGCGAGCCTCGAGCTGCTGGTCCGCCGGGTCGGCGCCGAGCGGGTCCTGCTCGGCAGCGACTTCCCCTTCATCATGGGCGAGGACCGCCCAGGCGAGCTGGTCGAGCGCTCGGCGCTCAGCTCCGCCGAGAAGGAGCTGATCCTCGGCGCCAACGCCGAGCGCCTGCTCGGCACGGTGGGGGCGCGGTCGTGAGCGCGGTGGTCGAGCGCCTGCGGGCGGCCGGCCTCGAGCTGCCGCCGCTGCGGCCGAAGGCCGGGCGCTACCGCGGCTACGTGCAGGCCGGGGAGCTCCTGTTCCTCTCCGGCCAGGGCGCCGACGGCCACGTCGGCAGGGTCGGCGCCGACCTCGACCTCGAGGCCGGCCGCGCCGCCGCCCGCGACTGCATGCTGAACCTGCTGGCCCAGACCGAGGACGCGCTCGGCTCGCTCGACGCGGTCGAGCGGGTTGTCAAGGTGCTCGGCTTCGTCGCCTGCAGCGAGGACTTCCGCGACCTGCCGGCGGTTATCGACGGCGCCTCCGACGTGCTCCACCTCGCCTTCGGCGAGGAGCGCGGCGCCCACGCCCGGGCGGCGATCGGGGCGCAGGCGCTGCCGCTCGGGTTCGCGGTCGAGATCGAGATGGTGGTGCTGACGAAAGGAGATCGAAAGTGACCGATTCCGAGGGAGTGGCGGCAGCGCTGCTCGAGGCCGAGCGGACGCGGGTCCCGATCCCGCCGCCGACCGATGCGAGCCCGGACATGACGATCGCCGGCGCCTACGCCGTCCAGCAGGCCGGGCGCACCCTGCGGCTGGCCGCGGGCGCCCGGCCGGTCGGCCACAAGATCGGCCTGACCAGCGCCGCGATGCAGGAGATGCTCGGGGTCGACCAGCCGGACTTCGGCTACCTGACCGATGCCATGGTGAGCCCGAGCGGCACGGTCCTGCAGAGCGCCGAGCTGATCGCCCCCCGGGCCGAGGCGGAGGTCGCCTTCCTGATCGGCGCCGAGCTCGCCGGCCCCGGCCTCGGGGTCGCCGACGTGCTGGCGGCGACGGAGGGGGTGGCCGCCGCGATCGAGGTGATCGACAGCCGCGTCGCCGACTGGCGGATCCAGATCGCCGACACGATCGCCGATAACGCCTCCTGCGGCCACGTCGTGATCGGCGAGTGGCGGGCGCTCGAAGACCTCGACCTCGCCGCCGTCGCCGGCCGGATGACGGTCCGCGACGCCGGCGGCGCCGAGGAGACGGTGGAAGGGCGCGGCGACGCGGTCCTCGGCCATCCGGCGGCGGCGATCGCCTGGCTGGCGCGGGCGCTCGACGAGTTCGGCGGCGGCACGATCGCCGCCGGCGACGTGGTCATCCCGGGCGCCTTCGCGCGGGCCCTGCCGGTGGCGGCCGGGGCGGTCGCCGAAGCGGCGGTCGAGGGGATCGGCGAGGTCCGGGTCAGCTTCGACGGCGGGCAGGGGGGAGGAGCATGAGCGACTCGGTGCGGGCCGCGGTGATCGGCCCCGGAAACATCGGCACCGACCTGCTGATGAAGCTCGACCGCAGCCCGAACGTGGAGCCGGTGCTGATGATCGGCATCTACGAGGACTCGCCGGGGTTGGCGCGGGCGCGCGAGCTCGGCGTCGAGTCGAGCGCCGCCGGCGTCGAGGCGCTGCGCGAGCGCGACGACGTGCCGCTGGTCTTCGAGGCGACCTCGGCGAAGGCGCACCGCGCCAACGCGAAGCTCCTGACCGAGCTCGGCAAGCGGGTGGTCGACCTGACGCCGGCGGCGCTCGGCCCCTACGTGGTGCCGAGCGTCAACCTCGCCGCCGAGCAGGAGGCCCCCGACGTCAACATGGTCACCTGCGGCGGTCAGGCGACGATCCCGATCGTCCACGCGATCGACCGCGTCGCCGACGTCGCCTACGCCGAGATCGTCGCCACCATCGCCTCGGCCAGCGCCGGCCCCGGCACCCGCCAGAGCATCGACGAGTTCACGGTCACCACGGCGCGGGCGATCGAGGTTGTCGGCGGCGCCGACCGGGCCAAGGCGCTGATCATCCTCAACCCGGCCGAGCCGCCGCTGCTGATGCGGGACACCGTGTACGCGCGGGTGCGCGAGGCCGAGCCGGAGGCGATCCGCCGCTCGGTCGAGGAGATGGTCGCCGCGGTGGCCGAGTACGTCCCCGGCTACCGGCTGAAGCTCTGCGACGTCGACGGCGACCTGGTCACGGTGCTGCTCGAGGTCGAGGGCGCCGGCGACTTCCTGCCGCCCTACGCCGGCAACCTCGACATCATGACCGCGGCCGCGGCCCGGGTCGGCGAACAGGTGGCCTCGCACCTTCTCGCGGCGGGGGCGGGCGCATGAGCACCGTGACGCTGGTCGACTCGACCCTGCGCGACGGCATGCACTCCGTCGCCCACCAGTTCACGCCGGAGCAGGCGACGGCGGTGGCGGCCGGCCTCGAGCGGGGCGGTGTCGACGTCCTCGAGGTCACCCACGGCGACGGCCTCGGCGGCTCCTCGATCCAGTACGGGCTGGCGGCGAGCAGCGACCGCGAGCTGATCGAGGCCGCGGTCGCCGCCACCGACCGCACCCGCGTCGCGGTGCTGCTGCTGCCCGGGATCGGCACCGTCGCCGACCTGCGCGAGGCGAAGGGCCTCGGCGCCTCGGTCGCCCGCGTGGCGACGCACTGCACCGAGGCCGACATCGCCCAGCAGCACCTCGAATGGGCCCGCGGCGAAGGCATGACCACGGTCGGCTTCCTGATGATGAGCCACATGATCGAGCCGGCGGCGCTGGTCGAGCAGGCGCTGCTGATGGAGAGCGCCGGGGCCGAGGTCGTCTACGTCGTCGACAGCGCCGGGGCCCTGGTGCCGGACGGCGCCGCGGAGCGAGTCGCGGCGCTGCGCCAGGCGCTCTCCTGCGAGGTCGGGTTCCACGCCCACAACAACCTCGGCTGCGGCGTCGGCAACGCCCTGGCGGCGGTCACGGCCGGGGCCACCTGGCTGGACGGCTCGCTGCGCGGCCTCGGTGCCGGCTCGGGCAACGCCCAGCTCGAGGTCCTGGCGGCGGCGCTGGAGCGGTCGGGGCACCGGACCGGCGTCGACCTCTTCGCCCTGGCCGACGTGGCCGAGGAAGTGGTCGCGCCGCTCCTGCCGCGGCCGCAGGTGATCGACCGCGCCTCGCTGGTGCTCGGCTACGCCGGCGTCTACTCGAGCTTCCGGCTGCACGCCGAGCGGGCGGCCGAGCGCTTCGACGTCGACGCCCGGGACGTGCTCGTCGAGCTCGGCCGGCGGGCGATCGTCGGCGGCCAGGAGGACATGATCATCGACGTCGCCGCGGAGATGGCGCGGCGCCGCGACGGCGAGCGGGCGGTCGCGTGAGCACCGGCGCGCCCGA
>DASXOF010000137.1:0-2718 GCA_036494495.1 Solirubrobacterales bacterium | reverse complement strand
GTCGAGGTCAACGGCGACGAGCTCGGCCGCGCCCGCTTCTACCTGATGGAAGGCGGGCCCGAGGACGAAGTCGGCCTGGCTTAGCCGGCGCCGGCCTCGGCGCCGGTTTCGTGGGTCGAGCCGACCACGGCGTCTTCGATGTAGGCGGTCTCACGGATCGTCTGGCCGGCCGGCAGGCCTTCCAGGTAGGGGCTGTCGCCCGGGGCGCTGAGGAATTCGCGCTGGGCGAGCAGCTCGGCGGTGTCGGGGTCGAAGATGAATTCGATTCCGCCACCCTCCCCCCGGTCGATCGAGCGAACCGCGTAGCCCTGGCGGCCGAGGAAGTCGGTGGCGTCGGTGTCCACTTCGATCCCCGGCAGTTCGGCGAGGGCGTTGAAGACCGCGGCCCGCAGCTGCGGCGTGGTCGGGCCTTCGACCAGGATGTTGAACAGGCCCTCGATCGTTTCCTTGCTGTCGCGGCGCTTCGGGGCGGGATCGCTGAGGTCGAATTCGGCGCCCTTCATGTTGTGCGTTTCGATCGCCTCGCGGAGCGCTGCGGGCTCGGTCGGGAGATCGGTGTTGTCGGGGAAGTGGAAGCGCGCCAGCGCCGCGTGTTCGGTGTCGACCACGCCGCGGCCCAGCTCCAGCGCGTCCTTGTAGGCAAGCGGGTACTTGCGCTGGTATTCGGGGTCGAAGGGGGCGGGGAGCCGGGAGCCCGCCGCTTCCCAGCGGGCCTGTTCTTCGCTCGAGAGGAAGCGCGGGGTGCCGGCGACCTCGCGGACGCGACCGGCGCCGTCGGCGGCGGTCCACCATTCCTGGGTCGTCGGCATCAGCGCGTTGAAGGCGTCGGGCCGGCGCATCAGCCCGCCCCCGCTCGAGGCGCCGCCGGGGACCCAGCCCTGCAGTTCGAGGCGCTCGAACTTGCGGTAGGCGAACTGGCCCGGCCCGGGCAGCGGCGAGGCCGCCGGCCCCTGCGGCGAGACGGCGACCGCGGCGGTCTCATGCAGGACCTCGGCGGCGGCCGGCTGGGCGGTCGGGCCGGAGCCGAGGACGAGGATCCCGGCCACCGCGGCGGCGACCGCGGTCGCGCCGGCGAGGGCGAAGAGGCGGCGGTGCCGCGGCAGGAGCCGGCGGCGGCGGGGCGGGGCCACGGCCGGCGGCGCAGTCGCGGACGCCGATTCGAAGCGGGCCTCGAGCGCCCGCCAGGCGGCGGCGCGGGCCGTCGGGTCCGCCTCGGCGCGCTCGGCGCGCTCGGCGCGAAAGCCTTGCAACAGGGTCAGCTCGTCCATCATCTACCTCCGGGTGACGCTGAGTTTGCGGCGGGTCGGCCTGCGGCCGAGGAGATCCCGAGAGCGCTTCGCAGACGCCCGCGAGCGCGCGAGAGGCGCGACTTGACCGTCCCCGTCGGGATCTCGAGGGCGGCGGCGATCTCGGCCTGGTCGAGTTCGGACCAGGCGAGCAGGAGCAGCACGTCGGCCTCCTCGCTCGGCAGCTCTGCGAGGGCCCCGGCCAGCGCGCCACGCAGGCGCTCGGCGTCGACCCGCGCCTCGACGCCGTCGATCCCGCCCAGCGGCGCCGGCGCCAGCTCGGCCAGGGCGCGCAGCTCGCGGACCTCGCGGCGGCGGTGGTTGCGGGCGAGGTTGATGGCGATGCCGTAGAGCCAGGGGCGAGAGTCGGGGCGCCGGCGGTCGAAGCGCTCGCGGCGGTCGAAGGCGACGAGGAAGGTCTGCGAAGCGAGCTCATCGGCCAGCTCGCGGTCGAGGCGACGGCGCAGGTAGCCGTGGATCGCCCCGAAGTGGCGCTCGAAGATGACGCCGAAGGCGCGCGGGTCGGCGAGCGATGCGGCGATCATCTCGCCGTCGCTGTTGCGGTGGCTCATGTCAGGTACTTGTACGAACCCGGAAACCGGTTCGCGAAAACCTGCGGAGGTCCGGCGCCCGGAGCCCGAGCCGCTAGTTGAAGACGTAGAGCAGCAGGAAGGCGACGATCGCGAAGGCGGCGCCGGCCGCCTGGATGCCGCGGTCGCCGGCGACGATCTGGGCCATCGAGCGGTCGTCGGAGCGGTCGTAGATCAGGTAGAGGTAGCGGAAGATCCCGTAGATCACGGGCGGGATCGTCAACATCATCTGGTTGCCGATCAGCGGCGAGTTGACGGTGTAGATCGAGTAGCTGATCACGGTGCCGGTGGTGACCAGGGAGACCATCTGGTCGAGGAAGGGCAGCGAGTAGTGCTCGAGGACGGGGCGGGTCGAGGTGCCCTCGTGGAGCTCGGAGACCGCCTCCTGGCGGCGCTTGGTGAAGCCGAGGAAGGCGGCGAGGAAGCCGGTGCAGAGGAGCAGCCACTCCGACGCGTGGGCGTCGACGGCGCTGGCGCCGGCGGCGACGCGGAGGATGAAGAGCCCCGCCAGCGTCATCACGTCGATGATCACGATCTGCTTGAGGCCGAGGCTGTAGGCCATCTGGGCGACGCCGTAGCCGACCACCATCAGGCCGACTTTCCAGTTGACGGCGAAGCCGATGGCGACGGCGACGATCGCGAGGCACGGGGCGATCGTCCAGGCGGTGCGCTCGGAGAGCTCGCGGGCGGCGAGCGGGCGGTAGCGCTTCTTCGGGTGTTTGCGATCGAGCTCGACGTCGATCAGGTCGTTGACGAAGTAGCCGGCGCTGGAGATCAGGCAGAAGGCGATGAAGGTGACGAAGGCCAGGAAGATGTCGTGGCCGTCGTTGAAGTTGCCGGAG
>DASXOF010000136.1:0-3725 GCA_036494495.1 Solirubrobacterales bacterium | reverse complement strand
CGATCACCTCGGCCGCCACGGCCTGCGAGTGGAACGACCACCGGATCAACATCATCGACACCCCGGGCCACGTGGACTTCACCGTCGAGGTCGAGCGCAGCCTTCGCGTCCTCGACGGCGCGGTTGCCGTCTTCGACGCCGTCGCCGGCGTCGAGCCGCAGTCGGAGACGGTCTGGCGCCAGGCCGACAAGTACGGCGTGCCGCGCTTCGCCTACATCAACAAGATGGACCGCACCGGCGCCGACTTCTTCAACTCGGTGCAGACGATGAAGGACCGGCTCGGCGCCAACCCGCTGCCGATCCAGCTGCCGATCGGCGCCGAGGAGGGCTTCCAGGGCGTCGTCGACCTGGTGAAGATGAAAGGGCTGATCTGGACCGACGAGCTCGGTGCCGCCTACGACGAAGTCGAGATCCCCGAGGACCTGCAGGCCCAGGCCGAGGAGTACCGGACCGCGCTGATCGAAGCCTGCGCCGACTACGACGAAGAGATGATGGAAGCTTTCCTCGGCGAAGAAGAGATCCCGCAGGACAAGCTGATCGCGAGCCTCCACCGCGCCACCCTCGACACCAAGGTGACGCCGGTCCTCTGTGGCACCTCGTTCAAGAACAAGGGCGTGCAGCCGCTGCTCGACGCGATCGTCGAACTGCTGCCCTCGCCGCTCGAGGTGCCGCCGGTCACCGGCGTCGTCGCGGCCGGCAAAGGCCAGACCGAGGACAGCGAGGGTGAGCGCCCCGCCGACGACTCGGCGCCGTTCGCCGCGCTCGCCTTCAAGGTCATGACCGACCCCTACGTCGGCAAGCTCACCTACTTCCGCGTCTACTCGGGCAAGCTCGAGAAAGGCGGCCGCGTCCTCAACGTCAAAACCGGCCGCACCGAGCGGATCGGCCGGCTGCTGATGATGCACGCCAACTCCCGCGAGGAGATCGACGAGTGCTACGCCGGTGACATCTGCGCCGGCGTCGGCCTGAAGGAAACCGGGACCGGCGACACCCTCGCCGCCCCCGACGCGCCGATCGCGCTGGAGTCGATCGAATTCCCGGAGACGGTGATCGCGGTCGCGATCGAGCCGAAGACCAAAGCCGACCAGGAGAAGATGGGCAACGCCCTCGCCCGGCTCGGCGAGGAGGACCCGACCTTCCGGATCGAATCCGACGAGGAAACCGGCCAGACCCTGATCCACGGGATGGGCGAGCTCCACCTCGAGGTGATCGTCGACCGGATGCTGCGCGAGTTCAAAGTCGACGCCAACGTCGGCAAGCCGCAGGTCGCCTACCGCGAGACGATCCGCAAGCGGGTCGAGAAAGTCGTGGCTCGTTTCGTCCGCCAGACCGGCGGCCGTGGCCAGTTCGGCCACGTCGTCATCAACCTCGAGCCGGCACCCGGCGAGGGCTTCGTCTTCGAGAACAAAATCAAGGGCGGCGTCATCCCCGGCGAATTCATCGGTCCTGCCGAGCAGGGCATGAGGGAGGCGCTGGAGAACGGCGTCAAGGCCGGCTACCCGATGGTCGACGTCAAAGCCGAACTCGTCGACGGCTCCTACCACGACGTCGACTCCTCGGAGATGGCGTTCAAAATCGCCGGCTCGATGGCGATCCAGGAGGGTGCTCGCAAGGCCAACCCGGTCCTGCTCGAGCCCGTGATGGCGGTCGAGGTGGTTACGCCCGAGGACTTCCTCGGCGACGTGATCGGCGATCTTTCGCGGCGGCGCGGCAAGGTCCAGGGCCAGGAGCAGCGCGGCAACGCGCTCGCGGTCCAGGCCTTCGTGCCGCTCGGAGAAATGTTCGGCTACGCGACCGACCTGCGCTCCTCGACCCAGGGGCGCGCCAACTACACGATGCAGTTCGAGCGTTACGAGGAGGTCCCCGGCAACATCGCCGAGGAGATCGTCGAGAATCGCTCGGGTGAACCGGTGGGGGCGGCGTAGCGGCCGACGCGGTCCCCACGAATCAGGCTCACGGCCCAAAACACGGCGAGCGGCGCACCTGGCTATATTTCCCAGGTTCGCCCGCACGCAGGGCAGAGCGCCCTGCCACGCAGAGCCACCCCACACTGAAGCACCCAGACCAGACAGAACACACACAATTTTCGAAAGGCGAAACGGAAAGAGATGGCTAAGGAGAAATTCGAGCGCGATAAGCCGCATGTGAACGTCGGCACCATCGGTCACATCGACCATGGCAAGACGACGCTGACGGCCGCGATCACCAAAACCCTCTCCACCGTGGGCGGCGCCGAGGCTCAGAGCTTCGAGGAGATCGACAACGCTCCGGAGGAGAAAGAGCGCGGGATCACGATTGCGACCTCGCACGTCGAGTACCAGACCGAGAACCGGCACTATGCCCACGTCGACTGCCCGGGCCACGCCGACTACGTGAAGAACATGATCACCGGCGCCGCGCAGATGGACGGCGCGATCCTGGTCGTCTCGGCTGCCGACGGCGTCATGCCGCAGACCCGCGAGCACATCCTGCTTGCGCGTCAGGTCAACGTCCCGCACGTGGTCGTCTTCCTCAACAAAATCGACATGGTCGATGACGACGAACTGATCGAGCTCGTCGAAGAGGAGGTCAAGGACCTGCTCAACGAATACGACTTCCCGGGCGAAGAGACGCCGATCATCAAAGGCTCGGCGCTGAAGGCGCTGGAAGGCGACGAGGAGGCCCAGAAAGCCGTCTTCGAGTTGGCCGCGGCGCTCGACTCCTACATCCCGGAGCCGGTCCGCGAGCTCGACAAGCCCTTCCTGATGCCGATCGAGGACATCTTCTCGATCACCGGCCGCGGCACCGTCGCGACCGGCCGCGTCGAGCAGGGCATCGTCAACACCGGCGACGAGGTCGAAATCGTCGGCATCCACCCGGAGACGAGCAAAACCACCGTCACCGGGGTCGAGATGTTCCGCAAGATCCTCGACCAGGGCCAGGCCGGCGACAACATCGGCGCCCTCCTGCGCGGCACCAAGCGCGAGGAGATCGAGCGCGGCCAGGTGCTCTGCAAACCGGGCTCGATCACGCCGCACACCAAGTTCAAAGCCGAGGTCTACTGCCTGAAAAAGGAGGAGGGTGGCCGTCACACCCCGTTCTTCTCGGGCTACCGTCCTCAGTTCTATTTCCGCACGACCGACGTGACCGGGATCGCCAACCTGCCGGAGGGCACGGAGATGGTGATGCCGGGCGACAACGTCGAGATGACGATCGAGCTGATCCAGCCGATCGCGATGGATCAGGGCCTGCGGTTCGCCATCCGCGAGGGTGGCCGCACCGTCGGCTCGGGAGTGGTCGCCGAGATCGTCGAGTAGCGACGCACCCTGGGGCGGGCCCGAGCCCGCCCCGAGCCGTCCCCTCCGGGGGCGGGACAACTGCAAGGACATACGACCGGGGCGGCGCCCCAAATCAAGGGGCCCCGCCCTCTTTGCGCGGTAAACCGAGAAGACAGAGAGCAAGAGAAGACCAAGTGGCAGCCATCGCGGCACAGAAAATCCGAATCAGGCTCAAGGCGTACGACCATGACGCCATCGACCGTGCTGCTCGCGAGATCGTCGAGACCGCGGAGCGCACCGGTGCCACCGTCTCCGGCCCGGTGCCGCTGCCGACCGAGAAAAACGTCTACTGCGTGATCCGCTCGCCGTTCAAGGACAAGGACTCGCGCGAGCACTTCGAGATCCGCACCCACAAGCGGCTGATCGACATCCTCCAGCCGTCGCCGAAAACCGTCGACTCGCTGCAGC
>DASXOF010000135.1:0-17265 GCA_036494495.1 Solirubrobacterales bacterium | reverse complement strand
CGATCGCCGCCTCCTTCTACACCCCGCAGGCGGTGCCGCCGCTCTCGACCCTCGCCGGCTGGCCGTTGCAGAAGCTGCGCGGGCTGATCGGGCGGCTGGCGCGTGAGAACGCCCAGCGCAACCCGAGCCGGACGGCGATCACCGCGGCGGCGCTGATGATCGGCGTCGCCCTGGTGGCCTTCGTCACCGTCTTCGCCGCCGGCCTGAAGAGCACCGTCGCCCAGGTGGTGGACGAAAACTTCGCCGGCGGCCTGATCATCCAGAACACCGACGGCTTCTCGCCGATTCCCGCCGGCACCGCACGGGTGGCGGAAAGGGTGCCGGGGGTCGAGTCGGTGCAGTCGATCCGCGCCTCGAAGGCGAAGCTGATCGGCGGCGGCGACACCCAGGTGACGGCGCCGACGCGGGAAATCGAAAAGGCCGTCAACGTCGAATGGAAGGCGGGCGGCCCTCGGGCGCTGCGCAACCTGCGGCCCGGCGAGGCGATCGTCTCCGACGATTTCGCCTCCGCCCACGACCTCGGGATCGGCGACAGCTTCCGCCTCCTGACCGCCAGCGACCGCCACCCCGGCTTCCGCGTCGCCGGCGAGTTCGAATCGAAGCTCGGCGTGCTCGGCAGCGTCCTCGTCACCCAGCCGGTGATGGCGCGCGAGTTCGGCCAGCGCCAGGACACGATGGGCTTCGTCGTCCTCGAGCCCGGTGCCGACCCCGCCACCGTGCAGGCGATCCTCGGCAAAGTCGTCGAAGTCGCCTTCCCGATCGCCGAAGTGCTGAACCAGGGCGAACTGAAGGAAAGCCGCGAAGAACAGATCGACCAGCTGGTCAACCTCTTCTACGGGCTGCTGCTCCTGGCGGTGATCATCTCGCTGTTCGGGATCGCCAACACCCTGGCGCTCTCGATCCACGAACGGACCCGCGAGCTGGGGATGCTGCGGGCGATCGGGATGTCGCGGCGCCAGGTGCGGACGATGGTCCGCTACGAGGCGGTGATCACGGCGCTGATCGGAGCGATCCTCGGGCTCGCCCTCGGGGTGATCTTCGCGACCCTGATCGCGCAGCCGCTGAAGGGCGAAGGCTTCACCCTCTCCTACCCGATCGGCTCGCTGATCGGGCTGCTGATCCTGGCCGCGGTGTTCGGCGTGCTGGCGGCGGTCCTGCCCGCCCGTCGCGCCGCCCGCCTCGACGTGCTCGAGTCGCTGCAGTACGAGTGAACCCCCGACCGGGCCGGTCGGTAAGGCTGTGCGGATGCGACGGTTGATCCCCGACCCCGGCGAGACCACGATCGAGCAGCAGCTCGACGGCTACCGCCCCTGGGAGCAGCCGGGCGAGGACCGCCCGCACGTGGCGATGAACTTCGCCGCCACGCTCGACGGCCGGGCGACGATCGAGGGGCGCTCCGGCCAGATCGGCTCGGCCACGGACACCGCGATGCTGGTCGGGCTGCGGACCCGCTTCGACGCGGTGATGATCGGCGCCGGCACGATGCGGGCCGAGCGCTACGGCCGCATCGTCTCCGACCCGGCCAAGCGCGAGCGCCGCGAGCGCCTCGGCCTCGCCGCCGACCCGCTGGTGGTGATCGTCAGCGGCCGGCTCGACCTGCCCTGGGACGCGCCGCTGTTCAGCGACGGCAGCCGGATCCTCGTCTTCACCGCGGGCGAGGAGGAGCCGCCGCCGGTCGAAAGCTCGCTGCGGGTCGTCCGCCACCAGGGGCACGTCGACCTGACCGCGGCGCTCCGCCAGCTGCGCGACGAGGACGGCGTCCGCGCCCTGCTCTGCGAGGGCGGCCCACGGCTGCACTCCGAGCTCTGGTCGCTCGGCCTCGTCGACGAGCTGTTCCTGACGATGGCGCCGAAGCTGACCGGCGCCGGCTCCTCGATCCTCGAAGGCGAACTGGCGGCGCCCGAACCACTCGAGCTCGCCTGGCTCCTGGAGGAACGGGGAGAGCTGTTCGGGCGCTACCGCCGGCGCTCGGCGCCGATCGATTAGCGTTCCCCTTCCAGAGACGGCGAGGAGGAGCGATGGATTTCACCCCCAGTCCCGAGGTGGCGACGCTGCGCGAGCGCGTCCTCGACTTCATGGACGCCGAGGTCTACCCGCGCGAGCGCGAGATCATGGTCGCGCTCGACGAGGAGGTCGCGCCCGGCGTTCCCTATCCCGCCAACCTGACGGCGATCCGCGAGCGGGCCAAGGGCGAGGGGCTGTGGAACCTGTTCATGCCCGACGAGCGCTACGGCCCGGGGCTCGCGAACTGGGAGTACGGGCTGCTCTGCGAGGAGATGGGCCGCAGCCCGATGGCGGCGCCGATGGCCTTCAACTGCTCCGCCCCGGACACCGGCAACATGGAGATCCTCGCCGAGCACGGCACCGAAGAGCAGATCGAGCGCTGGCTCGAGCCGCTGCTCGAAGGCCGGATCCGCTCCTGCTTCTCGATGACCGAGCCCGAGGTCTCCGGCTCGGACCCGACCCTGCTGCGGGCCCAGGCGCGGCTCGACGGCGACGAGTGGGTGATCGACGGCCACAAGTGGTTCACCTCGGGGGCGATGGGGGCCGAGCTGGCGATCGCGATGGTCGTCACCGACCCCGACGCGCCGCCCTACGCCCGCGCCTCGATGATCTGCGTGCCGACCGACAACCCCGGCTTCGAGCTGGTGCGGCCGCTCTCGGTGATGGGCCACGAGCGCGGCCCCGGCCACTGCGAGGTCCGCTACACCGAGTGCCGCGTCCCGGCCGCGAGCGTGCTCGGCGAGCGCGGCGGCGGCTTCGCGATCGCTCAGGACCGGCTCGGGCCGGGGCGCATCCACCACTGCATGCGGGCGATCGGCACCGCCGAGCGGGCGCTCGAGATGATGTGCCGGCGCGCCAACGAGCGCGAAGCCTTCGGCGGCCCGCTCGCCGACAAGCAGTTCGTGCAGGAGGCGATCGCCGCCTCGCGGATGGAGATCGACCAGGCCCGCCTGCTCACCCTCTACGCCGCCTGGAAGATGGACACCGAGGGCAAGCGCGCCGCCCGCCAGGCGATCTCGGCGATCAAGGTGGTTGCCGCCAACATGGTGATGGACGTGCTCGACCGGGCGATCCAGATCCACGGCAGCCTCGGCATGACCGACGACACGCCGCTGGCCGCGCTCTGGCGCTTCAGCCGCATGCTGCGGCTCGCCGACGGCCCCGACGAGGTCCACAAGATGGTCCTCGCCCGCCGCGAGCTGAACCGCTGGGCGAAGCGGGCGGAGGCCGAAGCCGGCGACGAGCCGCTGGAGCCGCGCCACCCGACGCGGATGGTCTAGACGGCGGCGCCCCGGCGGCTCAGCCGCTGGTGGCGTGGCCGAAGAAGCGGCAGCTGTCGGCGTTGAAGCCGTCGTTTCGCCAGGCGAAGTCGACGCTGGTGACGACGCCGCTGACGAAGGCGACCTCGAGCTGTCCGTTGCCGAGCAGTTTGCCGTTGGTCAGGTTCAGGGTCGAGAAGCTGGCCTGGCCGTTGCCGTGGGCTTCTTCGGCTTCTTCGATCGTCCCCACCCGCGTGGTCGCCGCCTGGCTCCAGACCCTGCTCGCTTCCAGGGTCGGTTTGCCCGCTTCGCAGCTGACGGTGATGCGGAGGCCGCCGAATTCGAGCGCGGTCACCGAGCCTTCACCCGCGGCGACTTCCTTGAAGAACGAGACCACAGCCTGGCGGTTGACCGTGTTCGCGTTCTGGGCGCTGGTCGCTTTGGCGGCGCTCTGGGCGGAGGTCGCTTCGGTCGCCTTCGGCACCGTGCCCAGGGTCGCGGCGTTGACGTCGGCCCCGGTCAGCGAGCCGTCGCGGACCTTGGCCCCGTTGATCGCGTTGTTCCGCACCTTCGCGGTGGTCACCGCTTCCTTGGCGATCTTGTTGGTCTTGACGGCGCCGGCCTTGAGATCGCTGCTGCCGATCTTCGAGGCGGCGAAGGCGGTGGCACCGCCGAGCACGAGGAAGACGGCAAGCGACGACATCACGTTGGCGTAGGTCAGCCGCTGCCGCAGGAGTGACCTCATCCTGTTCTTTTCGACCATTGCTCGGCGGTGCTTGAGCCCACTAGTTGACGCAGACCGCCTGAACCGTCAGCGTCTCGGGCGCGCCCGTCGCGTTGTTGGCGCGGACGACCGCGGTGGTGCCGAAGTAGAACTGCGCTTCGATGCTGTTTTCGGCGCTCGGGGTCGCCCAGGCCGTGCCGATGCCGATCAGCTTTTCGCCGCTGGCGCAGTTCGAGCTGGCGAGACCGCCGCCGTTGGGGATCGTGTTGTCGGTGGGCCGCACGGTGACCGCGAGGTTGGCCCCGGCCGCACCGGCTGCGAGCTTGTTGGCGGTGACGGCGGCGTTGCCGATCTTGCCGTTGCTCACCGCTTCGTTGGCGATCTTTTCGCCGCTCACCGCGTTGGCCGCCAGCTTTTCCGCCGTGACCGCCGCTTTGTTGATCTTCGGCGTCGTCACCGCGTTGTTGGCGATGTCAGTGGCGGTGACGCCGTTTTTGGCGAGCTGGGTGGGGCCGACCGCTTCCGGGACGATCTTTTCGGCCGAGACCGAGCCGTTTCGGATCCGGTTGCTGGTCACCGAGTTCTGCGCCAGCTTGCCGGCCTTGACGGCTTCGGCGGCGATCTTCCCGGTGGCCACCGAGTTCTTCTGCAACTGCGCGGTGCCGACCGAGTTCGCGCTCAACTGGGTGGCCGCGAGGGCGGTCGCGCCGCCGATCGCGAAGAAGACCGCGACGGTCGACATCACGTTCGCGTACGTGAGTCGCTTGCGAATTCTGTTCAACGTGAGGCTCCTTGTGACATGGGACGAAGAGCCCGACGATTCCAGCGCCCACCGAGCGCGTCAAATGACCGCGGCCGGCGGGCGCCAGGTTTCACTCCCGCCAGCTCAGTTGAGCAAGATGAAGTACGGGAGATCGACGAGGGTTCCTCCCGCGTTCTTCGTGAACACTCGAACCTGGGTGCCCGGCGGGCACGATGACGGTCCGACGCCGATCCCCGTCGCCACGGTTTCGCCCCCCAGGGCCGGGCTTTCGAGGGTCGCCACGGCGTTTTCCGGCGTGAACGGTTCCGGCTTCGCCGGTGTCGCCCTTCAGTCCCTGCGGTCCCTGTTTCCCTGCGGCGCCGGTCGCGCCGGTCGCGCCTTTGGGTCCCGCTGGACCCGTCTGGCCCTTGAGCGAGTTTTTTGCTGCTTTCTTGATTTTCGCCAGCGAGACAGCTTCTTTTTGCAGCTGTTTGGTGCCGACGCTTTCGCGTCCGAGTTCGCTCAGCCCTGCTCGGCCCGCTCCGCCGCCTCGGCCAGCCGCTCGACCAGCTGCTTGAAGAAGTGGATGCCGTCGTCGACCTCGCCGTAGCCGCCGCCGAGCGAGCGGGCGTAGACGCCCTCGAGGATGATCGCCAGCTTCCAGTAGCCGAGCGCGAGGTAGTAGTTGAGGTTCGAGAGGTCGCGGCCGGAGCGCTCGGCGTAGCGGGCGGCGAGCTCCTCGCGGCTGGGGAAGCCCGGGGCGAGGTTGGCTGGCTCTCCCAGCCGCAGCTGCTGCTCGCCGCGCTCGGGCCAGTAGGCCATCAGGGTGCCGACGTCGGCGAGCGGGTCGCCGAGCGTGCAGAGCTCCCAGTCGACCACCGCTGCGACCTCGCCGCCGGGGGTGAGGATCATGTTGTCGAGGCGGTAGTCGCCGTGGACGATCGTCGCCGGGCCCTGGTCCGGGATGCGGGCGGCGAGGCGGTCGTGGACGCGGTCGACGGTGGGCAGCTCGCGGGTCTTCGATTTCTCCCACTGGCCCTGCCAGCGGCGCAGCTGGCGGGCGACGTAGTCCTCCTTGCGGCCGAGGTCGCCGAGCCCGACGGCATCGGGGTCGACGGCGTGGATCGTCGCCAGGGTGTCGGCGACGCGCATCCCGATCGCGCGCCGGTCGTCGTGGTCGGGGAAGAGCTCGGCGTCGGCGCTGCCGCGCAGGATCGGCCCCTCGACGAACCCCATCACGTAGAAGGGGGCGCCGGTCACGGCCTCGTCCTCGCAGAGCCCGACCAACGGCGGCACCGGCACCGCGGTCGGCCCGAGGGCGGCGACCACGCGGTGCTCGCGGCCCATGTCGTGGGCGGAGCCGAGCCGCTTGCCGAGCGGCGGCCGGCGCAGCGCCCAGCGGCGCCCGGCGGCGTCTTCGACCCGGTAGGTGAGGTTGGAGAGACCGCCGGCGATCCGCTCGAAGGAGAGCGGCGGCGTCAGCTCGGCGGCGTTGGCGGCGAACCAGGCTTCGAGACCGTCGCGCTGCAGACCCTCCGGAACCGTGGCGAAGTCGTCCCCCGGGGCGGTAGCCTCGTCTCCCATAGCGGCGAAAGGATATTCAGGATCATCTCGCCGGCTGAGTCCGTCGCTGGCAAACCGCTTGCGAATCGGCTTCGCGATCTGCTTCGCGCTGCTCACGGCGATGGCGGTGATCGGCGTCGGCCGCTTCATCTCCCAGCGCCAGGACTACGAGAACGGGGTCGAGCGCTCCTACCAGATCGAGATGCAGGCGCGGGTACGGATCGCCGAAGGCCGCGGCGGCCTCGCCGACCGACGGGTCGTCGCCAACCAGAACAAGCGCCGCCAGGAACTGCAGGATCAGATCTCCAGCGACACCCGCGACACGGCGCTGCTCGTCGCCGCCGGGCTGCTCGCCGGCCTGACCGGCGCCCTGCTTCTCTTCACCGGGCTGATCTCCTCGATGCGGCGACCGCTCGAGGAGCTGGTCGACGCGGCCGGGCGGCTGGCCGGCGGCGACCTCAAAGCGCGGGTCGAGGTCGGCGGCCTCTCAGAGACCGCCGCGCTCGGCGCCGCCTTCAACGAGATGGCCGAGCAGTTGGAGCACGAGGCGAGCCAGCGCGAAGTGCTCGACCGGCTGAAAGACGAGTTCGTGCTCACCGCCTCGCACGAGCTGCGCAGCCCGCTGACCTCGGTCCAGGGCTTCGCCGAGCTGCTGATGCTCGAACGCGACAGCCTCACCCCGCGCCAGATCGAGACGGTCGAGGTGATCCTCGACAACAGCCGCCACCTGGTGCGGCTGCTGAACGACCTGCTCGACCTCGCCCGCTCCGACGCCGGCCGCCTCGCGATCCGGCCACAGCCGACCGACCTGGCGCCGCTGATAGAAGACGCGGTGCGGTTGATGCGGGCGCAGACCGACGCCGCCGACCAGTCGCTGAGCGCGAAAATCGATCCCGACCTGCCCCTGGTGGAAGCGGAGGCCGATCGGATCCGACAAGTTCTGGTGAATTTGCTTACGAATGCACATGAGTATTCCCCCGAAGGAGCGTCTATCTCGGTAATGGCGCGGGTAGTCGATGCCGAGGTGGAGATTGCGGTGACCGACAACGGACCAGGCATCCCCCCAGACCAGCTGGAGCACATCTTCGAGCGCTTCGTGCGCGGCGAAGCCGGCTTGACCCAGCGCGTCGGCGGCACCGGGCTCGGCCTGCCGATCTCGAAATCATTGGTCGAGCTGCACGGCGGCAGGCTCGAGGTCGACTCGACGGTCGGCGTCGGCTCCAGCTTCAGCTTCCGGCTGCCGCTGGCGCCGGTCCCGGCAGTGGCGCCGGAGGCGGAGCCGAAGCGCGCCAAGGCGGAGGCAAACTGATGGCCCGCGTCCTGGTCGCCGACGACTCGGAGACGATCCTGCTGCTGATGCGGACGCGGCTGGAGCTGGCCGGACACGTGGTGGCGACCGCTGCCGACGGCCAGGAGGTGATCGAACAGGTCACAGCCGCCGCCGACGGCGGCCCGGACGTGCTGCTGCTCGACGCGATGATGCCCCGCAAGTCCGGCATCGACGCCCTGCGCGAGCTGCGCGACGCCGGCGTCGACATCCCGGCGCTGATCGTCAGCGCCCACCAGAACCAGAACGACGCCGACGCCCCGACCGACCTCGAGATCGCCGGCTACCTGACCAAGCCGATCGACTTCGACCGGCTGCTCGGCGAGATCGACGTCCTCACCGGCGTCGCGTAGCCGCTCTCAGCCGATCAAGGATCGGCGGCGCCGTGCCGATGGCGAGGGCATGAACCGCTCTCGGCCGACGATCGTCGCCCTGCTGACCGCGCTCGCGCTCGTCCTCTTCGCCGCCGCCCCGGCGGCGCACGCGGCCGGCGGCGCCGTCCGGCTCGGGGCGGCGGCGCCCGAACAGCAGCTGCACCTCTACGTCGCGCTCGAGCCGCGCGACCCGGCGGCGCTCGAACGCTTCGCCACCGAAGTCGCGACCCCCGGCTCGCCGCTCTATGGCCAGCACCTCTCGGTGCCCGAGTTCGCGCAGCGCTTCGGCGCCACCCCGGCCCAGGTGACCGCGGTGAGAGGCGCCCTCGCGGCGCACGGGCTCGAGGTCGGCCCGGCTGCCGCCAACAGCCTCTCGCTGCCGGTGCGCTCGACGGTCGCCGAGGCCGAGTCGGCCTTCGGGATCTCGATCGACCGGGTCCGCACCGCCTCCGGCCGCGTCGCCTTCGCCAACGACGGCGCCCCGGCGCTGCCGGCCGCGGCGGCGCCCTTCGTCCAGGGAGTCCTCGGCCTCAACGACCTCGCGGTCTCCCACCGCCAGGACGCCGGCCCCGCCCGCTCGCCGCTGCTGGCGCCGCAAGCGGCAGCCCCGAAAGCGTCCGCGGTCGTCACCGGCGGCCCGCAGCCTTGCGAGGCAGCGCTCGAATTCCAGGAAGAAGAAGGCGGCTACACCGCCGACCAGATCGCCGCCGCCTACCAGCTCGACTCCTTCTACGGCGCCGGCAACTTCGGCGCCGGTCAGACCGTCGCCCTGCTCGAGCAGGAAGCGTACGGGCAGGGCGATATCGACGCGTACCAAAAATGCTTCGGGACCAAGGCGCAGCTGACCACGGTCGACGTCGAAGGCGGCCCGCCGCCCTACAAAAAAGGCGACGACGGCGAGTCGGCGCTCGACATCGAGCAGATCATGGGGCTGGCGCCGGAGGCGAAGGTGATCGTCTACCAGGGCCCCAACGGCAGCGAACCCGAAATCCTCTCGGAATGGCTGCAGCAGAACGTCGCCAAGGTGATGTCGAGCTCCTGGGGCCTCTGTGAGGAAGAAAAGGAACCGGAAGAAATCGAAGCGATGCACACGCTGCTGCAGGAGGCCGCGGCGCAGGGCCAGACCTTCTTCGTCGCCGCCGGCGACGACGGCTCGACCGATTGCTACGAAGTCGACGGCGCCGACAAAGACAAAGCGATCGAAGTCGACTTCCCCGGCAGCGACCCCTTCGCCACCGACGTCGGCGGCACCAGGATGGAAGCGCCGGGAGTGCCGCCGACCGAGTACATCTGGGACGACGGCGACAAAGAAGGCGCCGGCGGCGGCGGCGTCTCCAAACACTTCGCGATGCCGGCCTACCAGCTCGCGTCCGCGTCCGGCCTCGGCGTGATCGGCCCGCTCTCGGGCGGCGCCCAGTGCGGGGTCGGCGGCTACTGCCGCCAGGTCCCCGACGTCTCCGCCAACACCTCGCCGAGCACCGGCTACATCGTCCACTCCGAAGAGGAATGGCAGGAGACCGGCGGCACCAGCGCGGCGGCGCCGCTGTGGGCGGCGTTCACGGCGCTGCTGCAGGCGAGCCCGGCCTGCGGCGGCCACACGATCGGCTTCGCCAACCCGGCGCTCTACGAGATCGCCGACAGCTCCTACGCCTCCGACTTCCACGACGTCACCGCCGCCCGTCCCGGCGGCCTGCCGACGACCAACATGTTCGACCCGGCGGCGCCGTTCGCGCCGGCGGTCGGCTACGACATGGCGACCGGGATCGGCACCCCGGTCGGCCCCAGCCTCGGCGCCTCCCTCTGCGCGATCGCCTCACGGGTGACGCCATCCGCCCCGAGCGGCGGCTCAACCGGCTCCCCGTCCCCGCTTGCCCCCGCGCCGCCGCAAGGGGCCCACGTCAGCGCCGCCAAGCTGACCGGCATCGCCAAGGGCAGGCCGAAGCTGAGCCTGACGGTGACCGCCCGCGCCGGCGCCAAGCTGCGCAAGGTGGTCGTCGACCTGCCGCCGGCGCTGCTGACCAGGGCCCCCGCCAACTCCCTGCGCTTCAGCCTCCGCGAGCCCCGCCCGAGCGCCCGCTTCACGGTCGCCTACCCCGCCCTGCGCGCCAGCCCGAAGCTGCTCGAGCACTTCAAGAGCGGCATCACCAAGAAGCTCGGCCTCGTCGTCGCCACCCGCGAAACCGGCAACGTCGGCGCCCGCCTACCCCTGGTCCTGCCGCTCCACTAGCCCGACTTGCAGTTTTGGTCGCTATCCGACCAAAAGTGCGAGTCCGGCGCCCGCAGCGTCAGCTGCGGGCGACCTCGAGGCGGATCTCCTTGCCTTTGAGCTTGGTGCCGTCGAGGAACTCGACGGTGCGCTCGGCCTCGGCAGGGTCGACCTCGACGAAGGAGAAGCGGTGCAGGACGCGGACGTCGTGGATCGCCTCGTCGGGCAGGACGGCGCCCTCGCGGAGCGCCCAGCGCAGGTCCTCCTCGTCTATCCCGCTGCGCTCGCCGCGGTTGACGAAGAGCTTGACGCTGGTGGTCTTGCCGTCGCCGTCGCGCTCGCCATCGGCGTCGCGATCGGCGTCGGCGTCCGCCTCGGGCCCCGCCTCGGCCTCGGCGCCATTGCTGGCGACGGCTGCGGGCTCCTGCTCGCGGGGCTTCTCCTCTCGCTCCTCCTCGGAGCGCCGGCGGCGGCGCGCCCGGGGCGCGTGCTCGAGCCGCTCCTCCGGCGTCTCCCACTCGCCGATCGAGGTTTTGACGTCGCGCTCGATCCGGTCGATCTCCTCGCGCTGGGCCGGGGTGACGAAGGTGATCGCGCGGCCGGTGCGGCCGACCCGGCCGGTGCGGCCGATCCGGTGCACGTAGACCTCCGAGGAATTCGGCACGTCGAAGTTGATGACGTGGGTGACGTGCTCGATGTCGAGGCCGCGGGCGGCGATGTCGGTGGCGACCAGGAGCCGCACCCGGTGGTCCTTGAAGGCGATCATGACGCCGTCGCGCGAGCCCTGGCTCATGTCGCCGTGCAGCGCTTTGACGTCGAGGCCTTTGTTCTTCAGCGTCTGCTCGAGCTTCGAGGCGCCGATCTTGGTGCGGCAGAAGATGATCGCCTGCTCGGGTTCCTCGACCTTCAGCACGTCGACCAGTTTCTGGGCCTTGTCTTTGGCCGGGACCTCGATGTAGGCCTGCTGGATCGCGTCGACGGTGAGTTTCTTCGGCGTGATGCTGATCGTCGTCGGGTCGTACATGTAGCTCTCGGCGAGCCGCTGGATCGGCGGCGGCATCGTCGCCGAGAAGAGCGCCGTCTGGCGGCCGCTCGGGCACATCCGGAGGATCTTCTCGACGTCCTCGATGAAGCCCAGGTCGAGCATCTCGTCGGCCTCGTCGAGGACGACGAAGCGGGCCGAGGTGAGGACCAGCGAGTGGCGCCCCATCAGGTCCATCATCCGCCCGACGGTGGCGACGACGACGTGGGCGCCGGAGCGCAGCTGCGACTGCTGCGAGCGGATCGGGGCGCCGCCGAAGACGGCGACGACGTTGACGTCCAGATGCTCGGCGTAGGAGCGCAGCGCCTGGGTCACCTGGATGCAGAGCTCGCGGGTCGGGGTGAGGACGATCGCCTGCACCTCCGGGTCCTCGGGGTCGAGGTACTGCAGCAGCGGCAGCCCGAAGGCGGCGGTCTTGCCGGTCCCGGTCTGGGCCTGGCCGATCACGTCGTGGCCGGCCAGCAGCTCGGGGATCGCCTCCTCCTGGATCGGCGAGGGCTCGACGAAGCCGAGCTCGTCGAGCGCCTGCTGGATCGCAGGCGAGAGTCCAAGGTCTTTGAATGCGGTCATAGAGAGGGGTCGAGGAGAAGCTTGCCGGTGGTGCGGCGGGCCACCAGGTCTTCGTGGGCCCGCCCCGCCTCCGAGAGGGGGTAGGTGTCCCCGATCGTAGCCGTCAGCTCGCCTCGGGCGACGGCTGCCAGCAGCTGGCCGATCATCGGCGCGACCAGATCGGGCCGCGCCAGCAGGTGCGCGAGCCAGAATCCGACCACCGTCTTCGACCCCCGCAGGAGCGCCGCGGTCGAGATATCGCGCTGCTCGCGCGAGGCGATCCCGAAGACGACCATGCGGCCGAGCGGCGCCAGCGCGCCGAGCTCGGCGTCGAAGGCCGCGCCGCCGCTCATGTGCAGGACCGCGTCGACGCGCTCGCCGCCGTTGGCCTCGCGGATCGCCGCCCCGAGGTCCTCGGCGTGGGAGTCGACGGTCGCGTCGGCCCCGAGCTCGGCCACCAGCGCCCGCTTCTCGGCGCTCGAGGCGATCCCGATCACCCTGGCGCCTGCCTGCTTGGCGAGCTGGACGGCGAGGGTGCCGGTGCCGCCGGCAGCGGCCTCGATCACGATCGTCTCCCCCGCCTCGATCCGGGCGCAGCGCTCGACCAGCGCCACCGCGGTCAGCCCCTGCAGCATGATCGCCGCCGCCTGGTCGTCGTCGACCTCGTCGGGGAGCGGGACCAGGACCGCCTCGGGCACCGCCACCTTCTGCGCGTAGCCGCCGCTGCCGAGCAGGGCCGCGACGCGGCGGCCGTCGGCGGTGCGGCCGCTGACCTCGACGCCGGGAATCAGCGGCAGCTGCTGCTCGGCCAGGTAGTCGTTGCGGGTGGCATGGGTATCGGCGAAGTTGACCCCGACCCGGGCGATCTCGACCAGCGCCTCGCCCGCGCCCGGCGCGGGGTCGGGAAGGTCGAGGTGCTCGAAGACCTCGGGCCCGCCGAACTCCTTTATCTGGATCGCTTTCACGGCAGCGGCGCGACGACGAGCCGGCGTTGGGAGAAGGTGACGGATTCCGCTTCGCCGCCGCAGCTGCACGAGGCGTAGCGGAGTTCGAAGGTGTGTTCGCCATTGGTGGTGCGGAACAGCACCGGGCCGGGAGCGCCGAGGCTGCTGCAGGCACCGGCGAAGTTCAGCCCGGCCGGCGTGCCGACCAGTTCCGGTTCGCCCGCGACCGAGGCGCCGGAGAACAGCACGCCCTCGATACCGGCGCAGTCGGCCTGGCCTTCGGCCTGGTGGCCGTCTTCGTAGAGCGAGACCACCCCGTCGGCGTTCGGTTCAGCGCCCGCGTCGATCAGGGCCTGGCCCCAGACCTGGACCAACCCCGCAGCCGGCACGGTGACGGTCACGGTCGGGCCGCCGCTGAGTCCCACGAAGGTTTCCGAGGCGGTCGAGGCTTTGCCTTCGGCGAAGCCGACATGCGGGCGCGTCAGGGCGAAGGCTTCGTTCGTTTCTTTCGCTTTCAGTTCCGCCCCGCCGGCGGTTTCGCGCGCGCTGGAGGCTTTTTCGAACCCCTTCGCCGCTTCTGCCTTGGCGACCGCCGTCGCTTCCTGGGCCGCCGTCGCCGCGCTCTGGGAGAGGGCCGCCGCGGTGACCGCCTTGTGGACTTCGCGCTTCGCCGTGCGGCCGATCCGCAGCGCCGCCTTCGCCTTCGCCAGCGCCCGCACCGTGAGGCCCTTGACGCTGGCGGTCTTCGCGGTGGTGCCGCTGTCGGCCAGGGCCGGGATCGCGATCGCCACCGCGATCACGGCGCTCAGCACGATGACCACTCCCCTGCGACTCATCCCGGCGATCCTACGGATACTGTTCGCGCCATGTCGCTGACCGTGGTCGGCTCGATCGCCTTCGACGCCGTCAAGACCCCGTTCGGGGAGCGCGAGCGGATGCTCGGCGGCGCCGCGGTGCACTTTTCGCTCGCCGCCAGCTTCTTCACCGAGGTGCGGCCGGTCGGCCCGGTCGGCGAGGACTTCGGCCCCGAGCAGTTCGAGGTGCTCGAACGCCGCGGCGTGATCGTCGACGACGTCGAGCGGGTCCCGGGCAAATCGTTCTTCTGGCGCGGCCACTACGAGTACGACCTCAACGTCGCCCACACCGACGACACCCAGCTCGGCGTCTTCGAGGCCTTCGAGCCGAAGCTCTCCGCTGCCGCCGAAGCCGCCGACACCCTCTTCCTCGCCAACATCCAGCCCGATCTGCAGCGCCGCGTCCGCGCCCGCTGCGCCGACGCCGGCCTGACCGGGCTCGACTCGATGAACTTCTGGATCGAAAGTGCGAAGGAGTCGCTGCTGGCGGCGATCGCCGAGGTCGACGTGCTGGTCGTCAACGACGCCGAGATCCGGATGCTGACCGGCAAGACCAACCTCGCCCGCGCCGCCAGGGCGCTGATGGAGATGGGGCCGCGCGCGGTCGTCGCCAAGCAGGGCGAGTACGGCGCCGCGCTCTTCACCGAGTCCGGCTTCTTCGCCCTGCCCGGCTTCCCGCTCGAGGACGTCCGCGACCCGACCGGGGCCGGCGACAGCTTCGCCGGCGGCTTCTTCGGCTACCTCGACGGGCTCGGCGTCGGCGCCGCCGACGCCAGCGAGGAGCAGCTGCGGCGGGCGATGGGCTACGGGACCGTGCTCGCCTCTTTCAACATCGAGGAATTCGGGACCGAACGGGTGGCGCGCCTCAGCCGCGAGGAGATCGACGAGCGGTTCGAGCAGCTGCGGGCGATGACCAGCTTCGAGGTCGCTCGCTCCGCCTGACTGCGATACTGGGAATCACCCCCAGACTGCAGTCAGAACAGGAGCGCGATGGCCACCGACCAGCAGACCCAGGACGCGACCGTGGACGGCGCCGCCGCCTCCGGCGAGACCCTGACGGTCACCGACAACCGCACCGGCAAGACCTACGAGCTGCCGATCTCAGACGGCACCGTGAGGGCCATGGACCTCCGACAGATCAAAGTCGTCGAGGACGAATTCGGGTTGAAATCGTACGACCCGGCCTTCACCAACACCGCCTCCTGCCGCTCCGCGGTCACCTACATCGACGGCGACGCCGGCATCCTCGAACACCGCGGCTATTCGATCGAGCAGCTCTGCGAGAAGTCGACCTACCTGGAGGTCGCCTACCTGCTGATCTTCGGCGAGCTGCCGACCGAGAAGCAGCTCGAGCGCTGGATCTTCGACATCACCCACCACACCTTCGTCCACGAGGACTTGAAGCACCTCTTCGAGGGCTTCCGCTACGACGCCCACCCGATGGGGATGCTGCTCTCCGGCGTCGGCGCCCTCTCGACCTTCTACCCGGGGGCGAAGGAGATCGAAGACCCCGAAGAGCGCTACATGGCCGCGGTCCGGCTGATCGCCAAGGTGCCGACCCTGGCCGCCTTCTCCTACCGCCACAACATGGGCCTGCCCTACGTCTACCCGGACAACGAGCTCAACTTCGCCGAGAACTTCCTCTCGATGATGTTCAAGAAGACCGAAGCGCGCCACACCCCGAAGCAGGCGCTCTCGAAGGCGCTCGACGTCCTCTTCATCCTCCACGCCGACCACGAACAGAACTGCTCGACCAACGCCGTTCGCGGCGTCGGCTCCTCCGACGTCGACCCGTACTCGGCAGTTGCGGCCGGCGTCGCCGCTCTCTACGGCCCGCTGCACGGCGGCGCCA
Source organism: Solirubrobacterales bacterium (assembly GCA_036494495.1). Taxonomy (GTDB): domain Bacteria; phylum Actinomycetota; class Thermoleophilia; order Solirubrobacterales; family 70-9; genus VAYN01. The sequence goes on along the minus strand of DASXOF010000135.1, from coordinate 1,825 downwards.
ACGAGGCGGTGCTGCGGATGCTGCGGCGGATCGAGAGCCCGGAGAACATCCCGAGCTTCCTCGAGCGGGTCAAAGGCCGGGAAGAGAAACTGATGGGCTTCGGCCACCGGGTCTACAAGAACTACGACCCGCGGGCGCGGATCATCCAGCAGCACATGGAGGAAGTCTTCGAGGCGACCGAGTACAACCCACTGGTCGAGATCGCCCGCGAGCTGGAGAAACACGCCCTCGACGACGACTACTTCACCTCGCGCAAGCTCTACCCGAACGTCGACTTCTACTCGGGGATCATCTACGAGGCGATGGAGATCCCGACCGACATGTTCACGGTGATCTTCGCGATCCCGCGGACGGCGGGCTGGGTCGCCCAGTGGGCGGAGATGCGCGAAGACCCGGAGACCAAAATCGCCCGGCCGCGCCAGATCTACACCGGCAGGCGCGAGCTCGACTACGTCGGGATCGCCGACCGCGAGGGCCCGGAAAAAATCGTCGGCCCGCCGGCGCGGCGCCCGAAACGCCCGCGGCGCGGGGCCTAGCCCCGCCCGCGCCCACCCCGCACCGTGGCTCGTCCCAAGTGGAAGCTGACGGTGCGGTTGGGCGGCGGCGAAGTCGAGCACGCGACCTTCGGTGACCTCGACGAGGCGGTGGCGGCGATGCGGAGCCGGGCGCTCGAGATCCGCTCGGAGGGGCCGTCGCGGCCGGTCCGCTCGCTGCGCCACTTCGAACCCGGTGACCTCGTCAACGCCCGCCTGCAGCTGACCGGGCCCGGCGGCCTGTTCCGCAAGTCGACCGCCGGCGTCGACATCCGCGGCGACGGCACCTTCGTCCCCTTCGCCGGCGGCGTCGCCCGCGAGGAGCTCGATCCGACCGACCACGACACGCCGTTCGACATCGTGCGCGAGACTTTGGCGAAGTGATGGGCAAGGCAGACGACCCGGTCGAGATCCCGAAGAAGAGCTACGCGGCCGGCGACCGGGTGCGGATCCCCAACGGCGCCGAAGAGCCGCTGACCGTCTTCATCAACGGGGTCGAGCAGCGCGAGGGCACCGACTACGAGATCGACGGCAACGAGGTCCGCTTCGTCAAGCCGATCATCAAGGAGGAAATCGGCACCGGGCGCTGGCTGGCGATGTACCTGGGACTGTTCGGCACCTACCGCAAGGACGAGAAGGTCGACCTCCAGTACCAGCGCCAGGGCAAGACCGAGCTGCGCTCCGACGTGCCGGTGATCCCCTTCGCGGACGGGGCGGCGAAGTGAACATCGGCTTCCTCCTCCTCTCCGACCACAGCGAGGCGGTCAACGGCAAGCTCTACCTGACCGGGGGCGGCTGGAACGTCCTCCGCCTCCCCGAGCTCCCCCACGACTGGTCCTTCCACATCGGCCTCGGCATCGACGTCGCCTGGCACGAGACCAACAGCCCGCACGAGCTGGTGGTGACGATCCAGGACCCCGACGGGATCGAACTGGGCGACGGCCTGACCGCCAACTTCGAGACCGGCCGCCCGCCCGGCATGCCCCAGGGGCAGGAGCAGCGCCTGGTGATGTCGATCGCCGCCACCGCCACCTTCTCCGCCGCCGGGCCCCACGCCGCCGTCGTCCAGGTCAACGGCGAGGAGCTCGGCCGCGCCCGCTTCTACCTGATGGAAGGCGTCCCCGAGGGCGGCGAGCTGACCTGACCTGACCTGCGGCGCGCCGCCCTTAATACGGCGGCGTCAGGTCGGCGAGCATCGGAAAATGGCGCACGTTCGTCGTGAGCAGGTCGGCTTCGAGCAGGACGGCCGTGGCGGCGATCAGGTAGTCGGCGTCATCGATGCCGCTGTGGGC
>DASXOF010000134.1:0-3138 GCA_036494495.1 Solirubrobacterales bacterium | reverse complement strand
CTACGTCGAGGTGAGCGGCAAGCAGCATCTGGTGCTGCCCTACAGCGACGTCTACAACGACAGCCGCTTCGTCTTCTCGCAGGGCTACGGCAGCCCGGCCGACTACGCCGACCTCTGCACCAGGGCGATCGACGAGCTCGTCCGCGAGGGGCGGGCGGGGAGCCCGAAGATGATGTCGATCGGCCTCCACCCGCGCCTGATCGGCCAGGCGGGAAGGGCCTCGGCGCTGCGCCAGATCATCGAGCACGCCCTCGGCCACGGCGACGTCTGGCTCGCCCGGCGGATCGACATCGCCGAAAGCTGGCGCCACCAGCACCCGGCCTAGGAGGGTCTGAGCGGACTGCATTTGGGCCCCTCCAGGGGACCGGATGCAGTTCTCGTCCCGGAAGACTGCTGCATTTGCCCGCCTATGGCGGGTCGATGCAGGTTTCGTCGGGTGGGGGAAGCTTTGGGTCGTGGTCGGCGCCTTCGACCAGCGGGGGAAGGCGGCGGGTCCAGTCCGTCAGCCCCTCGTATGCGGCGGCGACTCCGAGCAGGGTCGCCTCGGCGCCGGGGCGGCCGAAGAGGTGGGCGCCGATCGGCAGGCCGCGGCGGTCGAAGCCGCAGGGGACCGAGAGGGAGGGGCCGCGGTCGAAGCTCCAGGGATGGGTGAAGCGGGTGAGGAGGCGCTCGTCCTCGACCGCCTCGGCCTCCTCGACGGTCGGCGCCGTGGCGCCGGTGGTCGGCGAGAGCACCAGGTCGACCTCGGCGAGCGTGGCGGCGACGGTGCGGCGCCAGCCCCGGATCCACTCGCGGCTGCGGGCGTATTCGGCGCCACTCACCGCGGCGCCGCCTTCGAGGCGGCCGCGGACCCGCGGCGGCAGGGCGTCGGCGTGGTCGCGGAGGGCCCCCTCGTGGGCCGCGAAGGCCTCTGACCAGAGCAGCGCCCGGGTCGCCTCGAAGAGCTCCTCGGCGGCGGCGAGCTCGACCGGGATGGGCTGCATCCCGATGCCCGCGAGCGCCTCCGCCAGCGCGTCGACGGCGGCCAGCACCTCCGGGTCGACGCCGGCGCGGAAGAAGCCGCCGGCGATCCCGACCCGCAGGCCGGCGGGCTCGAAGCCGGCTAGCGCCGGGCCGGTGGCGGTTCCGGCGGCCCCGTCGAGCAGGGCCGCGAGCTCGGCCGCGGTGCGGGCGAACAGGCCCACGGTGTCGAGGCTCGGCGCCACCGGCACGACGCCGCGGGCGCCGAGGAGGCGGCGCGTCGGGCGCAGGCCGTAGATCCCGGTCAGCGCGGCGGGGATCCGGACCGAGCCGCCGGTGTCGGTGCCGAGCGCCAGCGGCACCATCGCCGCCGCCACCGCGCAGGCCGAGCCGCCGCTCGAGCCGCCCGGCGTCCGCCCGAGGTCCCAGGGGTTGCGGGCGGGCCCGTGGTAGAGGTTCTGGCTGGTGCCGCCGAAGGCGAGCTCGTGCATCGTCGTCTTGCCGACCATCACCGCGCCCGCACGCTTCAGCGCCGCGACCGCCTCGGCATCGCGCTGCGGCAGGCAGCCGGCGCGGTAGGGGACGCCCGCGGTGGTCGCGACGCCGACCGTGTCGATGTTGTCCTTCACCCCCAGCGGCACCCCGTGGAGCGGGCCGCGGGCCCCGCCGCGGTCGCGCTCGGCGGCTTCCGCCCGGGCCGGGTCGGCCAGCACCGTCGCGAAGGCGCCGACCCGATCGTCGAGGGCGGCGATCCGCCGCAGGCTGGCGTCGACCTGCTCGGCGGCCGATCGCCCGGCCACTAGGCGACGGTGACGTCCGGGGCGCCGCTGCCGGCGAGGCTCGCGTAGCAGCGTTCGGCGATCCCGTCCCGGTTGACTTCCTCGCCGACCAGCTCGGCGACGATCCGGCCGGAGCCGAAGACGAGGACGCGATCGCAGAGGATCGCCAGCTGCTCGTAGTCCGAGCTCGCGCAGACGATCGGCGCGCCGCCGGCGGCGACCTCGCGGATCAGCTTGAAGATCTGCTCGCGGGCGCCGACGTCGACGCCCTGGGTCGGCTCGTCGAGCAGCAGCAGCGAGGGGTCGAGCGCCAGCCACTTGGCCATCAGCACCTTCTGCTGGTTGCCTCCGGAGAGCGCCGCGTAGGGGAGCTGCGGGTCCGCGGGGCGGACCTCGAACTCGGTCAGCAGGCGCTGCGCCTCGCGGCGCAGGCGGCGGCGCGGCAGCATGAAGGGGCTCGACTGTTCGCCCAGCAGCCGGATCGTCACGTTCTCCTCGAGGGTCAGGGTGCCGACGCTGCCGGCGTGCTGGCGGTCGGCGGGGATCAGGCCGATGCCGGCAGCGGTCGCCCGGATCGGCGTCATCTTCTTCAGGTCGTGCTCGACCCCGGCCAGCTCCATGGTTCCCGAGTCCGCCTGCTGGGCGCCGAAGAGCGCGTAGAGGACGTCGTCGTAGCCGGAGCCGGCGAGGCCGGTCACCCCGAGGACCTCGCCGCGGTGGACGTCGAAGGAGAGCGGCTCGAGCAGGCCGGTGAGAAGGTCGTCGACCGAGACCGAAACCGGCTCGCGGGACACCGCCCGCGAGTGGCCGGCGACGGCGACCGGCGCCTGGCGGCCGATGATCATCTTGATCAGGCCGCGTTCGTCGGTCTCGGTTTTCTCCACCGTGCCGACCCGGCGGCCGTCGCGCAGCACGGTCATCCGGTCGGTGAACTCGAGCACCTCGGTGAGGTCGTGGGAGACGAAGATCACGCTCGCGCCGCTCTCGGTGATCCGGCGCATCAGCGCCGCCAGCTGCTCGGTGCTGTTGGCGGGCAGGAATACGGTCGGCTCGTCGAGGACGAGGAGGCCCGGATGCCCGGCCACCTCGGTGCTCTTGCGCAGGCCCTCGGCGGCGCGGACGATCGCCAGCAGCGCCCGTTCGACCGGCCGCAGGTCGCCGACGTCGGCGGAGGGGTCGATCGAAAGGCCGTAGCGGCCGAACGTCTCGCGGGCTTCGCGGCGGGCCTGCTTCCAGGAGATCCGCAGCGGGTTCTCGGGCTGGGCGAGCCGGTCGATCGAGAGGTTCTCGACCACGGTCAGGTCCGGGACCAGGGCCAGGTCCTGGTGGACGAAGGCGAGGCCCTCGTCGCGGAAGCTCCCCGGCGCCAGCGGCAGCTCGATCTCCTTGCCGTAGAGGC
>DASXOF010000133.1:0-68417 GCA_036494495.1 Solirubrobacterales bacterium | reverse complement strand
ACATCGGCTGGCGCGACCACGGGACCGCGGTGATCGGCGAGTTCGGCGGCGACCGCAACGCGATCGGCGTCACCGGCATCTCGCCCAACGCCAACACCCGCGCGATCTCGATCTTCGGCTCGCGGATGGGCTCGGCGCAGGCGATCACGCAGGCCGCGAACGCGCTCAGCGCCGGCGACATCATCCTGATCGAGCTGCACGCCCCCGGTCCCAGGCACGGATTCGAAAACAGGGAAGACCAGCTCGGCTACATCGGGGTCGAGTGGTGGCCCGACAACTTCGACGCGATCCGCTACGCGACGGGCCGCGGGGTGATCGTGGTCGAGGCGGCCGGCAACGGCGCCGAGAACCTCGACGACGCCCTCTACGAACAGCGCCCCGCCGACTTTCCGCCCACCTGGACCAACCCCTTCAACCGCGCCAACCGCGACTCGGGCGCGATCGTGGTCGGCGCCGGAGCGCCGCCACCGGGGACCCACGGCCACGACCACGGCCCCGACCGCTCGCGGCTCGACTTCTCGAACTACGGGGCGCTGATCGACGCCCAGGGCTGGGGGCGCGAGGTGACGACGTGCGGCTACGGCGACCTGCAGGGCGGCGGCAACGAGGACATCTGGTACACGGACGAATTCGCCGGCACCTCGAGCGCGTCGCCGATCCTCGTCGGCACGCTCGCCGCGCTGCAGGGGGTCGCACGCGCCAACGGTCAAACGCTCACCCCCGCCGACTGCCGCGCTCACCTGCGGGCGACCGGCTCCCCGCAACAGGCGGCCGCCGACGCACCCGTCAGCCAGCGGATCGGCAACCGCCCCGACCTGCGCGCGCTGATCGCCCGGATCTCCCCGGTGACGAAACGCAAGCTGGAGAAGATCGAGTGGAACGAGAAGGTGGAGCCGTTCGAGCTGAAAACGAAAGAAGAGAAGGTCGAGCTGAAAGAGAAACGGGAGAAGCTCGAGGACAAAGAGAAACGGGAGAAAGTCGAGCTCAAAGAGAAAGAGAAATGGGAGCTCAAGGAGAAGCCCGAGAAGTCCGAGTTCGACAACGCCGTGCAGCGCGGCAATCTCCTGCGCTCACCGAGCCTGCGCGCACCCGGCTTCAGCGCCGCGCTCACCGACGAGACGGAATGGGGCAAGGAAAAGCTGGACAAGGGCGAGAAGGAGGCCAAGGGAGAGCAGAAAGACAAGGACGAGAAGCGGGAGAAATTCGAGAAGGACGAGAAGGGCGAGCCGGCCGAGGCACCGAAGCAGGAAAAGGACGACAAGGACTACAAAGACACCAAGGACGAGAAGGGGGACAAGGACAAGGAGCGCAAGGACGAGAAGGGCGAGCAGGACGGCAAGGAAGTCAAGGACACGAAGGACACGAAGGACGAAAAGTACGAGAAGATCGAGTTCCCCGACCAGAAGCAGCCTTATCAGGACACCCCCGAAAAGATGTTCCGCCGACAGGGGAAGGTCACCGGCGAGGGCGGCCTCGACCAGCGCCTGACGCGACTCGAGAACCTGGTCTCGCACTTCATCGATCCCAAGCTCAGGCCCGACCTGAGCGAAGGTGCGCTGACGAACGAGCCGGACGCGCCCAAGCTCGGTGAAGAAGCGGCGGCCGCGATGCGCTCCAAGGTGGCGGCCGACACCAAGCTGTCTGAGGCTTGAGCGGCAGCGCGATGTGGCTGATCGCCTGCCATCCCGGCGACGAAGCTGCTCTCTGGGTTGCCCGCGGCCTCCGCAGCCGCGGGCTCGACCCGGTCGAGGTGGTCAGCGCCGAGAGCCTCGCCTGCTCCACCGCGATCGAGCACCGGCTGGGCGCTGGCGAGCCCTCGGTGCGGATCGAGGTGGCGGACGGGCGGACGATCTCCAGCGACCGGGTGCGCGGCATGCTCAACCGCATCGTCCACCCGCCGATGGGCCATCTCGCGGTGTCCCACGAGGAGGAACGCGAGTACGCGATGCAGGAGGTCTCGGCGCTCTTCCTCAGCTGGCTGACGGCGATGCCGGGGCCGGTCCTCAACCGGCCTGTCCCGTTCGCCCTTTCGGGGCCGAGTCTCGACTCGCTGCAGTGGCACGCGCTCGCTGCCCGGGCGGGGCTGCCGGTGCCAGCGGTGCGGGTTCCCGACGACCAGAACGGGCACGGCGCCAGGTGGGTGATCCCCGACTGCAACGTGGTCGTCGCCTGCGGGGCGGTGTTCGGCGCCGCGCCGCCGGGCGCGGCGAGCGAGGCCTGCCTGCGCCTCGCCGAGCTGAGCGGCGCCGACGTCCTCGGGGTCGAGCTGCACCTGAACGGCGGCGGCGAGTGGCGGTTCGCCGGAGCCCACCCCATGCCCGACCTGCGGGTCGGCGGCGAGGAGCTCGTCGACCATCTCGCCGCCGAGCTGACCGCCAGGGCAGCGTGATGATCCTCCTCTGCGGCATCCCGTCGGAGACCTCGCTGGCGATCGCGGTCCGCGAGGTCGAGCGGCTGGGAGTCGACCATGTCGTCTTCAACCAGCGCCAGTTCGCCTCGATGGCGCTCGAGTTCGAGCTCGCCGCCGGTGAAGTCGACGGGGCGCTCCGCGTCGGCGATTCCGTCTATCCCCTGCGCGAGCTGAGCGGCGTCTACACGCGGCTGATGGACGACCGCTTCCTGCCCGAGCTGCGCGAGGAGCCCGCCGACTCGCCCCTGCGAGCCCACTGCCGGCGCCTGCACGAAACGCTGACCCGCTGGTTCGAGATCGCCCCCGGCCGGGTCGTCAACCGCTCTCGGCCGCAGGGGTCGAACGGCTCCAAGCCCTACCAGGCCCAGCTGATCGCCCGACACGGCTTCTCGATCCCGGAGACGCTGATCAGCAACGAGCCGGAGCTGGTGCGCGAGTTCGTCGCCGCCCATCCGCGGGTGATCTACAAGTCGATCAGCGGCGTCCGCTCGATCGTCCAGACCTTCGGCGAGGACGACCTCGAGCGCCTCGAGTTGATCCGCTGGTGCCCGGTGCAGTTCCAGGCGCACGTGCCGGGCACCGACGTCCGCGCCCACGTGATCGGCGAGGAGGTGATCGCCACCGCGGTGTCGAGCGAGGCGACCGACTATCGCTACGCGGCGCGACAGTCGGGGCGCGGCGCGGAGATGCGGGCGGTGGAGCTGCCGGACGAGGTCGCCGAGCGCTGCGTCGAGCTTGCGGCCGACCTGGAGCTTCCCTTTGCCGGCATCGACCTGCGGATCACGCCGGAGGACGAGGTCTTCTGCTTCGAGGTCAACCCGAGCCCGGCCTTCAGCTACTACGAGTCGATCACCGAGCAGCCGATCGGCCACTCGCTCGCCCGCTATCTGGCGGCGGGCTAGCCGCGGCCGGGCTGCGGGACGCTGAACCTCTGCGCCAGGTTCGGGTCGCCGTTGGGGTCCTGGATCAGGCCGGCGGCGATCGTCACGCCGCTGAGCGTCGCTCCGTGCGGCGGCCGGGGCAGGCAGAGGTCGTGCATGTTGTCGGCGTTGAACGAGCTTTCGTGGTCGTGGAGGTCGGCGACTTCGAGCGGGGCGATCGCGACGGTCCTGCCGGCCGGCAGCCGGTAGAGCGCGCGGTAGGAGGCGAGCACCGGGGCGCCGACCTCTTCGCCGCTGGGAAAGGCGGTGAGGCCGTTCGACCACATCACGCGGACGAAGGTGTTGCCGACCAGGCAGCGGTTGCGGTCGCCGCGGTAGACCTTCGGCGTCAGCGTCCAGGCGTCGACGATGTAGGGGCCGCCGGAGAGCGGGTCCACTTCGCTCTTCGGCAGGCGCTTGACGGGGCGCCACGCAGGTGCGCCGGGGGCTTTGCCCTGGAGGGCTCCGATCACGCGGACCGCAACCGGGGTCGGGCCGCTCGCCGGGTCGCCGAAGTCGCCGATCAGGTTCACCGTCTGGGCCTCGTCGGCCTCATCGGGCGGGAACTGGAGGGCGCAGGTGGGGGTCGCGACGCTGCCGTCGCTGCGGATGATCCGGAAATCGGCGGGTTGGATCGAGGCGCGGCGGATGAACCAGTCGAAGGTCACCGGGATGTTGTCGAGCCCCTGCTCGCCGCCCGGGCAGCCGACTGCGTCGTTGGTGCCCCACGAGGCGCTGAGGATCCTCGGCACGGGACGGGCGCTCGGCCCGCCCGGTGCGCTGCCGGTGGCCGCGGCGGGGACCGCCGAGATGACGAGGGTCGCTGCGAGCGCTGCAAGGAGGGCGCGGCGCCGACCGCGGCGCAGCGGCGATCGGTCGGCGTCGTCGAGCAGCACGAGGCCGGAGATCCTAATCCGGCCGCGCGGCGACTCCCCGTTTCTAGATCTGCAGGTGGATGCCGTACCGCCGCTTGGCGCGGTGCACGCACTTCGCCCGCTTGCCCTTCGAGGCGACCTTCTGGCAGCGCGCGAGCGCCTTCGAGAGCTTGCGCTCGCGGGCGAGGAGGCTCCTCTGCGCCGCCAGTTCCTCTTCCAGGCGCTTCCTGGCCGCGGCTTCTTCGTCCTCGCGCTTCTTCGCCGCGGCTTCCTGATCGTGCCGCCTGGCTTCGACTTCCGCCCCGGTGAGGGCCTTGACTTCGAGCGGCATGCTCGGGTGGATGGCGAAGGCCAGTTCGACCCCGGTCGCGGCCGCCGGCTGGCCTTCGCGTTCGCCGGTCGGAAGCGCCTTCAGCCTGTCGCCGAAGGCGTTTTCGTATTCGCTCGGGATCTGCAGGGTGCCGGAGCGGGCGAGGGTCGCCGAGAAGGAGCTGGTCCGCTGGTTGAGCGGGCCGACCGGCGAGAGGAAGGAGCCGATCGCCTTGACGTCTTCGCTGCCGCATTCGAAGTCCATGTAGACGCCGCCGTGCGGGTTGAGGAGCATCCCGACTTCATCCCGGGCCTGGGAGATGAAGACGAGCTCGGCTTCGATCGCCCCGGTCCTGATTTCTTCCGCGTTGGCGCTTTCGGATTTGCATTTGGCGCCGCCGGCGGTGCCCCCCTGCGTGGTGCAGCCGGTGAAGAAGTAGTTCGAGATGGCGGCGCGCGGGCCGACGATCGCACCTTCGCCGTGGGACCCGGTGCAGTGCACGACGGTGTCGAAGTCGGTCATCGCCGCGGTCACCGCGCCACCTTCGGCGGTGAAGCTGACGGGGAGGGCGGGAGCGACGATTTCCAGTACCGGCGAGTCCGCCTTCGCCTCGGCCGCCCCGACCGCTGCCGCAAGAGCAGCGGCCAGCGCCACCGCGCAAACGCAGATCTTCCAGAGCTGCCCCGTACGCAATCGTCGCAAAGCCATTGCCCGCCTCCCCGTTCCCTGACCGATTACTCCCCTGCGCGGCGATCGTAGTCGACGCCGGCGGCGCTGGCCGGGGTTCGGAAAGGATCTGAGAAGAACCTCCCCTGATTCGAGGAGAACCCTTCTCTACGGCGCGGGGGAGATGCGGGCGCGGCGCACCTCGGCTGCCCCGCTGCGGGGAAGGAACGAGGCGACGAGCCGGGCGCTGAGGTGGGGATGGCGGGCGAGCGCCCTGCGCCCGGCCGGGGTCAGGCGCAGCCAGATCGTCGCCGTCGAGGGCGCTCCGAAGCCGCGGCCCCCGCGGGCCAGCGCCTTGCCGCTCCGCAGCTGCCAGCGGGCGAGGAAGAGGCCGCCGCTCGGCGCCGCGAACTTCGCCCTCCAGCCGTTCGCGCGCAGCAGCTTCGCGGCGCTCGGCGGCTCGCCGGCGCGTCGCAGGAAGGCGGCGAGGGCGGTGGCGATCTTCCGGGATGACCTCGAGGAGCGGGCGCCGGGAGTGGCGACGGTCGGAGCCGAGGTCGCGGCGCCGCTGCCGGCGCCGGCAGCATGGGCCGCCGCCCACAGCTGCGCCAGGTGGTCGTGCAGGGCGACGCCGTTGGGGTCGACGGGGGTCCCGTCGTAGTTGGAGATCAGGTACGGCGTCGCGCAGGTGCGGGGCGGGTCCGGGATCACCCAGCCCCAGCCCAGGTAGCCGACGCCGTGGGCGTCGGCCCAGCGCATGAAGGTGTTGTCGAAGTTGCTCGGGTCGGTGCCGGATGGCGGGCAGTCGGTCTCGCCGAACTCGCCGGTGAGGACCGGGACCGCCGCGGCGACCGGTGCGACCGTCCCGTTCCAGCACGCTTCGTCGTCGCATTCCTGGCCGCTGTAGTTGTGGAAGGAGGCGAGGAGGGCGCCTGCCGGGTCGGTCGGCTCGTGGGCCAGCCAGCCGCTGAGGTCGTTGGCGTATTCGAGCCCGCCCAGCATGATCGGCTGGCGCGAGCCGGTCGAGCGGATCGCGCTGACGATCTGCTGCATGCCGGTGGCGGTGTAGGTCTGGCCGGGGTTAGGAGGCTGGGTGTCCGGAGCGGCCGGGACCTGGCAGCCGCCGTCGCGCCAGCAGCTCCAGCTCACAGGGTGGCTCGGGTCGCCGTGGGTCGCCGGGTCATACGGCTCGTTGAAGGCGTCGAAGACGACCGCGCCGTCGCCGGCGAACGCTTCCGCGACCGATTTCCAGAAGGCCGGCGCCTGCTGGTCGGGCATCGGGTGAAGGCCCTCGCCGGAGGGCAGGTTCAGCGGGTTCGACCAGTGCAGGTCGAGGATCGCGTAGAGGCCCCGCGCGTGCAGGTAGCCGACGTACGCGACGATCGCTTCGCGGTAGGTGGCGGCGCTGAGGCCCTGGGTCGGCATCCCGTTCTGGCCGAGCCAGCAGTCCTCGTTCAGCGGCACCCGCACCGCGGTCGGGTGCCAGGCCGCGATCGCCGCCGCGTCGGCGGGGGTCAGCGGGTTGTAGCCGGGAAAGCCTGCTTCCGGCCCCGAGCCGATCTCGCCGAAGGTGCAGGCGTACTCCGGGCTGACCCGGTTGACGCCGAGCAGCCGCACCGTGTTGCCGTTCGCGTCGACGAGCCGGTTGCCGCTGACGCTCAGTGCCGGCGGCGAGCCCGGTTCGGCCGGCGCCGGCGCCGCGTCGGCGCCGAAGGCGGCCAGGGCCAACGAGATCGAGACGAGAAGCACGCCGAGCATCGCCGCATTGTCACCGAATGCGCGCCCGAAGCCGGTTTCGGCTCGCCCCTTTAGGAAACGCTTCGCAACCTTTTAAGAAGTGCTTCTCATTTCTTTAGGCGACGGCGCAGGCATGCCCCCGACCCTGGGGGCATGCCCAAGAAGAGAAGTGCCAACACGTTCGGTTCCGCCTTCCTCGGCGGAGCGATCGTTGCCGTTGCCGCGGTGGTCGCGATCGCGACCGGACTGCTCGGCACCGGCAGCGCCAGCTCATCCACCAACCCGACCGCCGTCGTCGGCGCCGGCCAAGCGAGGCCGGCGGCCTCGGTCAGCAGCGAAGAATCCAGCAATGTGATCAACCAGATCTACAAGGCCGACGGCGACGGGGTCGCCTTCATCGAATCGCGCCAGGCCGAAGGTGTCGCCTCGGGCTCGGGGATCGTCCTCGACTCCGAAGGCCACGTCCTGACCAACAACCACGTGGTCGAAGGCGGCAGCGAAATCTCGGTCAAGCTCGAATCGGAAGGGACCGCCTACCCGGCGACGGTGGTCGGCACCGAACCCAACTCCGACCTGGCCCTGCTGCGGGTCGAAGCGCCGGCCTCGAAGCTCCACCCGCTGAAGCTCGGCAACTCCTCGGAGGTCGAAGTCGGCGACCCGGTGGTCGCGATCGGCAACCCGTTCGACCTCGAACGGACCGTCACCAGCGGCATCGTCTCCGCCCTGCAGCGCGAAATCCAGGCGCCGAACGGAAACGCGATCGACAACGTGATCCAGACCGACGCGGCGATCAACCCCGGCAACTCCGGCGGCCCGCTGATCAACGCCGACGGCGAAGTGATCGGCATCAACTCGCAGATCGAGACCGGCGGCGAAGGCTCCGAGGGCAACGTCGGCATCGGCTTCGCGATCCCGATCGACACCGCGAAGGAAGAGATCGCCCAGCTCGAGGCGGGCGGCTCGGCCGCCACCCCCGAAAGCGGCTCGGCCCCGGCCGGCTCCGGCGGCTTCCTCGGCATCAGCGGCGCCTCGATCACCCCGGCGCTCGCCCAGCAGTACGGCCTGCCGGTGGAATCCGGGGTCCTGGTCCAGGAAGCGGTCCAGGGCGGCCCCGCGGCCGAAGTCGGGATCGAAGCCGGCGACGTGATCGTCGCGATCGACGGCCAGCAGCTCGGCGGCATGGAAGAACTGGCGCAGGTCGTCGGCGCCGACGAAGCCGGCGAGGAAGTCGAGCTGAGCGTGGTCCGCGGCGAAGAGACCGGGACCGTCAGCGCCACCCTCGGCAGTCGCTGAGGGCAGCTGGAGAGGATTTTCACGCCGCGGTCTGAGAGGATCGCGGCGTGAGCCAGCGGGTCCTCATCCTCGGCGCCGGGTTCGGCGGCCTCGAGATCGCGACGCTGCTCGCCGAGCGGGGCGGCGGCGAGATCGAGGTGACCCTGATCGACAAGGGGGAGGGGTTCGTCTTCGGCTTCTCCAAGCTCGAGCTGATGTTCGACCGCGCCACGGTCGAGGAGGTGCGGATCCCCTACGCCGGGCTGGCGAAGCCCGGGGTGACGATGGTGCGGGAGACGATCACCGCGATCGACCCCGCGGCGCGCCGGGTCACCACCGAGGGCGGCGAGTACGAGGGCGAGGCGATGGTGATCGCGCTCGGCGCCGACTACGACTTCGACGCCACCCCGGGCCTGGCCGCCGGCGGCAACGAGTTCTACTCGGTCGCCGGGGCCGAGCGGGCCGCTGCGGCGATCGCCGGCTTCGACCGCGGCGAGGCCGTGATCGGCGTCTGCGGCGCTCCCTTCAAGTGCCCGCCGGCGCCGAGCGAGTGCGCGCTGCTGCTCGACGACGAGCTGCGGGCGCGCGGCGTCCGCGAGCAGTGCCGGATCTCCTTCGTGATCCCGCTCCCCTCGCCGGTGCCGCCCTCGCCGGAGACCTCGGCCGCGCTCGAAGCCGAGTTCGCCGAGCGCGGGATCGAGCTGATCGCCGGCCACCGCATCGCCTCGCTCGACCCCGAGCGCAGCGTCGCGGCCCTCGACGACGGCCGCGAGCTGCCCTTCGACCTCTTCCTCGGCGTCCCCAAGCACCGCGCTCCGGACGTCGTCCTCGCCAGCGGCATCGCCGAGGGCGGCTACGTGCCGGTCGACCCGGCGACGCTGCGGACCCGCTTCGAGGGCGTCTACGCGGTCGGCGACGTCGCCACCGCCGGAGTGCCGAAGGCGGGTGTCTTCGCCGAGGGCGCCGGCCGCGTCGTCGCCCAGCAGCTGCTGGCGGAGCTGACCGGGGCCGAGCCGCCGGGGCGCCACCTCGGCCAGGGCACCTGCTACATCGAGTTCGGCCACGGACGCGTCGCCAGCGTCGACATCGACTTCCTCTCCGGCCCCGAGCGGACCGGCACCTTCAACGCGCCCTCGGCGGCGCTCGCCGCCGAGAAGGAGGAGTTCGGCTCCAGCCGCCGCGCCCGCTGGTTCGGCTGAGGGCCCGGCGATGCGGCTGCCCTGCGACGAGACCGGCGAAGGGCCGGCGGTGCTGCTGCTGCACGCGGGCGTCGCCGACCGCCGCATGTGGGCCGAGCACCTGGAGCCGCTGGCGGCCGCCGGGCGCCGCGTCGTCGCCGTCGACCTGCCCGGGTTCGGCGAGGCGGTGGGCGCCGGGCCGGGGCCGGTGGCGCAGTGGGAGGACGTGCTGGAGACGATGGACGCGCTCGGGATCGGCGAGGCGGCGCTGGTCGGCAGCTCCTTCGGCGCCCAGGTGGCGCTGCGGGTCGCCGCCCTGCACCCGCAGCGGGTCTCGGCGCTGCTCCTCTTCTCGGTCGCGGCGGTGCCCGAACCCGAGCCCTCGCCGCAGCTGCTGGCCGCCTGGGAGGGGGAGGAGGAGGCGGTCGCGGCCGGCGACCACGAGCGAGCGGTGGCCGCGGTCCTCGCCGGCTGGGTGCGGCCGGAGGCCTCGGACGCGGTGCGCGAGCGGGTGGCGACGATGCAGCGCGAGAACTACGAGCGCCACGCCGCCGAGCCGGAGCCCGAGCAGGCGCCCGACCCGCTCGAGCAGGACCCTGCCCGGCTCGCCGGGATCGCCTGCGCGGTCCTGCTCGCGGTCGGCGAAAGCGATATGACCGACTTCAGGCAGGCCGCGACCGAGCTGGCCGGCAAGCTGCCGCGGGCCCGCACCACGGTGATCGCCGGCTGCGGCCACCTGGCGCCGCTGGAAGCCCCGGCCGAGTTCCGCCGGCTGGTGATCTCCAGCCTGCCCTAGCCCGGTAGCGGCGGGACGATGAGGACGGGACAGCGGGCGGCGAGGAGCAGGTGGGTGGTGACCGAGCCGAGCAGGGCGCGATCCTGCGGCGAGCGACGGCCGCAGACGAGCACGTCGCCGTCGCAGCGGGTCGCGAGCGCGGTGGCGATGTGCGGGGCGACGTCGCGGCCGTTGGCCTTCACCACCATCCCGCGCGGCTGCAGCGAGTCGGGCACCGACTCGATCGCGGCGGCGAGGACGCTCTCGCCGCGGTGGCGGGCTTCCTGCTGACCTTCCGCTTCGACCGCGGTCACGACCGGGTCCTCGGCGACGAGGATCTGGATCGTCGCCCCGGACACCCGGGCCAGCTCTTCGGCGCCCTTCAGCGCCCGCCCGGACTCCTCGGTGCCGTCGAAGGCGACCGAGACCTGGTCGAAGCCGAAGTGCGAGAGCCTGGTGCTGCCGTAGCCGAGCGGTGCGATCGCCACCTCGCAGGGCGAGTGGTGGAGGAGGTGCTCGGCGACCGAGCCGAGCAGCGCCCGGCCGGCGCGGGAGCGGTGGTGCGGGAAGCCGACCACCAGGGTTGCCGCCCCTTCGCGTTCGGCGACCTCGGCGAGCATCCGAGCCGGCGAGCGGGTGCCGGCGATGCGGCAGTCGACCTCGATCCCCGTCAGCCGGTGGCGGGCCTCGTCGAAGATCGCGTCGGCCTCGCTCTGCTCGGAGTCGCTGAGCGCCCGGCGGACGGACACCGGTCCGTACTCGAGGACGGTCGCGACGATGCAGCGCGCGCCGCGCGCCTCGCAGAGGACGCGGGCCAGCTCGAGCGCGTCGCGGCCCTCCTCGCTGCCGTCGAAGCCGACGACGACGGGCGCCGGCGCCGGGTCGTTGGTGGCCCGCTTCTCGGTCGTCGCTGCATCGATCTGCGCCATTTCGGTTCCTCCTCGAGTCCGTTTTGCTCCACCGGCTCTTGCCGGGAACGACGCTAAGCCGGCCGCGGCGGCGTGGAATCCGCAGAACTCCGCAGCGTTGCGGTGGCGCCGCCACGATGGAGCCGGCTGCCGCCTGCTCGAAACTCCGGGCGGATGCCGGAAGCGATCGCGCTCTTCCTCGCCGCCTGCGGCACGGCCCTGGCCACCGGCCTCGGCGCCGTCCCGGTCATCCTGCTCGGGCCGCGGGCGCGGGAGCTGGCCCCGGCTCTGCTCGGCTTCGCCGCCGGGGTGATGGCGGTCGCGGCGGTGGCGGGGCTGCTGATCCCGGCCGCCGAAGAAGGCTCGGCCGCCGAGGTCGCCGGCGGCCTCCTGGCCGGGGTCGCCTTCCTGGTCGTGGCGCGGTCGTGGTCGCGGCCCGGGGCCCACTTCATGGGCCGCAGCGGCGCCGGCGTCCGCACCTCGGCGCTGGTCTTCCTCGTCCTCTTCGTCCACAGCCTGCCGGAGGGGCTCGCGGTGGGCACCGCCTTCGCCTCCGAACGCGCCGGCCTCGGCCTCTTCGTGATCCTCGCGATCGCGATCCAGAACGTACCGGAGGGGACCAGCGTCGCGATCCCGATGGCCGAGGCCGGATTCGGCGCGAAGCGGCAGTTCTGGGCCGCGGTCGCGACCAGCGCGCCGCAGCCGGTCGGGGCGCTGATCGCCTACTTCGCGGTCGAAGCGGTGCAGGCGCTGCTGCCGATCTCCTTCGCCTTCGCCGCCGGCGCGATGCTGGCGCTGATCGTGGTCGAGATGCTGCCCAGCGCCTTCGCGGCCGGACGCCGGCTGGCGCCGGGCGCCGGCCTGGCCGCCGGGGCGCTGGTGATGCTCGGCCTCAGCGCCCTGATCGGCGTCTGAAGCCCGTCCCGGTCAGGTCAGGCTGAGGACGGCGAGCGCCAGCACCGAGGCGGCGATCGCCGCCAGCGCCACCCCCGTCGAGATCCGGCCGGCGCGGCCGAGGGCGTGCCTGCCCATCAGCTCGCGGTCGCGGCCGAGGCGACGCATGAACGGCAGCATCACCAGCAGCAGGACGGCGTTCAGCGCCTGGGTCAGGTAGAGGATTTCGATCAGCGGGGCGCCGGGGATCAGGACCACCGCGGCGGCGACCGCGCTGACCGCGCCGAAGCTGAGGTAGAAGACCCGGGCCTCGCCGAAGCTGTCGTCGAGGTCCGCTTTCCGCCCCAGCGTCTCGGAGATCGAGTACGCGGTGGAGAGCGGCACGATCGCCGCCGCCAGCAGCGCCGCGCCGAGGAAGCCGAGGCCGAACAGGGTCGCCGCGGCGCCGCCGGCGAGCGGCTCGAGCGCGGTCGCCGCGTCGCGGGCGTCGTTGACGTCGATCCCCGAGGCGTGCAGCGTCGCCGCGCAGGCGACGACGACGAAGAGGCCGATGACGCCGGTCAGCACGGCGCCGACGATCACGTCGACCCGCTCGAGCCGCAGGTCGGCGACCCGCAACCGCTTGTCGACCACATAGGACTGGATGAAGGCGAGCCCCCAGGGCGCCAGGGTGGTGCCGACGGTGGCCACGGCGACGAGGACGGCGTCGCGGTTCACCGGCAGGACGGGGACGACGGCGCCCCTTGCAGCGGCGCCCCAGTCGGGATGGGCGAGGACGCCGGAGATGACGTAGGTGACGAAGATCGAGCCGAGCAGCAGCAGGACGTGCTCGACGTGGCGGAAGTTCTCGCGCAGCACCAGCGCCGAGACGGCGAGGGCGGCGAGCGGCACGCTGACGTAGCGGCTGGTCCCGAAGAGCAGCTCGGCGCCGGCGGCGACGCCGGCGAACTCGGCGCAGAGGGTGCCGGTGTTGGCGACGACCAGGGCGGCGAGGACGAGCGCCGCGGCGCGGCCGCCGAAGCGCTCCCGGACCAGCGTCAGCAGCCCTTTGCCGGTGACGATGCCGAGCCGGGCGCCGAGCTCGTGGAAGACGATCAGCGCCGCCGTCGAGAGGACGAGGACCCAGATCAGCTCGTAGCCGTAGCGGGCGCCGAGGATCGAGTAGGTGGTGATCCCGGCGGGGTCGTCGTCGGAGAGCCCGGCGAGCACGCCCGGCCCCAGCACCGCGAGCAGCGCGGCGAGGCCGCCGGCGCGGAGCAGCCGGCGGCGGTGGCGGACGATCCGGCCGTGGGCGTGGCGGCCGGGAACGTGGCGGGCCAGGACCCCTCGGCCCGGCTGCGTCGCGCCCGCGCCGCCGCTTCGGTCTGCCCTGCCCTTCACGGCGCCGCGGCCGTCGCTCATGCGGCGATCGTAGGCGCGCCCGGATGCCGCGGCGCGGGCAAACCCGCAGAGACCGGTGCGGGCCTTCCCGGATATGGGTCCCCCCGGACCCGCCTAGCTTGGGCGTGGATGGGGGCGGTGATCGAGACTCGCGGGCTGAGCAAGCGCTACGGCGCCGCCCGGGGGATCGAGGACGTCGACCTCGAGGTGCTGCCCGGGGAGGTCTTCGGCTTCCTCGGCCCGAACGGCGCCGGCAAGACGACGACGATCCGCACCCTCCTCGACCTGATCCACCCGAGCGCGGGATCGGCCCGCCTCTTCGGCCTCGACAGCCAGCGCGACAGCGTCGCGATCAGGGCCCGGCTCGGCAACCTGCCCGGTGACTTCGGCTACGGCCGCACCGCGAGCGGCAGGGAAGCGCTGCGCCTGCTGGCGCGGCTGCGCGGGCTCGGCGACCTCGGCCGGGCCGAGCAGCTGGCCTCGCGCTTCCGCGCCGACCTCGACCGGCCGCTGGGGCAGCTCTCGCGCGGCAACCGGCAGAAGGTCGGCCTGATCCTCGCCTGCTTCCACCGGCCCGAGCTGCTGATCCTCGACGAGCCGACGAGCGGCCTCGACCCGCTGATGCAGGAGGAGTTCCTGGCCCTGGTCGCAGAGGAACGCGAGCGCGGTGCGGCCGTCTTCCTCTCCTCGCACGAGCTCGACGAGGTCGAGCGGGTCTGCGACCGGGTCGGGATGGTGCGCGAGGGGCGGCTGATCGCGGTCGAGGCGGTCGGCGAGCTGCTCGGGCGCGCCCGGCGCCGGGTCAGCGTCCGGCTCGGCGACCACGCCGGCATCGCCGACCTGCGGGCGCTGCCGGGCGTCAGCGACCTCGAGGCCGACGACGGGCGCGTCAGCTTCAGCGTCGCCGGCGACCTCGACCCGGTCGTCAAGGCGCTCGCCGCCCATCGCGTCCTCGACCTGGAGGCGACCCACCCGGACCTCGAGCAGGTCTTCCTCGGGTTCTACGAGGGGGCCGAAGCGCCGTGAGCTCGCAGGTCCTCGCCCTGACGGCGGCCCACCTCCACGACCGCCGCCGCTCGCTGCTCGCCTGGGGCCTGCCGCTGGGGCTGATGTCGGCGTTCATCGTCGCGATCTTCCCCTCGGTCCAGGGAGCTCTCCGCGAAGTCGTCGAGAAATACCCGACCGGGCTCAAGGAAGCGTTCGGGATCGGCGAGCTGAACAACGTCGAGCAGTACCTGCACGGCGAGATGCTGAGCCTGATCGTGCCGCTGGCCGCCGGCTACCTGGCGGCCCGGGCGGTCGCCGCCGACCTCAGCGGCGCCGCCGAAAGCGGCCGCCTCGACGTGCTGCTCTCGGCGCCGCTGCCGCGGCGTCGCCTCTGCGCGGCCAGCTTCGCCGGAGCCGCCGTCGAGCTGGCCGGGGTCCTGCTGGTGACCGCGATCCTCACCGGGATCGGCAGCCTGCTCGCCGGCGCCGGCCTCGGCGCCGGTCACGCCGCCGCCGGATTCGCCGCGGTCTGGCCGCTGGCCCTGATCGGCGCCGGGCTGGCGGTGCTCGTCAGCGGCTTCTCGCTGCGCACCCCGGTCGTCACCGGCGTCGTCGCCGGCGCCCTGGTCGCGGCCTATGTCGCCGACCTGGTCGGCAAGCTCGACTCCGGCCTCTCCTGGCTTCGCTACGGCTCGATCTTCAAGTACTACGGCAACGCGATCGAGGCCGGGATCGAACCGCTCGCCTTCCTCGGGCTGACGGTGCTGGCGGTGCTGCTCACGGCGCTCGGCGCCTGGGCCTTCGAGCGCCGCGATCTCACCGCTTGAGGACTTTGGTCCGGTCCTCCGAACGGGCGCTATGCTCGCCTGGCATGCCGGGACAGGACAGGTTCCAGCGCCTGCTCGAGGTCGGCAGCGCGATCGTCGCCGAGCTCGACCTGGAGACGGTGCTGCGCTCGGTGGTCGAGGCGGCTCGCGACCTGACCGAAGCCGAGTACGCGGCGCTCGGCGTGCTCGACCGCGACGGCGCCGAGCTCGAGCGCTTCATCCACCTCGGCATCGACGACGAGACCAGGCGGGTGATCGGCCCGCTGCCGCGCGGGCGCGGCGTCCTCGGCGAGCTGATCCGGCACCCCGAGCCGCTGCGGGTCGCCGACCTCGAGGAGCACCCGCACGCCTACGGCTTCCCGCCGGGGCACCCGCCGATGCGCACCTTCCTCGGCGTCCCGATCCTGATCCGCGGCGCGGTCTACGGCAACCTCTACATGACCGAGAAGAAGGGGGGCGCCGAGTTCGGCGAGGGCGACGAGGAGGCGGCGACGACGCTCGCCGCCTGGGCCGGGATCGCGATCGAGAACGCCCGCCTCTACACCTCGCTGCGCGAGCGCGAGGAGGAGGCGTCGAAGGGCCTGCGACAGGCGGAGGCCTCCGCCGACATCGCCCGCGCGCTGGGCGGCGAGACCGACGTCGGCCGGGTCCTCGAGCTGATCGTCAAGCGGGCGCGGGCGCTGGTCGAGGCGAGGACGCTGCTGGTGCTGATGCGGCGCGGCGATCGGCTCGAGGTTCTGGCCAGGGCGGGCGACGCCGGGCGCGACCTCAGCGGCCTGACGATCCCGGTCGCCGACGCGGCCTTCCAGGCGGCGATGCAGGAGCGGGTCGCCCGGCACCTGGAGCCCGGATCGCCGCCGTCGGAGGCACGGCTGCGGGAGCGGGTCGGGGCCGAGGCGGCGCTGGTCGTGCCGCTGCTCTTCCGCGGCCGCGCGGTGGGGGCGCTCGTCGCGCTCGACCGCGACGCCGGCGGGGGCGACTTCAGCGAGGAGGACCTGCGCCTGCTGCAGGCTTTCGCCGGCTCGGCGGCGACCGCGATCGGCACCGCGCAGACGGTCCGCGCCGAGCGGCTGCAGCAGCAGGTCGAGGTCGCCGACGAGGAGCGCCGCCGCTGGGCGCGGGAGCTCCACGACGGTGCCCTGCAGGGCCTGGCCGCGATCCGGATCTCGCTGGCCGCGGCACTGCAGGGGCGGGGGGAGGATCGCGGCGAGCGCCTGGAAGGCGCCGCCGAGGCGACGGTGGAGGAGCTCGAGGCGCAGATCACCGAGCTGAGCCGGCTGATCGACGACCTGCGGCCGGCGCCGCTCGAGCGCCTCGGCCTGGCCGGGGCGCTGGAGTCGCTGGCGCTCGAGGCGGCGAACCGCGGCGGCTTCGAGATCGAGGCCGAGGTCGAGCTCGAGGGGCGGCTGAGCGGCGAGCGCGAGCGGGTCGTCTACCGCCTCGCCCAGGAGGCGCTGACGAACGTCGTCAGGCACGCCGGCGCCGGCCGCGTCTCGCTGCGGGCGCGGGCGGACGGCGGCAAGGTCGAGATCGCGGTCGAGGACGACGGCTGCGGGTTCGAGGCGGGCGAGGCGCCGCAGGGTCGCGGCCTGACCGGGATGCGCGAGCGGGTGGAGATGCTCGGCGGGGAGCTCTCGATCGGTCCGGCGCAGGGGCAGCGGGGTTGCCGCGTCGAGGCGAATCTGCCGCTCGACGAAGGCCCCGACCAGCGGCGCGGCTAGGACCTGCCGCCGCTCTCGATCACGCCGCTGGCGATCGCGAAACGGACCAGCTCGGGGCGCGACCCGATGCCGAGCTTCTCCAGCAGCTTCGAGCGGTTGACCTCGATCGCCCGCACGCTGAGGAAGAGCTGCTCGCCGATCTCGCGGTTGGTGTAGCCGAGGGCGACCAGGCGCAGCAGCTCGATCTCGCGCTCGCTCAGCGCCTCCAGCGGGTCGGTCTCCAGCTTCGCCATCGCGCCCCCGAGCTCGGGGTCGACGTAGGAGCCGCCGCGCGCCGCGGCGAAGATCGCCTCGACCAGCTGCCGCTCGGCGGCCTGCTTGAGGACGTAGCCGCTGGCACCGGCGCGCAGCAGGTCGCGCGCCATCCGCGGGTCGCTCTGCATCGTCAGGACGATGATCGCCGTCCCCGGCGCTTCCTCCCGCAGGCGGGGGACGTCGCGGCGCGGCTCGGCGCCGGGCATCTGCAGGTCGAGGACGAGGACGTCGGGACGGCGGTCGGCGGTCAGCTTCGCCGCCGCCGCGGCGTCGCCGCCCTCGCCGATCACCCGCAGCCGCGGCTCGGCTTCGAGCAGGTTGCGGAGGCCGGCGCGGATCACGTTGTGGTCGTCGGCGAGGACCACGGTGATCTGCTCCTGGTCGGCCATCGGCGGTTCCAGTCTGCCAGGGCGGATGCCGGGCTACGCGGGGGTGATCAGCGTCGCGCAGGGGGCGCTGCGGGCGAGCTTCGCCGCGACGCTGCCGAGGAGGGTCCGCCGCAGCGGTCCGTACTGGCCGCGCGAGCCGACCACCAGCAGGTCGGCGTCGCCTGCGGCGGCGGCGATCACCTCGGCCGCGACCCCGTGCACTTCCTTGATCTCCGGCGAGAGCGTCGGCGACAGGCCGCGGCGGGCGCGCGCGAGCGCCCGCTCGATGCGGGCGACCTCGGCCGGCGCCGCGGGACGGGGGAAGCCGGCGAGGTCGAAGCGCATCTCGACCACGCCGAGCAGGGTCAGCCGGGCGCCGCTCGCCTCGGCGACCGTGGCGGCGAGCTCCACCGCGGCCAGGGACTCGCGGCTGCCGTCGCAGCCGACGAGGACGCGGCGCAGCTCGGGCTCGCGCTCGGCGAGCCCGCGCGGGGCGATCGCCACCGCGCAGGGCGCGCCGTCGAGCACCCGCTCGCCGACGCTTCCCGGCAGGACCCGGCCGACCGGCCCGCGGTGGGTCGAGCCGATCACGATCAGGTCCGCCTCCTCGGCCGCGGCCAGCGAGCGCAGGCCCTCGGCGGCGCTGCCGCCGGCGATCGCGTCGACCCTGAACTCGCGGGCCCCGAGCAGCGCCGAGGCCTCGCGCGTGACGCGCCGCTCCTCCTCGAGCACGAGGCCGGCGTACTCGCCCGGGGCGATCGCCTCCGGCCAGCCGCTGAGAACCGCGGTGAGGATCAGCTCGGCTTCGCCCGGCTCGGCGAGGCCGGCGCCGAGCTTCAGCGCGTCGAAGGAGCCGGGAACGGAGTCGAAGCCGACCAGGACCCGAGCGAAGGCGCCGGCCCGCACCCCGGTCCTCGCGGCTCCGGGGTGCGGGTGGGCGGCGCTGCTGTCGGGGGTTGGGGGCGGGGTCATCGCTGCCAGGCTAGGTGCCGCCGGCCGGGCGCCCATCCGTGTTCCTCCACATCCCGGATGCCCCGGTTTCCGGCGGTAGGCTGGGCGCCGTGAGCGAGGGAGCCGATCCCGAGCCGATCACCGTCGTGCTCGCCGACGACCACGCGGTCGTCCGCGGCGCGCTGCGCTCGCTGCTCGAGGGCCACGGCATCGAGGTGATCGCCGAGGCGGGCGATCTCGCCGGGGCGCGGGCGGCCGTCGCCGACAATGCGCCGGGGGTGCTGCTGCTCGACGTCAACATGCCGGACGGCCTCGGCGTCGACGCGGTGGCCGAGCTGCGGGCGAGCGCACCCGGGACCGAGGTGGTCCTGCTGACGATGGAACGCGACCTCAGCCTGGCCCGGCGGGCGCTCGAGGCGGGCGCGCTCGGCTACCTCTTCAAGGACGCCGCCCACCTCGAGCTGATCGACGCGGTGAAGGCCGCCGCGGCCGGGGAGCGGTACCTGCCGGCGGCGGTCTCGGCCGGCCTCTCGCGACCGGACGGCAAGGAGGAGTCGGCGCTCTCGCCGCGCGAGACCGAGGTCCTGCGGCTGATGGCCCTCGGCCACACCAACCGCGAGATCGGCGGGCAGCTGGAGCTCAGCGTGCGGACGGTCGAGACCCACCGCGCCCACATCCAGCAGAAGCTCGGCCTCGCGACCCGGCCCGAGCTGACCCGCTACGCGCTCGCCAACGGGTTGATCGACTGAGCTCGGCTAGCCGGCGGCGGCGGTCGAGATCTCCTCGTCGAACTCGGCCGTCCCGGGGTGGCGCATGTCGAAGACCAGCCGCGGTGCCGGGGCGCTGCCGTCGAGCACCTGCCCGATCGCCGTGTTGACGTCGTCCAGCGCGCAGGGGGCGCACTCGACCCTGGTGACGCCGCGCCGGTGCAGCTCGAAGACCTCCTCGAGGTCGCGGTGGGTGCCGACGATCGAGCCGCGCACGGTGAGGCCCTCGAGCACGGTCTCGAAGATCGGCAGCTTCATCGCGTTATCGGCGGGGAGCCCGACGCAGACCAGGGTGCCGCCGCGGGCAAGGCCGCCGAGAGCCTGTTCGAAGGCCGTCGGGGTGACGGCGGTCGAGATCGCGGCGTCAGCCCCGCCGAGGCGTTTCAGCTCCGTCGCCGGGTCTTCCTCGGTGGCGTTGACGAGGTGCTCGGCACCGAGCTCGCGTGCCGTCCTCAGCCGCGCCTCGTTGACGTCGACCGCGACCACCTCGGCGCCGACGGCGGCTGCGTACTGGATCGCCAGGTGGCCGAGGCCGCCGGCGCCGAAGACGGCGACGAGGTCGGCCGGGCCGGCGCCGGAGACCTTGACCGCCTTGAAGGTGGTCACGCCGGCGCAGGTCAGGGGCGCCGCCGAGAGCAGGTCGACGCCGTCGGGGACGCGGACGACGTGGCGGGCATATCCGACCGCGTACTCGGCAAAGCCGCCGTCGATCGAGTAGCCCATGTTGAGCTGCCGCTCGCAGAGCGTCTCCCAGCCGCTGTTGCAGTAGCGGCAGTCGCCGCAGGCGTAGCCGAGCCAGGGCAGCGCGACCCGCATCCCGGCCTCGATCCCGTGCGGGTTCCCGGGGCCGAGCGAGACGACGCGGCCGACGCCCTCGTGGCCGGGGATGAACGGCGGGCTCGGCTTCACCGGCCACTCGCCGCGCGCGGCGTGGATGTCGGTGTGGCAGAGGCCGCAGGTCTCGATCTCGACCAGGACCTGTTCGGGGCCCGGCTCGGGGATCGGCACCTCCTCGACCCCGATCGGCTGCGAGAAGTCGTGTACGACCGCCGCCTTCATCTCCTACCTCCTGGTTCGAATCCGGTCTGCCCGCGGCGCGCCCAGCGCCCCGGCGACCTCGTTTGCGAAGGCCGAGATCTCGTCCCAGTCGCGGTAGTCGCCGTCGAGGCGCCTGAAGAAGAAGAGCGCCGCACGTTGGGCCCGGCTGAGCTCGGAGCGGACCAGCTTCCCCGCGAACATGCGGTGCTCGGCGGCGCCGGTGGCCTGCCGCACCCGCTCCAGGTCGACGGGATCGGTCCACATCTTCTTCGCGAAGCTGCTCTCCGGCGGGCCGACCGGGCCGGAGGAGAAGAGCCAGGCCGGGCGGCCGGCGAGGTCGGGGCCGAGGCGCTCGCAGAGCTCGATCGCCGGCTCCAGCCAGTGCCCGACGTAGAGGGCGCTGCCGATCACGAAGGCGTCGTAATCGCTCGTCACCTCGACCTGTTCGGGCGGCACGGCGTCGGCTTCGATGCCGTGCCCGTGCAGTCCCCGAGCGATCGCCTCGGCGATCTCGGTCGTCGAGCCGTGGCGGCTGGCGGCGCTGACCAGGACGCGGGTCATCGCCCGCACTGCTCCGGTGCGACGGCGCGGCTGACCAGCTGCTGGCAGCCCTCCCGAGAGCCAGCCTCACCGCGCCCGGGCGCGGTGACGACGTCGACGAAGAAGTCGGGGTAGCCGAGGGCGGCGTCTTCGTCGCAGTCGACGTAGAAGGGAACGCCGCCGGCGACGCCGACGCAGAAGTCGGCCCGCGCGGCCTGGGTCGGCATGGTGACGAGCCGGGCCTCGGCGGTGCCCTGGCGGCCGCCGGTGTGGCGCAGGACCAGGTGTCCCATTTCGGCCCGCATGTGGGCGATCACGTCGATCGCCTGCGGGGTCGTCCACACCCTCTGGTCGCACGCCGGGCCGGCCTTGCCGCTGCGGATCGGGCTTGGAGCGCTCATGGGTCGATCAAATCGCGGCCGGGCCGCTCGCGCACCCGGGGAGACCCACATCGGTGGGTGTGGTCGCCGCCGATCGGCCCGAAGCCGCCGGCCAGCAGGGCGAGGCCGATCAGCATCGCGACCTGCAGGCCGAGTCCGAGCGGCGAGGTGAGGGCGTCGGTGACGATCTCGCCGAGGCTCGCCGCGGCGACCGTGGCGGCGGCGACGTAGATCGAGTAGGAGACGAGGCGGCCGGCGAAGAAGGCGAGGGTGAGCGGCAGCAGCCTCACCGTCATCAGGCCGGCGGCGACGAAAAGCTGGCCCGAGGGAACCGGGGAGAGGGCGAAGAGGGCGAGCCCGGCGGCGCTGCGGCCGCGGTTGGCGCTCGCCATCTGCTGGACGTGACCGATGTGCTCGAGGCGTGCGGCCGAGAGGCGCGGCCGCAGCCTGCGGGTGCCGCTCGCGAGCAGCAGCCGCCCGGACGCGGCGGCGAGCGCCCCGAGCAGGACGAGGGGCACCGCCGGCGCGTCCGACTGGATGCTGAAGAAGACGAGGATCGCCCAGGTGGGCGGCCCGAAGGCGGGCAGCAGGTTGACCGCGAAGACCACCGCGACCGCGACCAGCAGTGCCAGGGAGCTCGACATGGGCACACGCTAGGCCGGCCCGCGCCCGAGCCCATCGTGGTTATCCCGCACTCAGGTCGGGGGGCGTGGGCGGATGGCGCCGCCGCCGATCGCGGCGA
Source organism: Solirubrobacterales bacterium (assembly GCA_036494495.1). GTDB lineage: Bacteria > Actinomycetota > Thermoleophilia > Solirubrobacterales > 70-9 > VAYN01. Next base: position 46,516 of record DASXOF010000133.1, on the reverse strand, counting down.
CATTGCCTCTCACAGCAACCGCGAGGAGGGCACCGAGATGAAGGCAAGAGTCGTGATCGTCGGAGGCGGGGTCGCCGCGATGGAGGCAGCGCTGGCGCTGCACGAGCTCGCCGGCGACCGGGTCGCGGTCGAGATCTACTCGCCGCGCCGCGACTTCGTCTACCGGCCCTACGCCGTCGGCGAGCCCTTTGGGACGGCGCGGGTCAAAAGGTACGACCTCGAATCGCTGGCCGAGCGCTGCGCGGCCGGGTTCCACGCCAGCAGCATCGCCTCGGTCGACACCGGGGCGCGCCTCGCCACCACCCACGACGGCGTCTCGGTCTCCTACGACTACCTCGTCCTCACCGCCGGTGCATCGCGGCAGTGGCCCGTCCCCGGCGCCACCACGTTCTGGGGGATCGTCGACAGCGGCGAGGTCGAGGCGGTGATGGAGCGGATCCGCGCCGGCGAGGCGCGGCGGATCGGCTTCACGATGCCCGGCGCCGAAGGCTGGGCGCTGCCGATGTACGAGTTGGCGCTGCTGGCTGAGGCGCAGATCGCGAGCGAGGGCGGCGAGGGGGTCGAGCTGACGATCGTCACTCCCGAGGACCGGCCGCTCGAGCTCTTCGGCCGCGGCGCCAGCGAAGGCGTCGCCGCGCTGCTGGCGGAGCGCGGGATCGAGGTGGTGACCGGCACGCACCCGGTCCGCTTCGAGGACGGCCGCCTGCAGACCGTGCCCGGCGAGGCGCTTCGCTTCGACGAGGTGATCAGCGTGCCCCGTCTCCAGGGCCGGGCGGTGCGCGGCGTGCGCCACGACCCCGACTGCTTCGCCCGGGTCGACGAGCACTGCCGGGTCCTCGAGGAGGAGCGGATCTACGCCGCCGGCGACGTCACCAGCTTCCCGGTGAAGCAGGGCGGCATCGCCGCCCAGCAGGCCGACGTCGCCGCCGAATCGATCGCCGCCGAGCTCGGCGCGGCGGTCGTGCCGAAGGCCTTCGACCCGGTTCTGCGGGGCGTGCTCTGGACCGGCTATGCGCCGCTCTACCTGCAGGGCTGGCTCGCCGGCGGTCACGGCGAAACCTCGACCGCCACCGAGCGCCCGCCCTGGGACGAGGGCACGGCGAAGATCGTCGCCCGCTACCTGACCCCGTTCCTGGCCGAGGTCGATGCGGACCACGAGGTGGCGGTCCGGGCGTGAGCGCGGCTGTCGGCGACACTCGGCTCCGGGGCGTCCCACCGGCGTCCGAGCCAGCGCAGCGCCAGCAGCAGCGCCGCCGGCACGACCAGCGCCGCCGAGATCGCCAGGAACCAGGGCTCGGCGGCGTCGCTGCCGGCGCCGATCGTGTGGGCGATCGCGGCGATCCAGAAGACCGCGGTCAGCCGGTGGAGGCGGCGCCAGCGGGCGGCGCCGATCCGGTCGCGCAGGTAGTAGGTGAGCCCGAGCGCCGCGAGGCCGTAGCCGGAGACGATTCCGAGCGCGGTCCAGATCGGCCGGTAGAAGCCGGCCAGGGGGATCGCGATCCCGCTCAGGCCGGGATCGAGGTAGGCGTCGCCGAGCAGCGAGACCCCGTGGACGGCGACCATCGCCAGCGCGCTCAGCGAGAGCGCCTCGTGGATCGAGCGGAAGTCGCGCTTGTTCGACCCCTTGCTGCGGGCGCTGATCATCAGGCCGACCGTGACGCTGGCGCTGGCGAGGAGCAGCGCGGCTCCGCCGGCGGCCCGGCTGGTGATCCAGAAGAGGTGGGGCCCGACGTTCACGCCGGCACCGGCTGCGGCAGCTCGGTGCTGGCCGGGACCGTCTCGACGGTGCCGCCGGCGAGCACGAGGACGCCGCCGAAGGGGAGCCACGCCGGCGCCTCCTCGGGCCCGGCGAGCAGGGCTGCCTTGGCGTAGACCTCGGCCAGCAGGGCCGTGGGGGCTACCGCGGTCGCCTGCAGGACCCCGGTGAAGGCGGGCTCCCCGCTTCGCGGGTCGATGATCTGGTGCCCGGGCCGCCCGCCGGCCCGGCGCCAGGATCGGCGGCTGATGCCGCTGGTCGCTACCCCGCCGGCGCGCAGCCGCAGCTCCCCGACCGGTGGGCCGCCGCCGGGATCGTCGACCATGACCCGCCGCTCGGCACCGGCCCTGCCGCCGAGCCGGAGGTCGCCGCAGCAGTCGACGGCGAAGGATCCGAAGCCGGCCAGGTCGGCGCCGAGGAGGTCGGCGAGCATGCCCTTGGCGAGGCCGCCGCCGTCGATCTGCACCCCCGGCGGGCGGATCACCGTGCCGGCCCGCTGGTCGACTCGGAGGGCCGCCCAGTCGGCGCGGTCGCGCGGCCCGGCGGGACCGCTCGGCGCCACGGCAGGAGGAGGCGTCGGCCGCCGGCCCTGCGGCAGCGAGTCGGCGTAGCCGGCGCGCTCGATCTCACGCAGCAGGGTGCCGTCGACCAGGCCGCCGCTGCGCTCGCCCGCCTCGGCTATCGCCACCGCCAGCTGCCGGAGCAGCGGTGAGGCCGGGACCTCGCAGCGCTGGTCGCGGTTGAGGCGGGAGAGCTCGCTGCCGGGGTCGAAGCGGGAGAGGCGGCGGTGGGCGTCGAGCAGCCGGGCCCGGGCACGTTCGAGCGCCGCCGGCGCGCCGGCACCGCCGCCGGCGCGGACCTCGACGCAGCCGCCGAAGCACTCGAACTCGATCCGCGACTCGCTCATGACTGGCTCGTGGTCAGCGGTTCGAGTTCGGCTTCGGGTTCCGGGACCGCTTCGGCTTCCGCTTCCGGGATGGGTTCGGGTTCGGGTTCGAATTCCGGTTCCGGTTCCGGGGCGACTTCGGCTTGCGGTTCGATTTCGAGACCGCTTTCGGGCTCCGCCTCGACTTCGCCTTCCGCCGCTTGCCCCTGCGCGGGCCGGGCGGCGGCGCGGCCCGGCTTCGTCCTGCGGCCGGCGGCGGCCGGCTTTTCGCTCAGCACCGGGTCGTTGCCGGTTGCCATCTGCACGAAGACGACGCCCCAGAGCAGGGCGAAGCAGATCAGCGAGGCGGCGATCACCCGGCCGCGCAGCCGCCCGGCCCGGTTGCGCTGGGCGACCCGGCGCCGGTTCGCCGCGCGGATCCGCTCTTGCCTTTCGAAGTCGTCCATGTCGTCAGCGCCCGCTCAGAGCCATGAGGCCGCCACCGAGAGACCGATCAGCCCGAGCCCGATGCCGGCCAGGATCGAGATCACGAGCAGGGTCGTCCGCTGCCCTCTCCCGGCCGCCTCGACGCCGCCCCGCCGCGGCAGCCAGTCGACGCCGATCACCGGCGGGACCTCGAGCAGGTGCCCGAGCACGTGGATGGTCATGAACGCGATCCAGGCGATGAAGCTGAGCTTGTGGGCGAAGACGAGCGTGCTGCTCGGCGGCGAGGCGAGCGCGAGCGCCACCCCGGTGCCGAACAGGGCGAGGGTGGTGAGGACGACGCCGGGGGCGAGCAGGCGCAGGGGGAGCGCCGGCGGTCCCTTGCCGACGTACGGCTGGTCGCCGCTGTAATAGCGGACGAAGCGGTAGCCGGTGCTGCCCAGCTTCAGCGCCACCGGCGGGACCAGCAGCAGGCCGATGAAGATGTGCGGGCCGAGCAGCCGGCCGATCAGGGGGATGGTCAGCCCCTCGGCGGCCAGGAGGATCAGCAGCGCCGCGGCGACGCTGCCCGTCAGCCGCGCGTTGCCGCTCACCCCTCCCCGCAGCCAGCCCGCCCTCTGGGTGGAGGTGCGGTCGCGGAGCGGGACTGCCTCTGGCCCGTACATGGCGGCGAATGCTCACCGCCGCAGATGGGTGGCTCCTAAGGTTTCAGTGAGAGATCTCTCACGCTCGAGAACCGCGGCAATTGCAGGCACAATCGGGCGCCTCCCAGGGCGGACCCCTCGACCCAGATGCGGCCGCCGTGGGCGACCGCGATCTCGCGCGAGATCGCCAGCCCGAGGCCGCTGCCGCCGCTGGCCCGGTCGCGGGCGGCGTCGCTGCGGTGAAAGCGGTCGAAGACCCGCTCGCGCTCCTCCGCGGCGATTCCCGGGCCGTCGTCGTCGACCGCGATCAGGAGGTCGCCGCCGGTCGCGTGCGAGGAGACCCGGACCCGCCCGTCGGCGCCGGCGTGGCGGCGGGCGTTCTCCAGCAGGTTGCGGAGGACGCGGGCGAGGAGATCGGGGTCGGCTTCGAGCGTCCCCGCCGCCAGCTCGCCGGTCTCGGCACCGCCCGGAGCCGTGGCGGCGAGCCGCTCGAGGAAGGGCCGCGCCGCGACCGGGCTCAGCATCGGTCCCTGCCCCTCGTCGAGGCTCGCCAGCGCCAGCAGCTCCTCGACCAGCCGTTCGACCCGGGCCAGCTCGGCGATCGCCAGCCCCTCGACCCGGCGCACCTCGGCGACGCCGGGGCGGTCGCTGCGGGCCAGCACTTCGAGCTGGCCGCGGACCGCGGTCAGCGGGCTGCGCAGCTCGTGCGAGGCGTCGGAGACGAAGCGGCGCTGCCGGGAGAAGGCGGCGTCGAGGCGATCGAGCATGTGGTTGAAGGCCTCCGCCAGGGCGCGCAGCTCGGTTGCCGAGGCGGGGTCGGATCGGAGCCGCGGCGTCAGGTCGCCGGCATCGACCGCGGCGGCCGTCGCCGCGAAGCGGCGCAGCGGGGAGGCGGTGCGGGTGGCGAGCAGGTAGCCGGCCAGGAGCGCCGCTGCGAGGCTGATCCCGCCGACCAGGAAGAAGGTCTTTTCGACGTCGGAGTGGGCGTCCTCGATCGGCGAGGCCGCCAGGCTGTCGCCCCGCTCCTGGCCGCCGGCGCCCGGCGCGCTGGCCTCGCGCCCCTCCTCGCGCTGGATCACCGCGGACTCGCGCGACATCTGGATCCGGACGGCGGCGAAGACGAGCGCGAAGGCGAGGACGACGATCGCCCCGATCGAGATCGCCAGCCGTCCCCGCAGTCCGAGCCGGGCCCAGGCGCGCCTCATCCCTCGGCCCGCAGCCGGTAGCCGACGCCGCGGACCGTCTCCAGCGGCAGCGGCGCCCCCGGCAGGCCGAGCTTGCGCCGCAGGTAGCCGGCGTAGACCTGGACGACGTTGGTCCCCGGGTCGTGGTCATAGCCCCAGGCCGAGGCGAGGATCTCCTTCCTGGTGCAGACGCGGCCGGCGTTCCGCATCAGGTGGGCGAGCAGCCCGGCCTCGCGCTCGGGAAGGCGGATCGAGAGGCTGCCCCGGTTCGCCTCGCGGGTCAGCAGGTTGAGGCGCAGGTCGCCGACCGCGAGCACCGTCTCCGAGGCGCCGGCCTGCTCCCGCAGGCGGGCGCGGATCCGTGCCAGCAGCTCGTCGAAGGCGAAGGGCTTGGTCAGGTAGTCGGTCGCGCCGCGATCGAGCCCCTCGACCCGGTCGGCGACCTCGCTCCGCGCGGTCAGCATGATCACCGGCAGCCCCGGCCGGGCGGCGCGCACGCTGGCGAGCACCGCGTCGCCGTCGGCGCCGGGGAGCATCCGGTCGAGGACGAGGAGGTCGACATCGGGGTCGAGCGCCGCGCGCTCGCCGGTTAGCCCGTCGGCCGCCACCCGCACCTCGTATCCCTCGGCGTTGAGGCCGCGCTCGAGGAAGTCGGCGATCGCGACCTCGTCCTCGACGACGGCGATCTTCATGCCTCGATCGTAGGCTCCGGCGTTAAGCCGAAATGAGAGCGAAGATGAGAGCTCTCTCACTCCCGGCTAAGGAGCGACACATGCAGCGGTCGCAGACTCGGACGGGCGAATGTCCACTCGCCCGCTTCCCCCCTGGCGCCGCGCGCGGCGGATCGTCCTGCTGAGCGCGCTTGCCTGCGTCGCCGTCGCCGCCACCTCCTACATCCCGGCGATGGCCGAACACCACGAGGTCGGGCTCGGGGTCTCGAGCGTCGAGTGGCTGCGCTCGCACGGCGGCAACTCGGTCGTCTCCGAAATCGAGAACTGGTACTACCAGCTGAACGCGCCGGAAAAGGGCGGACCGGCGCTGACCTCGCTGCCGCAGGTCGGGGTCGCCGGCGGCGAAGGCGGCGAAGAAGCCGGGCGCGCGCGCCTCTACCGGCCGCCGCGGGTGGTGCCGCCGATCCGCCCGGCGCTGCCGGGCGAGGGGGTCTGGAAGCCGGCCGGCGCCCACGCCGGCAAGCGCCCGCCGGTCCTGCTGACGAGCTTCCGCAGCGACCCCGAATACCCCCAGTTCGTGGCCGGCGTCGCCTGGATCGACGGCAGCCGGACGCGGCTCGAATACACCCCCGGCACGGCCGAGCCGCCGGAACCGCTCGCACACCGCGGCTCCGGCGAAGTGCCGGCCGGGCTGCGCGCCGGCCTCGTCGCCACCTTCAACGGCGGCTTCCCGCTTGAAACCTCGAACGCCGGCCTGATCTACCGCGGCAAGGTGGTCGAAGCGATGGTGGACGGGGTCGCGACGATCGTCGGCTACCGCGACGGGCGGATCGGCATCGTCCGCTGGCACCAGGGGAACCAGGTGCCCGCCGGGATCTGGTTCGCGAAGCAGAACCTGCCGCCGATCATCTACGAAGGCAAGCTCAACCCGAACCTCTCCGACGGCCCGGAATGGGGCGAAACGGTGAACAACGCGACCAGGGTGTGGCGCTCGGGCCTCGGCGTCGACGCCCGCGGCAACCTGCTCTACGCCGCCGCCAACTACCAGACGGTCGAATCGCTCGCCAAGGTGCTGAAGGCGGCCGGCGCCGTCCGCGCCCTCGAGCTCGACATCAACGAAGACTGGACCAGCTTCATCACCTATCGCCACCCGGGCGGCCGCGAGCCGAGCAACCTGCTGCCGGAAATGTTCCGCTCGCCGGAACGGTATCTGGTGCCCGACGAACGCGACTTCTTCGCCGTCTACCTGCGGGCGGGGCAGGGCTGGTGAGGCTGCCGCGAGACGTCGCCCCGGCTGCCCGGGCCCGCCGGGCGCTGCTCTTCGACGGCCTGGCGGCGCTGGCCCTGACGGTGGTCGCGATGCTGATCAGCGCCGGCGTCGGGATCCTCGGCTTCGCCGGAGCGCTCGTCGCGATCCTCCTGCTCGCCTGGGTCGCGATCGAATTCGTCGGACTCGCGGTCTGCCGGCGGAGCCCGCGGGCGCGACGGCGCCGCCCCCGGCGCTAGGCGTGGGCGACCAGCTGCTGGCCGCCGTCGATGTCGAAGGTGGCGCCGGTGAGCGCCGTGTTGGACATGATGTGGACGGCGAGGGCGGCGACGTCCTCGGGGCCGACGACCCGCCCGATCGGCAGCCGCCGTCGCAGTTCCTCGCGGCGGGCCTCCAATCCATCGCCGAGCAGCGAGGCCGATAGCGGGGTGTCGACGAAGCCGGCGGCGATCAGGTTGACCCGCACCGGCGCGATCTCGACCGCGAGGCTCCTGGTCAGCGCCGGCAACGCCGCGGTCCCGGCGCCGACGATCCCGGCCCCGGCGCTCGGGTCACGGCCGCCGGTGCCGCCCATGAAGACGAAGCCGCCGCCGGGTCGCACCTTCGGGCCGGCGAAGCGGGCGACGCCGAGCATCAGCAGCGGGTGGTCGGCCAGCCCCTGCGCCGCCTTGTCGAAGTCCATCTCGGCCAGCGGCGCGTAGTAGGGACCGCCCGCCGTCACCATCACCTGGTCGAGCGCCTCGAGCCCGGCGAAGAACTCCTCCATCGCCTCCAGGTCGCCCGCGTCGAAGGCGGCGGTCTGGCGAGCGCCGACCTCCGCGGCCGCCCGCGCCAGCCGCTCGGGATTACGCCCCGCGATCACCACCTCGGCCCCCTCCGCCCGCGCCCGCCGCGCCGTCTCCAGCCCGATCCCGGCGCTGCCGCCGATCACGACGACGGTCTGCCCTTCGAGCTCCGGCGCGTGCCCGGCAGCCATCTACCGACCTCAGCCGCTCAGAGGACGCGGCGGGCGAGGCCGATCACCAGCAGAACGAGGACGATGACGATGAGGATCCAGACGATGGTCATTGCTTCTCCTTGCTTCGTGGGTTGCGTTCGGATCGGTTTCCTTGCGCGGCGCCCGTCCTCCCTACCCGGTTGCGCCTGTGCGAATCGACCAGGAGCTGCGGCCCCGGTCGGGCCGGGCCATCGGGGCGGGCGTAACTTGGGTCGATGTGGAGGGTCGACGAGGCAGAGCCGGCGAGAGGGCCCGAGCGGTGAGCGGCGACGCCCTGCGCGACCAGGTCGCGGTCGTCACCGGCGGCGGCCGCGGGATCGGCCGGGCGATCGCCCTCGGCCTCGCGGCCGAGGGCGCGACGGTCGCGGTCGTCTCCCGCACCGGGTCCGAGCTCGAGCAGGTCGCCGCGGCGGCGCGCGAGCGCGGCGGCGAGGGGCTGGCGCTGGTCGTCGACTGCATGGACGGGCCGGCGCTGAAAGCGGCGGTGGCCGGGGTGGGGGAGCGGTTCGGGCGGCTCGACGTGCTGGTCAATAACGTTGGCGGGCTGGTCGGCGAGCCGGCGCAGCTCGGTGCCCTCGAGCACGACGACGAGCTGTTCGAGCGCAACCTCTTCCTCAACCTGACCAGCGCCTACTACGCGACCCGGGCGGCGCTGCCGCCGATGGTCGCCGGCGGCTACGGCCGCGTGCTCAGCATCGGCTCCGGCTACGCCACCCACGGCGGCGGCACCCTCGGCTACAGCGCCGGCAAGCACGGCCTCGTCGGCTTCACCCGCGCCCTCGCCTGCCAGGTGCCGCCGCAGGTCACGGTCAACTGCCTCTGCCCGGGATGGACCGACACCGAGCTGCTCAACTGGGGCGGGTCCGGCGGCGCCGCCGCGGCCGCGGTCAAAGCCGAGGCGCAGAGCGTCCAGGGCCGCGTCCTCGACCCCGAGGAGCTGGTCCCGATGGCGGTCCTCCTCGCCAGCCCCGCAGGCGCCGGCATCACCGGCCAGGTGATCAGCGTCGACGGCGGCTACAAGGTCTGAGCCGCCGCCGCGCTCCCAGGGTCCCGTCCGCGGAGCGGCCACGCGTCTGCGATTTGCCGCCATATAGACGGCAAATCGCAGACGCGTGGTTGGGCGGCTGGGCCGCTACGGCACCGAGGCGACGCTCTCGCAGGCTTTGGCCGTGTCGTTGCCGCCGCCGCCGATGCAGGAGTCGTCGCCGCCCTCGCCGTCGAGCTGGTCGTCGCCGCCGCGGCCGAGCAGGACGTTGGGGCCGTTGTCGCCGCTGAGGATGTCGGGGCCGGGGGAGCCCTCGATCTTCTCGGTGCTGGAGTCGATGTGGCCGGCGTTGCAGCCGGGGACGTCGGGGTCGAGGACGGCGCCGCCGATCGTCGCCTCGACCGAGATGCCGGTGTTGTGGACGCGGGCGAAGGAGGCGCTGTCGTTGTCGCCGGGCCCGCCGTCGAAGCTGTCGCCGTCGCAGGGCTGGCCGCCGATCATCAAATCGTCGCCGGGGCCGCCGACCATCGTCGCCGCGCCCGAGTCCTTGCGCGGGTGGAAGATGTTGACCCCGTAGAGGACGTCGTTGCCGCCGCCGCCTTCGAGCGTGTCGGGTTCGTGGTCCTCGCCGCCGTAGATGACGTCGCTGCCGGCGCCGCCCCGCAGGGTGTCGCTGCCGGGGCCGCCGTCGATCACCGCGGAGACGCCCGCGGGGACGCTGGGGTCGACCGTGAAGCTGTCGTTGCCGCCGTCGAGCGAGGCGAGGATCGAGTCGACCGCGCCGCTGCAGGAGACCGAGTTGGCGGCGGCGTTGCGGCTGCAGGCGCTCGAGCCCGGGTCGCCGAGCAGGACCTGGGAGCCGCCCGCTTCGCCCTGGACCGTGTAGGCGCCGCCGCCGGCGGAGACCGTCACCGCGTCGACCCCTTTGCCGCCGGTGACGATCAGGCTCGAGGAGCCGTCGACGCTTTCGTAGAGCTCGACCGCCGTCCCCGCCTGCCCCTGGCTCGGCCCACACGAGGCTTCCGCGGCGAAGTCGCCGCCGCACTGGTCGGAGCCGGGGCCGCCGAATGCTTCGTCGCCGGGCCCGACGGCCTGCAGCTGGTCGTCGCCCGGGCCGCCGTCGAGCCGGTTGGCGCTGCCCGGGTCACCGATCAACGTGTCGTCGCCGGAGCCGCCGATCGCGTCCTCGATCCCGCTCAGGTGCTCGGACTCGGCGCCGCTCACGCTCTGGGCGCCGAGGTCGATCGTCACCGCGCCGCCGGTGCCGGCGTAGGAGGCGATGTCGTGCTCGCCGGGCCCGCCGTCGATCGAGTCGTTGCCGGGGCCGCCGGTGAGGACGTCGAAGTCGCCGGCGCCGCCGCCGAGCGAGTCGTCGCCGGCGCCGCCGTCGACCCTGTCGCCGTTGCCCGCGCCGCCTTCGAGCGTGTCGTTGCCGCTTTCGCCGGCAACCAGGTCTTCGCCGCCGCCCCCGTCGAGGTGGTCGGAGCCGCGTTCGCCGTAGAGCGAGTCGTTGCCTTCTTCGCCGTAGACGCTGTCGTCGCCGCGACCGCCGTAGACGGTGTCGTTGCCGTCGCCGGCGCAGATCAGGTCGTTGCCGCCTTCGCCGAGGATCGTGTTGTCGCCCGGCCCGGCGACGATCACGTCGGGTGCCTTGGTGCCGACGATGCGGGCCGCGTTGGAGACGATCGTCGCCGGCTTGCCGCCGCAGCTCGGCTTCGCCGCGGCACCGGGGGCAGCGGCGAGGAGGGCGGCGAGCAGCGTCAGCGAGAGGGCGGCCGAGAACCGCCGCGCCGAGGTGGAGAGCGATGCCATCCCCGAGGTGATCGGCGCGGGCGGCCCAGCCTTGAGCGCTCGGCCCGAAACTCAGCCGATGCGCACTTGAGCCTCCGGTCTCGAACTGGACGAATCTCGTAGCGATTGGCTCAACATCCGTCGCCCGCGGCCTGAGATCGTTGCTGCCGATGACCGCAGTCAGGCAATGGACTCGGGGAGGGAAAGCCCGGCGCGGCGCGCTCGGTCTACTGGTGGCCGCGCTGTTGCCGGGCTTTGCCGCCGTCGAGGTGACCGCCGGCACCGCCGCGGCCCTCGCCAGCACCCAGATCCCCGGAGGCGCCGCGACCAGCCTCTCCGTCGCCGGCGGCAGCGCCCGCCTGGTCGGCACCCAGGCCCTGGTCGCGGTCGAATGCGAAGGCCCCCGCGACTCCCTCTGCAGCGGCACCGTCAGCCTCTCGAGCGGCGGCCAGACCCGGACCACGCCGTTCTCGCTCTACGCCGGCTCGCACCAGCGCCTTGCCGTCGCGGTCGGCTCCGGCTTCGCCAGCCCCGGCGCCGCAGCCGTCGCCGTCGCCCGCACCGCGCAGTCCTACGGCGGCTTCAAGCAGAGCCGCGCGATCGTCCGCTTCCGCTAGCGCCCCTACTTCGGCTGGAAGCTGGCCAGGTCCTGGCCGTAGATCGGACTGACGACCACGTCGTCGGCTTCGATCGCCGAGGAGACGAAGGTGTTGAAGGCGATCGTCCCGAACGGCGCCCACGGCGCCTGCCGCATGTACTCGCGGTCGAGCCGCGCGTAGGCCCGCTTCTGCGCCGGCCCGAGCGGCTCCCGCCGCAGCCGCGCCACTTCGGCCGAGAGGGCGGGGTCGTCGAACTGGGCCCAGTTGGTGTTGTTGGTCTGCTGGATCCCGTCCTTGGTCAGCTGCGGTTCGAAGTAGTCGTTCGGGTGCGGGTAGTCGAGCAGCCAGTTGCCCCAGCCGGTGTCGAGGTCGGGCGTGCTGAGGTTGCCGATCACCGTGAAGTAGTTGGCCGGGTCCAGCGTCTTCAGCTTCGGTTCGAAGCCGAGTTCGCGCAGCACGCCTTCGTAGTACTCACCGGCTTCGAGGTTGGCCGGGTAGCTGTTGGTCCAGACGTCGATCTGGCGGTCCTTCGGATCGGCCGCCGCCATCAGTTCCTTCGCCTTCGCCAGGTCGTGCGGGAACGGCGTGTAGGCGACGTGGCCCGGCATCGCCGGCGGCAGGATCTGCTGCATCGGCGCCACCTGGCCGGCGTAGATCCGGGCCAGCGCCCGCGGGTCGATCGCGTAGTTGACCGCGCGCCGCACGCGGACGTCGTCGAACGGCGGCGCCGAGGTGTTCATCCAGAAGTAGAAGACGCTGATCTGCGGCGTCACCACCAGCTGTTCGTCGAAGTCCTGCCGCAGCGACCCGATCCGCTCGCTCGGCGGCGGGTTCACCATCCAGTCGGCCTTGCCTTTTTCGACGTCGTTGACCTCGGTCTGCGGGTTGGTGACGACGTCGATCTCGATCCGGTCGTAGTGGCCGCTCGGCAGCTGCGGCAACAGCTTCGCGTTGTGCGCGGCCCATTCGGGGTTGCGGCGGTATTCCCAGCTGCGACCGGGCCGGGTGGAGACGATTTCGTAGGGCCCGGTGGCGGGCGGCGGGTCGGCGGTCATGTCTTCGTCCGGGGTGTCGCCCGGGACCGGCGCCGCGAACAGCGTCGCCAGCTCGTAGGTGAAGGTGCCGCTCGGTTCGCGCAGGTGGATCGTGATCCGGCCGCTGCCGTCGTCGGTCCGGATCCCGGCGATGCCGCCGTGCTTGGTTTCCTGGAAGCGTTCGGCACCGACGATGTCGTCGAAGAAGCCCGAGCCGCCGGAGCTGAGGGCGAGGACGCGTTCGATCTCGTGGCTGAAGTCCGAGGCCCGCACCGGCGTCCCGTCCGAGTAGCGCAGGCCCTGGCGCAGGAACAGCGTGTAGGTGCGGCCACCGTCGCCGATCCGCGGCAGCGCCCGTGCCAGCCCGGGGATCAGCTTGGTGCCGGCGGCGCCGTCGGCATGGACGTAGGTGAGCAGCGGCAGGTAGGTGTTCCACATCGCGCTCACCCCTTCGATCGAGAGCGAGAGCGCCGGGTCGAGGTAGTCGGGGAAGGTCACGGTGACGCCGTGCAGGGTCCCGTCCTGCGGCGCGTCGGAGGAGCTGCCGCAGCCGCCGAGGCCGAGCACGGCGACGATTGCCGCCAGAGCGACGAGCGAGATGGTCTTCGCGATCCCCTGCGAGATCACACAAATGTAACTGTGTAGCGACTGGCTGGGGAGCCTATTGCTCGGCGCGCGCGCCGATTCGTGCAGCCGGCACGAAGATCAGCCAGGTCGCAAGCCCGAGCAGAGCCGCCAGCGCCAGGTCGAGGCTGAGGTCGACCTTCAGCAGCAGGGCGCCGGCGATCGCTCCCAGCAGCATCGCCACGACCGCCAGGGCGCGGCGCCCGGTGCCGCTGCCCTCGCCGCCGCCGAGGCTCGACTCCGCCGCCAGCCCGGTCAGGGTGGTGGTCAGCACCAGCGTCGCCGGCTCGGCGACGGTGAGCCGGCGCACGCTGGCGTTGCGGCTGCCCATCGCGAAGGCGAGCAGGGCGATCGCCAGGTCGGCCGAGAAGCGGCCGGGGGTGACGTCGACGACGAGCGTCCAGAGCAGGGCGAGGAGGATCAGGCCGACCTCGATCAGCATCGCCCGCGAGAGGTAGAGGGCCCGCTCCGGCCCCGCCGCCAGGCGGCCGCCGACCGTGGCGCCGGCGAGGAAGGCGGCGAGCGAGACGAGCGGCGCCACCACCGGCAGGTCGCCGCTGCCGGCGATGCCGAAGCCGAGGAAGAGGACGTTGCCGGTCATGTTGGCGACGAAGACGCTGCCGAGGCCGAGGAAGCTGGCCGCGTCGATCAGGCCGGTGGTGAAGGTCAGGACCAGCAGCGCCCTGGTCAGCGGCTGGCCGATCGTCGCCTCGCGCACCGGCCGAGCCTAGATCAATCATCTAGGGTCAGCGCGCCCCCGATGTACGCGTACATCCCCAGCCCCTCCATCAACGACTTCGAGGTCGGCCCCTTCGAACTCCACTTCTACGGGCTCACCTACGCGCTCGCCCTGATCGTCGGGCTCTTCATCCTGGTCCGCCGCTGGGAGGCCGTCGGCGGCAAGAGCGACGAGATCTTCGACGCCGTCCTCTGGGCGGTGCCGGCCGGGATCATCGGCGGCCGGATCTACTTCGACCTCACCAGCAGCGACGAAATCCCCGACCACTGGTGGGGCCCGTTCGCGGTCTGGCACGGCGGCCTCGGCAGCTGGGGGGCATTCGGCGCCGCGGTCCTGGTCGGGATCTGGCGCTTCCGCCGCAGCGGCGCCTCGGTCTCGCTGGGGCTCGACGCGGTGGCGCCGGCGCTGCTGGTGGCGCAGGCGATCGGGCGCTTCGGAAACTACCTGAACCAGGAGCTCTACGGCAAGCCGTCGACCCTGCCCTGGGCGGTCGAAATCGACCCCGCCCACCGCCCCGAGGGCTATAGGCAGTACGCCACCTTCCAGCCGACCTTCTTCTACGAGGCCGCCTGGGACCTCGCCCTCGCCGGCTTCCTCATCTGGCTCGGCCGCCACCGCGACATCCGCCCGCCGGGCCTCTTCGCCCTCTACGTCACCGGCTACTCGGCCTTCCGCATCTTCGAGGAGCTGCTGCGGGTCGACCCCTCCCACTACATCCTCGGCCTGCGCCTCAACTTCTTCGTCGCCTGCATCGGGGTGATCGCCGGCGCCACCTGGTTCGCCTGGACCCAGGGCTGGTGGGGGCGGCACCGTCAGGCCGCGCGGCAGACGTAACGGGCGAAGATCCCGTCCTCGGAGCGCTCGGCGGCCTCGATCGCAAAGCCGCAACGCTCGATCAGCGGCTCGAGCAGCCAGGTGAAGGTCGAGTGCTCGTCGCGGACGTGCTCCTCCAGCTCGGCCCGGCTCCAGCCGCCCTCGGCGCTCTCGCCGCCGCTCGCGCACCAGGCCTCGATCCGCGCCCCGGCCGCGGCCGGCTCGAAGTCGAAGACCACGTCCCAGAGCCGCAGCACGCCGCCCGGCCGCAGAAGCGCCCGCAGTCGCGCCAGCGCCACCGCCTTCCAGAAGTCGGGCAGGTGGTGGAGGGCGTAGCGCGAGTAGGCGAAGTCGGCAGGCGGGCCGGCGTGCTCGTAGCTGAGGAAGCCGGCGCGGACGACCTCGACGTTCTCGACCCCGGCGGCGGCGAGCTTGCCGCCCAGCCGCTCCAGCATCGGCGCCGAGACGTCGACCGCGACCAGCCGCCGGCAGCGCCCCGCCGCCGCCAGCGTGAATTGCCCGGTGCCCGGCCCGAGCTCGACCAGCGTCGAGTCCGGCCCGAGGCCCAGCCCCTCCAGCAGCGCCACCTCGGCGGCCGCGTCGGCGTCCTCCTTCTCGTCATAGCGGGCGACGTGCGCGGGGTCGAGGTTCTCGCGGCCGGCGGAGCCGAGCTCGTCCAGCAGCCAGCCGGGGCGCGGCCCGATCTCAGGCGGCGGCGTCATCGCCGGCTGAAGCTACCCCGAGGGCCGGTCGGCGCATCTACGATGGAGCGATGGCGATCCCGGACGGCAGCCGCGCCTTCATCGGCGACGGCGGCATGGAGACGACGATGATCTTCGTCGAGGGGGTCGAGCTGCCGGAGTTCGCCGCCTTCGTCCTGCTCGAGGACGAGCGCGGGCGGCAGCTGCTGCGCTCCTACTACGAGAGCTTCTTCGAGCTCGCCCGCCGGCACGAGGTCGGCTTCACCCTCGACACGCCGACGTGGCGGGCCAGCGCCAGGTGGGGCGAGCGGCTCGGCTACTCGCCCGAGCGGCTGGCCGCGGTCAACCGCGACGCGGTCGCGTTCGCCCAGGGCCTGCGCGACCGGTGGCAGACCGCGGAGGCGCCGATCGCCGTCTGCGGCGTCGTCGGCCCCGAGGACGACGCCTACCGGCCCGAGCGGCTGCTGAGCGCGGATGCCGCCGAGCAGTACCACTCGGCCCAGGTCGGGACGCTCGCCGAGGCCGGCGCCGAGATGATCGCCGCCTACACCCTGACCTACGTCGAGGAGGCGATCGGAATCGTCGGCGCCGCCGCGGCGGCCGGCATCCCGGTCTCGATCTCGTTCACGGTCGAGACCGACGGGCGGCTGCCGAGCGGCGAGCCGCTGGCCGAGGCGGTGGCGCGGCTCGACGCCGAGACCGGCGCCGGCGCCGAGTACCTGATGATCAACTGCGCCCACCCGAGCCACTTCGCCGCCGAGCTCGAGGCCGGCGGCGAGTGGGTCGGCCGGATCGCCGGCATCCGCGCCAATGCCTCGCGCCGCAGCCACGCCGAGCTCGATGAAGCCGACGGCCTCGACAGCGGCGACCCGGCGGAGCTCGGCCGCGAATACGCCGCCCTCGCGCCCGCGCTGCCCGACCTCCGCGTCGTCGGCGGCTGCTGTGGGACCGACCAGCGCCACGTCGCCCGCATCTGCGCCGAGCTGTTTCCGGGCCGCCAGGAGGGGTAGCCGAAGCTCCGCTAAGGGAGACCGATCCGGTCCGCCAACGAGGGGAGCAACCGATGTCAACCGTGCTCATCGTCGTGATCGTCGTCGTCGTCGTGCTGGTGCTGCTCGCCGTCGCCGCGCTCGCCGCGCGCCGCGCCGCCGAGCGCAAACGGCTCGAACGCGAGCGCCTGAGCGAAAAGGCCGACGCGCACCGCGACGAGGCCGAGAGCCACGCCGCCAGAGCCGCCACCCTCGAGCAGGAGAGCCGCGAGCGCGAGGCCGCGGCGGCGCAGCGGGCGGCCGAGGCCGAGCGGCTCGAGCGCCAGGCGAAGCAGCGCCGCGAGCAGGCCGACCAGCTCGCCGAGGAGTCCGAGCGGGCCGAGGAGCGGGTCGAGAGCGAGCGCCAGCGCGCCCGCGTCCACGGCGCCAAAGCCGACGAGATCGAGGAGGACCTCTAGCCGTTCAGGCCCAGCGGATCTCGATCTCGGCCTCGGCGATCTCGGCGAAGGAGCGGCGGCCGAGGCGCCAGGAGGCCGAGGTCATCAGCCGGTAGGCCGGGCCCCAGAGGGCAACCCAGGCGAGGACGACGAAGGTCTGCGAGAGCATCGTGCTGAGGCTGCCTTCCTCGCTGCCGTAGTCGATCAGCCCGGCGACGACCAGGGCGGAGATGAAGACGAGGAAGCCGATCCGGCTCTCGCGCGGGGCGACGGCGCGGCGGATCCAGTGGTGGCGGGCGTCGACCCGCATCGCCTCCATGTCGCGGCGGATCGCGGCGAGGATCGACTGCTCGAGGCCCTCGGCGCGCTCGCCGGCCGGGAGGGTCAGCTCGAGGCCGTCGGGATGGCGCTTGCGCTTGCTCGCTTCGATCCAGGCGTCGACGATGCGGCTGCGGGCCTCGTCGTTGAGCGGCCGCCGCGCCAGCGGCTCCGGGCTCCAGGCGTCGAACAACGCTTCGACGCTGGGGACCCGGATCGCGACGGCGGCCATCCCGTACTTGTAACCGCGGTCGAGGTCGGATCGGCGAGGATGGGACCGTGGCATCTCCGCAGCGCTGCGCCTGGGCCGGATCGGACCCGCTGATGCGGGCCTACCACGACGGGGAGTGGGGGGTGCCCGAGCGCGACCCGCGGGCGCTCTGGGAGAAGCTGATGCTCGACGGCTTCCAGGCCGGTCTCGCGTGGATCACGGTGCTGCGCAAGCGCGACGCCTTCCGCGCCGCCTTCGAGGGCTTCGACCCGGCGCGGGTCGCCGAGTTCGGCGAGCCCGAGATCGAGCGGCTGCTCGGCGACGCCGGGATCATCCGCTCGCGGGCGAAGATCGAGGCGACGATCGGCAACGCCCGCGCCTACCTGGAGATGGAGCGCTCGGGCGAGGGCTTCGCCGAGTTCTGCTGGTCGTTCAGCGACGGGGCCGTCCTGGTCGGCGACGGCCGCGAGATCCCGGCCAAGACCGAGCTCTCCGAACAGGTCTCGAAGGAGCTGAAGCGGCGCGGCTTCAAGTTCGTCGGCCCGACCATCGTCTATGCCTGGATGCAGGCGGTCGGGGTCGTCAACGACCACTCGGCCGAGTGCTTCCGCCGCGACGAGCTGCTGGCCGCCGGCTAGGTCCGCGCTGTCGCCGGGCGGCTGCGTTCCCGCCACCAGGCGAGCGCCATCGCGAGGAGGATCACCGCGACGCCGGCGTTGATCGCCAGGTCGGCGACGTTCATGCTGCCCGAGTGCAGCGTCGGCTTCAGCCAGTCGACGACGCCGCCGTGCAGCGGTCCCGGCGCCCGCAGCAGGCGGTCGAGCCCGTTGCCGATGCCGCCGCCGAGCAGCAGCCCGATCGCGACCCCGGCGCTCAGCGTCCGCACCCGCGTCGCCGCGAACGCCAGCACCGCGACGGCGACGATCGTGAACAGCGAGATCAGCACCACGTGGCCGGCGAAGCGCCCGCCCGGCCCGGCGAAGTTGCGGTAGAGCTCGAGGTGGAAGAGGCCGCCGAAGGCGTCGACCTGTCCCTTTCCGCTCAGCAGCTCGACCGCCAGCAGCTTGGTCGCCGCGTCGAGCGCGACCACCGCCGCGGCAACCGCGAACGCCCATTTCGTCGCCCGGTTCATCGCACCTCGATGGTAGTGGGCGCCTTTTGCGTCACATAAATGCAAAAGGCGCCCCGGCCCCGGCGCCCCCGGCCCCAGTGCCGGACGTGACGCCTACGGCAGCGCCACGTCCGGCGTCCGCGCCACGGTCAGCGCCGCCATCACGAACTGTGCCGAGCGGGGGAAGCGGCGGCCGGCCGGCGGCGCGCCGTCGTTGGCGTCGGCGAGGTCGAGCAGGTGCGAGATCTCCTCGCAGACGGCGGGGTAGGCGCCGTCGCGGTCGAGAGCGAGGCGGGCGAGGGCGACCGACTCGGTCATCTCGCCTTCGGCCATCAGCCGCCCCATCGCCGTCGTCAGGTGGGAGCCGACGCGTTCGAGGCCCAGGTCCTGGGGCCCGGGCGGGCCCGGCGGCGGCCCGAGGTCGGCGGGCTCCTCGCCGGCCAGCAGGCGCTCGATCTGGCCGCCGGCGATCGCGGCCAGCGCCTCGTGGTCGAGCCCGGCGGCGAGGGCGAAGCGGAGATGGATCGCGGCGGAGAAGATCGGCAGCCCGTAGGGGCAGTCGCTGGCCCAGAGGATCTGGCCCGGCGGCACCAGGCTGAACAGCAGCATGAAGTCGGCCGGGTTCCACCAGGAGCTGTCGATGAAGAGGTTCGGGTGCTCGGGCATCAGCCGCCAGAGCCAGGCGATGTCCGAGACCGCGGCGTGGGCGAGGATCAGGCGGGTGCCCCGGTAGCGCTCGGCCAGCTCGACCGTGTCCTGCCCCAGTGCCGGGATGCCGCGGCCGGCGTGGATCAGGACCGGCACCCGGCGCTCGTCGGCGAGGGCGACCAGGTCGCGGACCGCCGGCTCGCTCATCGCGAACTGCTCGGCGCGGGGATGGAGCTTGATCCCGCGGGCGCCGGCGTCGAGGCAGCGGGTCGCTTCGGCGAGCGCGCCGTCGTGGGGGTTGACGCGGCAGAACGGCACCAGCCGCCCATCCGACTCGGCCGCCGCGGCGAGCGCCTCGTCGTTGGCGGCGCGGTAGCCGTCGGGCTCGTGCATCGGGAAGAAGACCGCGCGGGCGCCGGCCGCCTCCATCGTCGCCAGCAGCTCCGATGGCTCCTGCCGGTAGCCGTCGGGATCGTTGCGGCCGAAGTGGGTGTGGGTGTCGAACAGCTCGAACGGGCCGGCCTGGCGGCGGACCGCCTCGAGCCAACGCCGCGACTCGACCTCGATCGGCTCCTCCTCGGGTCGCTCGGTCGCGCCGGGCCCGGGAACGGTGACGTCGCTCATCGCCCCACCGTCCGCGCGATCCGCGCGACCGCCTCCTCGACCAGGGCCGGCGAGGTGCCGAAGTTGAGCCGGGCGAAGCCGGCGCCCTGCGGGCCGAAGGTCGGCCCCGAGTTGAGGGCGAGGCCGCCGCGCTCGAGGATCGCCGCGGCCGGATCGTCGCCGAGCCCCAGCTCCCGCAGGTCGAGCCAGGCCAGGTATCCCGCGCGCGGCGGCACGTAGCCGACCTCGGGCAGGCGCTCGGCCAGCAGCTCGCCGAGCAGCGCCCGGTTGCCGTCTAGCACCGCGATCACCTCGTCGAGCCAGGGGCCGCCCTCGCGGAAGGCGGCGACCGAGGCGATTGCCCCGAGGTGGCCGCCGTGGGTGGCGGCGAACGGCAGCCGCTCGATCACCGCCGCCGCGGTGGCCGAGGCGGTGACGATCTGCGAGCACATCAGCCCGGCCAGGTTGAAGGTCTTCGAGGCCGAGCTGAAGGCGATGCCGCGCTCGCGCGCCTCTTCGGAGACGGTGAGGAAGGGGACGTGCTCGGCGCCGGGCAGGGTCAGCGGCGCGTGGATCTCGTCGGCCAGGACCCAGGCGCCGTGCTCCGCCGCCGCGGCGGCGATCGTCGCCAGCTGCTCGCGGCTCGGCACGCTGCCGCACGGATTGTGGGGCGAGCAGAGGATCAGCGCCGCGGCGCCGGCGGCGAGCTCGCCGGCGACCGCCTCGGCGTCGAGCTCACCGTCCACGAGCGGAGCTTCGACCAGCTCGCAGCCGACCTCCTTGACGATCGCGAAGAAGGGGTGGTAGACGGGCGTGTCGATCACGACCCGGTCGCCCGGCTCGGTCAGCGCCCGCAGCACCGCGATCAGCGCCGCGACCACGTTGGAGCTGGCAGAGACCTGCGCCGGGTCGACCTCCCAGCCGAGCCGCGCCGCGGCGAACTCGGCGAAGGCCGGCGCCAGCTCGAGCTCGGCCGGCGCCCCGTAGCCGCAGTCGTCGAGCTCGATCGCCTCGACCAGCGCCCGCTTCACCGGCGCCGCCAGCGGGAAGTCCATCTCGGCGACCCAGGCCGGCAGCGCATCCGGGTACATCGCCCACTTGGCGCTGCGGCGACGGCGCAGCCGCTCGAGCGGGATCTCGGTCAGCTCTTGGTTCAGGGATGCCATGGCCGGGGCAAAACTCTGACAGGCGGCCACAGCGGGCGGTAGGATGCCGCTTCCCCGCGTCCAGGGCGGGGACCGTCCACCGAAATGACGAAGCTCCTCGCCACCCTCTCGCTCGCCGCGGCGCTTGCCGTGCTCGCCTCCGCCTGCGGCGGCGGCTCCGACAGCAGCGGCACCACCGCGGTGGAAGGGGGAACGACGGGCTCGGCCAAGGGTGCCAGCGCCGCCGACTGCACCCCGGGCAAGCTCGACACCGTCTCCGAAGGCGTGCTCACCGTCGCCACCGACAAGCCCGCCTACCCGCCCTACTTCGAAGACGACGAACCGGCCAACGGCGAAGGCTTCGAGAGCGCGGTCGCCTACGCGATCGGCGCAGAACTCGGCTACCCGAAGGCGAAGGTGAAGTGGACGGTCGAACCGTTCGACTCCTCCTACGCGCCGGGCGAAAAGCACTTCGACTTCGACGTCAACGAGATCTCGATCACCCCGGCCCGCGAAAAGGTCGTCGACTTCTCCGCGCCCTATTACAAGGCGAACCAGGCGGTGGTCGCGCTCGACGGCTCCGAAGCCTCGAGGGCGAAATCGCTGGCCGACCTGAAGGACACCGAGATCGGCGTCCAGATCAACACCACCAGCCTCAGCGCGGTCGAAGAAGAAATCGAACCGAGCAGCAAGCCGGAAGTCTTCAACAACTCCAACGACGTGGTCACGGCGCTGAAGAACGGCCAGGTCGAAGCGGTGGTCGTCGACCTGCCGACGGCGCTCTACCTGACCGCCGCCCAGGTCGAAGAAGCCAGCGTCGTCGGCCAGTTCGGCAAGGCGAGCGGCGAAGAATGGGGCGCGCTGCTGGCGAAGGAATCGCCGCTCACCGCCTGCGTCTCCGAAGCGGTCGAATCGCTCGAAGCCTCGGGCGAATTGCAGAAGATCACGCAGCGGTGGATGAGCCAGGCCGCCGAAGCGCCCGAGCTGCACTGAGGCGGTTCGCCGGCGGGTGAACGCAGCCGCCGCCATCCCCGCCAGCGAGCGACGCCTCGAACGCGAAGTGGCGAAACGACGCCGGGCGCGGCGCGGCGCGGCGATCGCGGCGCTCTCCTCGCTGCTCATTCTCGGCGGCCTCGCGGCGCTGGTCCTGACCAGCTCCGGCTGGCCCGAAGTGCGGGAGACCTTCTTCTCCTGGAGCGAATTCAAGAACGCCTTCCCGGAAGTGCTCGAAGGCTTCTGGCTCGACGTCAAGGTCTTCATGGGGGTCGAGGCGGCGGTGCTGGTGATCGCCCTCGCCCTCGCCCTGGTCAAGATCAGCAGCAGCGCCGGCCTCTTCCCGCTGCGGCTGCTGAGCATCGTCTTCGTCGACATCTCGCGCGGCATCCCGACGGTCCTGATGGTCTACCTGATCGGCTTCGGGATCCCGGCCCTGCAGATCGTCAAGCCGGCGCCGGACCCGGCGATCCTCGGCGCGATCGCGCTGACCATCTCCTACAGCGGCTACGTCGCCGAGGTCTATCGGGCGGGGATCCGCTCGGTCCACCGCGGCCAGCACGACGCCGCCCTCGCGGTCGGCCTCACCCACAGCCAGGCGATGCGGCTGGTGATCCTGCCGCAGGGGATCCGCCGCGTCGCGCCGCCGCTCCTCAACGACTTCATCTCGCTGCAGAAGGACGCGGCGCTGATCTCGATCATCGGCCCGATCGAGGCCTTCCGCGCCGCCCAGATCCTGCAGGGCGAGAACTTCAACTTCACGCCGCTGATCGCGGCGGCGCTGCTCTACCTGGCGGTGACGGTGCCGCTGGCGCGGGTCGTCGACCGGATGGGCGGCTCGGAGGGGGCGGTGCGGTGAGCGCCCCCGTGGTCGAGGTGAAGGCGGTGACCAAGGCCTACGGCGAGCGCCAGGTGCTGAGCGGCGTCGACCTCACCGTCGGCGAGCACGAGGCGGTGGCGCTGATCGGCGCCTCGGGCTCGGGCAAGTCGACGCTCCTGCGCTGCATCGACCTGCTGGAGGAGATCGACGACGGCGACGTCTTCCTCGACGGCGAGGTGATCACCGACCCCGCGGTCGACCCGGTCGCGGTGCGGCGGCGGCTCGGGTTCGTCTTCCAGGCCTACAACCTCTTCCCCCACATGACCGCGCTGCAGAACGTGATGATCGGCGAGCGCTACGCCCACCGCGCCGGCAAGGCCGAGGCCGAAGAGCGGGGGAGGGCGCTCCTGGCCCGCTTCGGCCTCGACGGCCGCGAGGACGACAGGCCCGACAACCTCTCCGGCGGCGAGCAGCAGCGGGTCGCGATTGCCCGCGCCTTCGGCGGCAAGCCGCGGGCACTGCTGCTCGACGAGGTGACCAGCGCTCTCGACCCGGAGCTGGTCGGCGAGGTCCTGGCCGCCGTCCGCGACCTCAAGGCGGAGGGGATGACGATGGTGATCGCGACCCACGAGATGAGCTTCGCCCGCGAGGTCGCCGACTCCGTCGCCTTCCTCCACGACGGCCGCATCCTCGAGCAGGGCCCACCCGCTCAGGTCCTCGAGCACCCCGAGCGCGAAGAGACCCGCCGCTTCCTCAGCCGTCTCCTCGAGGCCGGCCGCATCTAGCCCCGCCGGCCGGCGCGACGCGTCTGCGATTCACCGCCAAATAGGCGGCAAACCGCAGACGCGTGGGCGATTCGCCCCAGCCGCGACGGGCGAACGGCCCGTTTCGGTCGAGCTCGACGCCGGAATTCCCTGCGTCTGAAGCCGATCAGTCAAAAAGTTTGCGTCAGAAAAAAAGACTGTTATGCTCGCGCCGCAGCAAACCAATCAGGACTCCTGAGCGGTAGAGGCGACATAGCCAAGCACCGGTGCCTTAATCGGTTAAAGGGACGGCGTTGTAAGCCGTAGATCCGGGTTCGAGCCCCGGCCGGTGCATCTCCGAGCGGAGCCCTTGGGGGATGGCTATGGGAGCGAATCTTTTCGACACTTTGGACGGGGCGGGGACCGGCGGGGGCCGGGCCAGCTGGGCGGCGCGGGCGCCGTACCGGCCCGAGCCCGGCTTCGACCTCAACCTCCTGCCGCTCTCGCCCGAGTGGCGCGCGGACGACGAGGCGGTTGCCGAGCTCGAGCGGATCGCCGCCGAGCCGGCCGTCGCCGAGGTGCTGCGCGAGGACGACGCGGTGCGGCTGCGGCTCGACGACGGCTGGGTCGAGGCGACCGGCCAGGCGGCGATCGCCGCAGCCGAGGCCCCGGACGCCCACGCCGACCTCGCCGCCGAGCGCGCCTACGCGATCTACTTCTGGGGCGCCAACACCACCAAGGCCCTCCACATCGGCCACCTCCGCAACCTGGCGATCGGCAACGCAATCGGCGCCGCCCTCACCCAGGCCGGCGCCGCGGTCGAGCACCGCAGCCTGATCTGCGACGTCGGCCGCAGCATGGGCGAGGCGATGGCCGGGGTCGTCGGCAGCGGTCAACAGCCGGGCGGCCCCGACGGCGACCAGAAGAGCGACCACTTCGTCGGCTGGTGCTACGCCGACTACGTCAAGTCGAGCCGCGAGGAGGGCGCCGACGACGGCGCCGAGGACTCGGTCGCCCGCGAGTCCTCGCTCTACAACGACAAGGCCGACGAGCTGATGAACCGGGTCCTGCGCGGCGACCAGGAGGCGCTCGAGCTGTGGTCGAAGACCCGTGCCTGGGTGATCTCCGGCCAGCGCAAGACGCTGGCCCGGCTCGGCGTCCGCTTCGACGAGGTGATCTTCGAGTCCGACTACCTGCCGGAGGTCCGCGAGCTGACCAACCGCGGCCTCGCCGCCGGCACCCTGACCCGCCGCTACGGCGACGAGATGGTGATGTACGAGACCGAGCGCGAGGAGCTCGAAGAGATGCCGCTGGTCCGCGCCGACGGCCTCCCGACCCAGCACATGCGGGCACTCGCGTACTGGGCGGCGGCGCCGGAGCTCGACGACGTGATCTCGCTCCAGGTCTGCGGCAACGAGTGGGTCTCCCACGTCACCTGCCGGCGACAGCTGATCGACGCGCTCGGGATCGAGAACGGCAACGGCAACGGCTCGGCCCGCGGCGGCGGCCCGCCGACCTTCGACGTCTTCCACGGCATGGTCGCCCGCGGCCGCGAATCGATCAGCTCGAGCAAGGAGGGGGCGCTCCTGATCGACGACCTCGACGAGTGGCTGGCGGCCCAGCTGCGCGAGCCGGAGCGGCGCGAGGCGCTGCGCGACCACCCGAACCCCGAAGCGCTGCCGGCCCAGGTCGCGCTCGGCTTCTTCCTCCTGCAGCCGGCGGGCAAACAGGTCGAATTCGAGCCCGAGAAGCTGCTCCGCGGCGGCAAGGACAGCCTCGGCTGGGACCTGGCGCTGGCCGAAGCCCACCGGCCGAGCGCGCCGCCGCTCGGCGGCGCGGCGCCCGCCGACCCCGCCTACCGCTTCGCGGTCGTGCAGTCGGAGATGTACCGGCGCCATCTCGGCGCCGTGGTCGAGGACTTCGACACCCTCTCGCTCTCGCGCTTCCTCTCCCACTTCGGCCGCTGGTACGGCGAGGCCGAGCGTCCGCCCGAGGTGGCGGCGGTGGTCGACGCGGTGCTCGCCCAGGGCCGCCTCGGCCTCGGCCTGGAGGGCGCGCGATGAGGACGCTCCTGGTCGACAACCACGACTCATACTCCTACAACGTCTTCCACCTGCTGGCCGCCGCCTCCGGCGAGGCCCCGGTCGTGGTCAACAACGACGCGGTCAGCTGGCGCGTGCTCTCGCGCTCGGACTTCGACGCGATCGTCCTCTCGCCCGGCCCCGGCCGGCCCGAACGCTGGCACGACTTCGGCGTCTGCCGCGACATCCTCCGCTACAGCGAGATCCCGGTGCTCGGGATCTGCCTCGGCCACCAGGGGATCGGCAACCTCCTGCGCGGCGGCGTCAGCCGCGCGCCGATGGCGATGCACGGCCGCCTCAGCCGCGTCCGCCACGACGGCACCGGCCTCTTCGCCGGCCTGCCGCAGGACTTCTCGGTGGTCCGATACCACTCGCTCGCGATCACCAGCCCGATGGGCCCGCAGGGCCACGAGACCGCCTGGGCCGACGACGGCGTGGTGATGGGGATCGAGCACTCCGAGCGGCCGATGTGGGGCGTCCAGTTCCACCCCGAGTCGATCGCCACCGAGCACGGCCGCGCGATCGCCGAGAACTTCTACTCGCTCGCAGACGACTTCCTCGCGAGCCGCAGTCGCAGGGCCGCCCGTCGGTGGCGGGAGGAGGACCGGCCCCAGGCCTCGGTCCCCGACCCGTCGACTCCCAGGGCCGACGGGCGCCTGCGGCTGATGGCACGCAGCTTCGAGGGCGAGGCCCCGCCCGAGCAGCTCTACGAACGGCTCTTCGCCGCGGCCGAGTCGAGCTTTTGGCTCGACAGCGCCGACGCCCCGACCTGGCTCGCCCAGGCCTCCTACATGGGGACCAGCGCCGGCCGTGGCCAGGCGCTGCTCGAATACGACGTCGAGGAGAAGCGGACGCGGGTGCGGCGCGGCGGCCGCGAGCTCGAGGAGCGCGGCTCGATCTTCGACCTGCTCGACCGCGAGCTCGCCCGCAACCGCCTCGAGGCGCCGCCCGAGATCGCCAAGGGCCTCGTCGGCGGCTACGTCGGCTACCTCGGCTACGAGCTGAAGGCCGACTGCGGCGCCGTCAACCAGCACCGCTCCGACCTCCCCGACGCGATGCTGATGCTCGCCAACCGGGTGGTCGCGGTCGACCACGCCAGTCGCCGCAGCCACGTCTTCGCCCTCGCCCGCGAGCAGGACCCCGAGGCCGAGCGCTGGTTCGCCGAGACCTGCGAGCTGGTCGAGATGTGGATCGCCGCGCCGCCGCCGGAGGCGCCGCTGGCCCCGCCGGCCGAGCCCGGCGCCCACGTCTCCTTCCGCTGCGGCCGCGGCCGCGAGCGCTACCTCGCCGACATCGTCCGCAGCCAGGAAGAACTGGCCGCTGGGGAGTCCTACGAGGTCTGCCTGACCGACCAGATCTCGACCGACGCGAGCCCCGACCCGTTCGCGCTCTACCGACGCCTGCGCCGTGCCAACCCCGCCCCGTTCGCCGCCTTCCTGCGCTTCGGCGAGCGGGCGATCGTCAGCTCCTCGCCGGAGCGCTTCCTCTCGGTCGGCCGCGACCGCACCGTCCAGGCCCGCCCGATCAAGGGGACGATCTCGCGCGCCGAGGACCCGGCCGAGGACGAGGCCCGCCGCCGCGAGCTGGCCGCCGACGAAAAGACCCGGGCCGAGCACCTGATGATCGTCGACCTGCTGCGCAACGACCTCGGCCGGGTCTGCGAGATCGACAGCGTCCGCGTCCCCGACCTGATGGTGGTCGAGCCCTACGCGACCGTCCACCAGGTGGTCTCGACGATCACCGGCCGGCTCGAGCGCCACCGCAGCGCCGCCGAGTGCGTCCGCGCCTGCTTCCCGGGCGGCTCGATGACCGGGGCGCCGAAGGAGCGGACGATGGAGATCATCGACGACCTCGAGGCCGAGGCGCGCGGCGTCTACTCGGGGGCGATCGGCTACTTCGGGCTCGACGGCGCCACCGACCTCTCGATCGTGATCCGGACGATCGTGATGCGGCCGGGGCGGACGACGATCGGCGCCGGCGGCGCGATCGTGATGCAGTCGGACCCCGAGGAGGAGTTCGACGAGATCCTGCTGAAGGCGCGGGCGCCGATGTCCGCGATCGCCGAGGCGGTGACCGGCTCCGCCGAGCAGGGCACCGCCTGGAGCGTCGAGCTCGAGCCGCTGGAGGCGGCGGCGTGAGCGTGCGGCCGGCGACGGGCGCGGACGCCGACGCGGTAGCCGCCGGCGTCGGGGCGCTGCTCGAGGAGCTGGGCGGGCGGCGGCCGCAGGCGGCCGAGCTCGAGGCCGAGGTGGCGGCGCTGATCGACGGGCAGGGCGTGGGGGAGCTGCTGGTGGCGGAGGAGGACGGCGCGATCGTCGGCGTCCTTGCCGCCTCCTGGCAGCGGGCGATCCACGTCCCCGGCCGCTACGCGACGATCCAGGACCTCTGGGTCGACCCCGCGTGGCGCAGCCGCGGGATCGGCGCCGAGCTGGTCGCGGCGCTGGCCGACCGCGCCCGCGAGCAGGGGGTGGCGCGGCTCGAGGTCGGTCTGCCGCGCGAGGGCTTCGCCGCCCTCGATCAGACCGAGGCCTTCTACCGCGGCGCCGGCTTCGAGCACCTCGGTCCGCGCATGCGCCTGCTGCTCGGCACGAACGGGGCGGCGGCGTGAGCGAACTGGTGATCATCGAGCAGCGGCGCCAGGCCGGCCGCGGCGGCGCCTCGCTCTGGGTGCGCGAAGGAGTGGAGCGGCTGCCGGGGCAGGACAGCGACGCGCGGCTGATCGCGCTCCGCGCCGGCCTGGTCCGCCATCGCGGCGTCCGCGCCCTCGATGCCGACGCCGCCGACGCCACCGTCGCCCGCACCCTCGGCGCCCTGCACGAGCCCCACTACCTGGCGGCGCTCGAACGGCTCGAGGGCGAGGAGCCGGTGGTGATGGCGGAGTTCGCGCCGCCCGGCCTCGAGCCCGACATCCCGATCAACGCCGGCCTCGTCGCCGCCGCCCGCGAGGGGGTGCGGACCGCGATCAGCGCCGCCCAGCGGACCCTCGCCGGGGCCGAGTTCACCTATGCCATCTGCCGCCCGCCCGGCCACCACGCCGGCCCCGCCTTCCACGCCGGCTACTGCTACCTGAACAACGCCGCCGCGGCGGTGCGGACCCTGCTCGACGGCGGCCTGCGGCCGATCGGCGTCCTCGACCTCGACCTCCACTACCCGAACGGCACCTCGGCCCTGCTGGAGCGCCTGCCGGAGCGGAACGGCGACGGCCCGCTCGCCACCCTGCACTCGCTGCACGCGGCGCCGGTCACCAACGTCCCCGCCGGCACCGAGCTGCCGCGGCTGCCGGGCGAACGGGCGCTGGCCTTCGACCAGGCGCCGGACGCCGACGCCTACGTCGCCGAGGTCGCCGCCTCGGTCGAGGCGCTGTCCGCCTCGGTGGCGGCGCTGGTCGTCTCGCTCGGCTACGACACCGTGCGCGGCGACCCGCACGGCAACTGGGGCCTCGAGCCCGAGGTCTTCACCCGGATCGGCGCCCTGCTCGCCGCCTGCGAGCGGCCGGTCTGCGTCGTCCAGGAGGGCGGCTACGCGGTCGACGCGCTCGCCGCCTGCGCCCACTCCTTCGCCTCCGGCCTGCTCGGGGAGGCGGCATGAGCGAGACCGGCGGCCTGCAGCCGTTCCGCGACCGCCTCGACGTGATCGACGAGGAGGTCGCCCGCCTGCTCGGCGAGCGCTTCCAGATCTGCCGCGAAGTCGCCGTCTACAAGAGCGAGCACGAGATCGCGATGATGCAGCCCGACCGGGTCGAGGTCGTGCGCCGGCGCTACCTCGACCGCGGCGCCGCGGTCGAGCTGCCGGCGGACTTCACCGCCAACCTCTTCGAGCTGCTGATCGCCGCCACCTGCCGGGCCGAGGACGAGCTGATGGACCGGCTCGAGCGCGAACGCCGGCTGGGCCGGGAGCGGGCGGCGTGAGCATGCCACCCGGCCCGCGGCTGCCGCGGGCGATGCAGGCGGTCGCCTGGACGCAACGGCCGCTGCCCTATCTGGAGCGCTGCCACAGGCGGTACGGCGACGCCTTCACGCTGCGGATCATGCACTGGGGCGACTGGGTGATCCTCAGCGACCCGGCCGACGTCAAAGCCGTCTTCACCGCCGGCGAGGCGGTCGGCGTCGACCTCGCCAACCCGCTGCTGGGGCCGGTCCTCGGCCCGCGCTCGGTGATGCTGATGGAAGAACCCGAGCACCTGCAGCGGCGCAAGCTGATGCTGCCCTCCTTCCACGGCGGCGCGGTCCAGGCCGACGCCGAGATGATGGCGACGGTGGCGCGGCAGGAAGTCGAGCGCTGGCCGGTGGGGGAGCCGTTCGAGCTCTGGCCGCGGATGCAGGAGATCACCCAGGAGGTGGTGATGCGGGCGGTCTTCGGCTCCGGCGAGAACCGCCGCCTCGACGGCCTGCGCGAGCGCCTGCGCCGCCTCACCGCCTGGCTCAACAGCCCCCGCAACCTCGCCCTGCTCGCCGCCTTCGGCCCCGGCGCGATGACCCGCAGCCGCGGCTACCGGGAGGCGATGCGGCCGGTCGAGGAAGCGGTGATCGCCGAGGCGCGCCGCCGCCGCGCCGAGCCCGAGGAGGAGCCCCGCGACGTGGTCTCGATGCTGGTCCGCGCCCGCTACGAGGACGGCTCGCCGATGAGCGAGCGCGACCTGCGCGACGAACTGGTGACGCTGCTCTCCGACGGCCCGACCTCGAGCACCCTCGCCTGGGCCTTCGAGCGGCTGCTGCGCAACCCCGACGTGCTCGCCCGGACCCGCGAGGAGGTGCTGGCGGGCGAGGGCGACGCCTACCTCGACGCGGTGATCAAGGAGACGCTGCGGCTGCGGCCGCCGGTGCCGGTGGTGGTCCGCCGGCTGCTGGCGCCGCTGCGGCTGGCCGGCCGCGAGCTGCCGGCGGGGACCACGGTCGCGCCCTGCATCCACCTCGTCCACCGCGACCCGGCGAACTATGCCGAACCGCTCCGCTTCCTCCCCGAGCGCTTCCTCGCGACGCCGCCCGGCACCTACACCTGGATCCCCTTCGGCGGCGGCGTCCGCCGCTGCCTCGCCGCCTCCTACGCGGAAATGGAGATGAAGCGGGTGATCCGCACGGTGCTCGCGAGCGTCCGCCTCGAACCGGCCGAGCGGCGCGGCGAGGCGATCAAGAAATCCGCGATCTCCTTCGCGCCCGCCAGGCGCGGCCTGGTGATCGCCGAACCGGTCGCCTGATGAGCACCGCAAGCCAGACGGAGGCGCCGCCGGAAGCCGACCTCCTGATTGTCGGCGCCGGCGCCAAGGCGGCGGCGATCGCCGCCAAGGTCCACGTCGTCAACCGGCTCGGCCTCGGCCAGCTGACGCTGACGATCGTCGAGAAAACCGAGCCCGCCGCGTCCTGGCTCGGCCGCAACGGGATGACCTCCGGCGAGGAGCCGCTGGCGATCCCGCCGATCAAGGACGTCGGCTTCCCGTACCGCAGCTACCGGCAGTTCGGCGCCGCCGGCGACGCGATCGACGCGGCGCTCCTGCCGTTCAGCTGGCAGCGCTACGCGATCGAACGCGGCGAGTACGCCGGCTGGGTCAACTCCGGCGCGCCCTCGGTCCGCCACCGCGACTACGGCGCCTATCTGAGCTGGGTGCTCGAGCGCGCAACCGAGGGGGTGCGGCTGCTGCACGGCCGGGTCGAGTCGGTGACGATCGAAGACGACCCCGAGCGTTGGGCGATCGCGGTGACCGAGCGCGGCCAGCCCGACGACCCCGAGCGCCACGTCGGCGGCGCCCTGCTGCTGACCGGCCCGGGCGTCCACCGCGCCCTGCCGCACGACCCGGCGGCGGCGCCGCGGCTCTTCCACTGCGACAGCCGCCGCTCGGAGTTCGCCGGCATCGCCGAGGACGAGGAGGTCGAGATCGCGATCCTCGGCGGCGGCGAGAGCGCCCTCAGCGCCCTCGTCTTCCTCCGCGCCTTCCGGCCGCTCGCAAGTCTCACCGTCTTCACGCCGCTCCTGCCGATGAGCCGCGGCGAGAGCTTCCTCGAGAACCGGGTCTTCGCCGACCCCGACGACGTCAGCTGGGAACGGCTCGACCAGCAGGCCCGCCGCGACTTCGTCAAGCACGCCGACCGCGGCGTCTTCGACGCCGGCGTGATCGCCTCGCTGTCGGGCGACGGGCACTCCTCGTTCGAGGTCGGCCGCGCCCTCCACGCCGGCCTCGCCGCGAGCGGTGAGGCGCTCAGCCTCGAGTACGAGGCGCCGGGCGGGGTGGTGGCGGCCGAGTTCGACTACGTCGTCAACTGCACCGGCTTCGACCTGCTGGCGCAGCTGCGCAGCCTCTTCTCCGACGAGGTCCGGGCCGTGGTCGAGCGCGAGGCCGGTCAGGTCTGGGACACGCCGCCGGGGACCGAGGTCCCGATCGGCCGGGCGCTGGAGCTGCGCGGCCTCTCGCCGCGACTTCACATCCCCGGCCTCGGCGGCCTCAGCCAGGGGCCGGGGTTCGCCAACCTCGGCTGCCTCGGGCTGACCGCCAACCGGGTCCTGCAGCCGCTGCTGCCGGAGCTCGCCGGGGAGCGACTTGCAGTGACGGCGGAGTCAGGTTGAAACCGAGATCGGAGGAAGCATGCGGGTGATCCACGCGGTGGGGGCGATCGCGATCGTGCTGGTGCTGGCGTTTGCGGCGGGGTGTGGCGGCGGCGACTCGGGCACTGGTGGAGGTTCTGGCACCGGCGGCGGGTCCGGTTCGAGTTCGGGCTCGGGCGACGTCAGCTTCAGCGGCGACGCCTATCCCGGCACCGACCTGGCGAACACCCGCAACCCCGAAGCCGAAATCGAACGCGCCAATGCCGGCAAGCTGAAAGAAGCGTGGTCGCTGCCGCTGACCGCGGAAAGCTCCTACGGGGCGATCTCGGCGACCCCGGTGATCGCCGGCGGCGTCGCCTACGTCCAGGACCTCGAGTCGAATGTGCAGGCGGTGGAAGTCGAGACCGGCAAGGTCCTCTGGGCGAAGCAGTACTCCGAACCCGACCAGGGCCCGAACGGGGTGACGGTCGGCGGCGAAGCGGTCTTCGGCGCGACCCCGACCAAGGCCTTCGCCCTCGACCGCGAAACGGGCGAAGAGCTGTGGTCGGTGCACCTCGCCGACGGCTCGACCGAAGCGATCGACATGGCCCCCGGCTACCACGAAGGGCTGGTCTACGTCTCGACCGTGCCGACCAACGTCCGCTCCGAATATCCCTCGGGCGGGGTCGGGACGCTGTGGGCCCTCGACGCCAAGACCGGCAGGAAAGCCTGGCACTTCGACACCGTGCCGAAATCGCTCTGGGGCAACAAGGCGGTCAACGCCGGCGGCGGCCTCTGGTACTCGCCCTCCTTCGACGGCGAAGGCGGGATGTACTTCGGGGTCGGCAACCCGGTGCCGTTCCCGGGCGAGGGCAGCCATCCCTGGGGCTCGAGCCGCCCCGGCCCGAACCTCTACACCGACTCGATCGTCAAGCTCGACGCCAAGACCGGCAAGCTCGACTGGTTCTACCAGCAGACCCCGCACGACATCTACGACTGGGACCTCCAGGACCCGCCGATCCTGGCCAGCGCCGGCGGCCGGGAGCTGGCGATCGGGGCCGGCAAGTCGGGGATGGTCGTCGCCGTCGACGCCAAGACCGGCAAGCCGGTCTGGAAGACGCCGGTCGGCAAGCACAACGGCCACGACGAAGACTCGCTCCACGCGATGCGCGGCGAATACTCGAAGATCAAGCTGGGGACGGTCTACCCGGGGATCCTCGGCGGCGTGATCGCGCCGATGGCGGCGAACGAGACGACGCTGTTCGTGCCGGTCGTCAACGACCCGCTGCAGCTCGCCTCTGGAACCGAGCTCGGCCAGGGCTCGGAAAACACCGGCGAACTGGTCGCGCTCGACCTCGCGACCGGCAAGGTCGAGTGGCAGCAGCACTCGCCGACGCCGGTCTACGGCGCCCCGACCGCGGTCAACGACATGGTCTTCGTCAGCAGCTTCGAAGGCACGGTCCGCGGCCTCGACGCCAAGACCGGCGGCGAAGTCTGGTCGGGGAGCCTGCCGGCCGGTTCGAACACCGGCCTCGCTGTCGACGGCGACACCCTGCTGGTGCCGGCCGGGATCGCCGTCGCCGAAGGTCAGAAACCGGCCTTGGTCGCCTTCCGCCTCGGGGGTTAGGGGAGGGCCGTCAGGCGCCGGCGGCCTCAGCTCGTGCGGGTTCCTCGGCGGGGGCTGATTCCCCGCAGCCATTGCCACGCATCAGCAGCACCGGGATCTGGCTCTGGGCGAGGATGCGCTGGGAGATCGAGCCGAGCAGGGCGCGGTGGATGCGGCTGTGGCCGTGGGAGCCCATCACGATCAGGTCGTCTTCCTCCTCGCGCGCGACGCGGAGGATCGTGGCGGCGGCGTCGCCGCGCTCGAGCCGGGTTGTGACGCCGATGTCGTGGGGGATCAGGTCGGTGGCGTCGCGGAGGATCTCCTGGTGGACCTCGATCAGGTCGGGCGGCGGCGCGGTGCCGACCGCGGCGCTGCGGTTGACGGTCGGCCCGACCGTCAGCAGGGTGATGCGGGCGTTCTGGTCGCGGGCCAGCGAGATCGCGTGCATCAGCGCCGACTCGGCATCGGGCGAGCCGTCGAGCGCGACGAGGATCTTGTGGTAGCAGCCCATTTACGCGTCGGTTCCCAGCCGGCGGATATCTTCAGTGATACTGTCACCAAGCGATGTCATCAACCGCTGACAAACTTAGCACGCGGCGATCGCGGGATTCCGACGCCACTCGCGCCGCCCTCCTGCGCGCCGCCAGGTCGGCCTTCGACGAGCTCGGCTACGAGCTCGCGACGACCCGCGAGATCGGCGAGCGGGCCGGGGTCGACCCGGCCCTGATCGCCCGCTACTTCAACTCCAAGGAAGGTCTCTTCCTCGCCTCGATCGCCGCCGCCGAGGCCGAGGTCGAATATGACGTCGAAGCCGAGACGCTGGTCGCCTTCCTGCTCGAGCGCTGGGACGAGCACGGCCACAACCCGCTCAGCCGCGCCCTGGCCAGCCTCGGCCTCAGCGAGGAGATGCGCCAGCAGGTGGCGACCGTGGTCCGCGAGCGGCTGCGGCTCAAGCTCGGCGCCGAGCTCGAGCGGCGCGGCGTCGCCGACTGCGAGATGCGGGCCGAGCTCTTGGTCGCGATCGCGGTCGGGGTGGCGATGACCCGCGCCAACGGGACCCTCGAGGCGCTCGCCGGGGCCGAGCGCGGCGACGTCCTCGCGGCCCTGCAGCCGGCGATCGACGCCCTGATCTCGCCACCCGCCCGGGCTCCCCGCTAACTTGCGCTCGTGGCGACCAAGCACAGCGCCGGCATCCTCCTCTTCCGCCGCGGCGCCGAGGGGATCGAGCTGCTCTTGGTGCACCCCGGCGGTCCTTTTTGGAAACGCCGCGATGACGGCGCCTGGTCGATCCCGAAGGGCGAGATCGAGCCGGGGGAGGAGCCGCTTGCGGCGGCGCTGCGCGAGCTCGGGGAGGAGCTCGGTCCGGCCCCGGAGCTGGACCGCGCAGAGCTGATCGAGCTCGGCTCGGTGCGCCAGCGCGCCGGCAAGGTGGTCGACGCCTGGGGGGCCGAGGGCGACTTCGATCCGGCCGAGCTGGCGAGCATCGAGTTCGAGATGGAATGGCCGCCGCGCTCCGACACGCAGGCGAGCTTCCCCGAGGTCGACCGGGCCGGGTGGTTCTCGCCCGACGCCGCCCGGGTCAAGATCCTCGGCGGCCAGGCGCCGCTGATCGACCGCCTGCTCGAGCAGCTCGAGCCGGACGCCGAATCCGCCGCGTAGTCGGCCCCAGCGGACCTATACTCGCGAGGGGAATGGAGACCGGCCCGACTGAGCACGCGGCGGCCGCCGCCGCCAAGCCGGACCTGAACGGGGCCAGCGTCAACGGTGCGGGCCCGCACCGCGACGAGGAGGTGCCGCTCTCGGCCCGGCTGCTCGGAGTCGGCGTCCGCGGCGCTCGCGGGATCGGGAAGGCGACCGGGATCGACCGGACGATGCAGCTGGCCGCCGAGGAGGCGATCGTCGGCGCGATCGAGTCCGAGGCGGTCGAACGGGCGATGGCCCGGGTCCTGCGCGGGCCGGTGGTCGAGGAGGCGGTGCAGGGAGCGCTCGAGTCCGACGCGGTCAAGCGGGCGATCCTCGAGGCGATGGACTCGGAGCTGGTCGACGAGGTCTGGCGCCGGCTTCTGGCCAGCGAGGAGGCGCAGCAGCTGGTCGAGCGGATCGCCGGCGCGCCCGAGCTGCGGGCCGCGATCAGCGCCCAGGGCGCCGGCCTGCTCGACGACATCGGCCGCACGATCGGCCGCCTCGCGGGCCGCTTCGACCTCGAGCTCGAGCGGATCGTCCGCCGCATCCTCTTCCGCCCGCCGCGGACCGTGCCGACCGACCACGCCGGCGCCGTCAGCCGCGGCCTCGCCTTCGCGATCGACGTCGCCTTCATCAACCTCGGCTTCACCGCGATCGCCGCCCTCGTCACCCTCGTCGACAACGCCTTCGGCGGCGGCGCCGAAGGCGGCTCCAACTTCGCGATCGCCGCCGGCTCGCTGACCTGGATGGTGATGAGCGGCGCCTACTTCGTCGTCTTCTGGAGCCTCGCCGGCCAGACCCCGGGGATGCGCTTCCTCGGCGTCCGCATCGAGGGCGGCCGGCTGGAGCCGGGACGGGCGGTCCGCCGCGTCTTCGGGATCGGGATCTCGCTCTTCTGCCTCGGCCTGCCCTTCCTCGGCATCATCCTGCGCCAGTCGCGGCAGGGCTTCGCCGACCGCATCGCCGGCACCGATGTGGTTTACGACGAGCGCCGCCCGGCGCCGGCGCCCTGGTCGGTGCCGGCGCCCGAGCCGGCGGCCGCGGCCGAGCCCGCTGCGGCGGCGGAGCCCGTCGAGCCGGCCCGGACCTAGACCGGCGCGCCGCTGCGGTTCGGCAGCCAGCGCTGGACCAGCAGCGTCGCCGTGCCGGAGACGATCAGCAGGCCGACGTTGACGACGAGGACGACGAGGGCGCCGAGCGCGTTCTCGATCCCGCCGCCGCCGAGGGCGACGCCGAGGTAGGCGGAGGCGGGGATCGTCGTCACCGAGATCGCCACCCCGACCGCGGCGCTCGCGCGGGTCTCGAACGAGAGGATCGCCGCGACGCCGGCCGCCAGCGCGATCAGCACCGTCGAGTAGTCGGTGTGGGCGAGGCCGTTGAGCGGCGATTCCTCGACCTTGAAGCCGTCCGGGAGGAGGCCGGCGAGCTTCAGCAGCTCGCTCAGCACCGCGGCGGTGACGACGACCAGGGCGAGCCCCAGCCAGAGGGTGACGAAGGAGCGGGCGGCCAGGGTGCGGCGACCGCTGGCGAGGCCGACGCAGGTGGCGCAGACCGGCAGCAGGTCGGGGCTGACCGCCATCGCGCCGACGATCAGGATCGAGCTGCCGGTGATGACGCCGAGCGCGGCGATCACCGCGGCGACGTTGATCAGCGCCAGGTAGCGGGCCAGCGGCCGCGAGTTGGCCCGCGCCTGGCCGACCACCTCGACCCAGGCGAAGCCGGCGTCGCCGAAGCCGCGGCCGGGTGGCGGAGCGGGGCGACCAGGTCGAGCTTGGTCAGGGCCCAGTCGTCGACCCCGATCCCCATCTCCGTGATCGCCGCCACCAGCGGGTCGGCCGCGGCGGGCTCGACGTCGGCGACGAAGACGTCGGCGGCGCCGGTGCCGTCTTCGCGCTGGCGCGAGATCCGTCGCACGCCGTCGTGGTCGCCGAGCAGGCGGCCGAAGCGCTCGCTGTGAGCGTCGGGGACGGAGGCGCGCAGCTGCAGCACCGCGCCATTGTCGGCGCCGCCCCGGCGGCTAACCGACCAGCTTCAGGACCTTGAAGGCTTTGACGCCTTTCGGCGTCTCGACCTCGACCGTGGAGCCGACCGGCGCGCCCATCAGCGCCCGGCCGATCGGCGACTCGGCCGAGAGCCGTCCTTCGGCCAGGCTCGCCTCGGTCGAGCCGACCAGGGTCCAGGTGTTGGTCTCGTCTTTGGACTGGTCGAGGACTTCGGCCGAGCGGCCGAAGGCGAAGACGTCGCCGGCGGCATCGTCGACCTCGACCACGACCGCGTTCTGCAGCCGTTCCTGGAGCCGCTTGATCCGCGTCTCCATGTGGGCCTGGTCCTCTTTGGCGACGTGATACTCGGCGTTCTCCTTGAGGTCGCCCTCGTCGCGCGCGGCTTTGATCCGCGCCGCCATCGCCTGCCGTTTCGGCCCTTCGAGCTCGGCCAGCTCCGTTTTCAGTTCCTCGATGCCGGCGGCGGTGATCGGCTCGCCGGTCTGTCCTGCGGGTCCGTTCATCGCCAGAGCGTGTCAGAAATCGCCCGCCGGCCGCGTGGTTGTCTTTCGTAACGGCTGGCGTTACGAAAGACAACCAGGACCCTCAGTCGCCGCCGTTTTCCTCCTCCAGCAGTTGCGGTGCCAGCGACCTCACCTTCTTGCCGCCGGCTTCTCCGAGCCGGTTGAGCCCGAACAGGTCCTCGCCGGTGGCCAGCAGCGAGTAGGGGTCGTAGCGGGCCGCGTCGCTCGAGCCGGGGGTGAGGAAGGGAGAGAGGAGCAGCGTCCCGGTCTTCAGGCTGGTCGCCGGCGTCGGGGGCTGGGTCGGGTCCGGGTTGGGGACGGGGTTGACCGCGCCGAAGGTGACGATCACGAGGCCGTCGGCCTTGTAGGCAGGCGATTCGAGGATCTTCGGCACCCAGGTCGAGAGCCAGGCGTCGGCGGCTGCCGCACCGTCGGCCGCGCCTTCCGCGCATTGGCCGGGGACGACGCCGGCGTTGCAGAGGTCGGGCGAGATGTAGCTGAAGTTGGGCGTCTTCGTCGCCTTGCGCAGGTCCTTTTCGAGCTCGGTCAAGGGCACGTCGTTGGCCGCGCATTCGCCGAGGTCGAGCAGGGTGTGGAAGTAGACGAACGGGTTCAGCACCGCCGAGTAGCCGCCGGGCGCCGCCGCTTCGCTCGCGCCCGGTTCGGGATGGACGCAGTTGGCCGGCTTGCCGGTTGCGTCGACCATGCCTTCGAAGTAGCCGCGCCAGCTGAACTGGGCGGT
Organism: Solirubrobacterales bacterium; assembly: GCA_036494495.1. Lineage (GTDB taxonomy): Bacteria > Actinomycetota > Thermoleophilia > Solirubrobacterales > 70-9 > VAYN01. The sequence goes on along the minus strand of DASXOF010000133.1, from coordinate 8,253 downwards.
AGCGAGCTGGTCGGCGAAGGACATCGTTTCGACCGGGAAGATGCATTTTTCGTATTCGGGGCAGTCCTTTTCGGACTCCGCAATCGGCTTCTGGCCGGCAATCGAGGCGAAGGAGTTCGCCAGCCAGCTTTCGCGCAGCAGCGTGAAGCCGCTCAGCAGGTCGCCCTGCGGGCGCAGCGTTTCCGCCAGGTAGGGCATCTGCACGCTGCCCGGCCCGAAAGCCGCTTCGTAACCCGGGCTGGCGAGGGAGATGACGAAGACGTGCTTGACCCGCCCGGCTTCGGGCTTGGCTTCTTCTTTGGGCGGCGGCGCTGCTTCTTCCGGTTCGGGTTCGGGCGCGGCTTCTTCTGCCGCGGCCGGTTCGGGCGCCGGTTCGACCAGCGGCGCCGGTTCGGGTTCGCTCGCCACCGGTCGCGGCGAAGCTTCAGGCTCGGCTTCGACTTCCGGCGCCGGTTCGGGTGCTGCCACCGGCGCTTCCGCCACCGTCCTCTCCGCCGCCAGGCTGCGGCCGACCAGCGCCGCCAGCGGCCCCAGATCGCGGCCGCCCGAGCTCATCCCGGCGGCGACGATCGCCGAGGTCGCTACCAGCGAGGAAGCGACGAGCAGGCCGAACCGTTTGCCGGTCAGCGAGGCGGCGGCCCCGATCGCCGCCTGGATCCGGGTGGCGAGCCAGCCCTTCACCGCGGCACCTCGGCGACCAGCGGGTTGCCGCACTGGGCGCAGAAGCGGACGCCTGGGGCGAACGGGGCGGCGCAGCTCGGACAGAGGCCCGCCGCGTCCTCGCGCTGCAGCTCCAGCACCCGCTCGACCGCCAGCAGCTCGGCGTCGACCCGCTGCAGCTCCGCCGCTTTGCGGGTCAGCACGTCCATGCGGACGTGGTCGCGGATCGCCATCTCGTAGAAGGCGCCGCCGAGGTCTGCCTGCATCACCGTGAACTTCTCCAGCAGGCGATCGCGCTGGGCGAGCAGCTCGGCGCTCTCTTCCGGTTTCTTGTCGGGTTTCTGCTCTGGAGCGCCCTTCACGGTTCGGCTCCCGAGCTCGGTTCTTCGCCGCCCCCTTCGCCGCCGACGACCACCACGTCGGGCAGGTTCTGCTGGGCCTTTATGTAGTTTTCGCCCGTCTGTTCGGGGTTTTCTTCGACGATCTTGGTGTCTTCTTCTTCCTTCGCCTTGGTCGCCTTGTAACCCGTGACCTGGTGGACGGCGCCGTTCTTCGTCTCCGCCAGCGTCTTGCCGCCTTCCTTCTCGAGCTTCTTCTCGGCTTTCGATTTCTGGCCGGCGCCTTTGCCTTTCCGCGGCTGCTTCCGGGCTGCGGCGGTGGGCTGCTCGGCGCCGGCGCCGGCGCTCGCGGTCTGCTGCGCTTCGCTCGACTTCAGCGCCCGCAGCAGGGCGGCTTCGTTGCCGCTGTCGGAGCCGCTGCGCCCGACGACGACCCCGAGCGCGACCGCGATCGGCAGCAGGGCGAAGAAGCCGACCGCGGCGGCGCGGCTCGCCGGCGGCCGCTTCGGCGGCCCGGTCACCGGGCGCCGCGCGCGTTTGCTCATCGTCGCGAAGTAGCGCGAGGCGGGGTTGGCCCCGTTGCCCCGCCGCGCCCCGCATTCGACGCAGTAGCGCTGCTGAGCGTCGAGCGGCGAACCGCACTCTTCGCAGGGCTCGTAGCCGCCCTGCTGCTGGGGCGCCTGGGTCGTCACTCCTCGTGCTCCTTCCCGTGATGGTGCTTTGACTTCTCGCGCTGCTTCTTCGCCTGCCGCTCGGCGCGCGCTTTGAGGATGTGGGCCGCCCGGGCCTGCTGCTTGGCCGCCTTTTCCTGCGTCGTCTCGCAGCCGGCGACGCCGGCGCCGACCAGCGCCAGGCAGGCGGCGAGGACCGCCGCGCGCAGGAGCGGCCGCGGCCGCCGGCTCGGTCCGGGCCTAGCCGAAGGCACCGCTGACGTACTCCCGGGTCCGTTGCTCGCGGGGCGAGCCGAAGAGGGCGGTGGCGCTCGAGTACTCGACCAGGTCGCCGAGGTACATGAAGGCGACGTGGTCGGCGATCCGGTAGGCCTGCTGCAGGTTGTGGGTGACGATCACGACGGCGACGTCGTCGCGCAGCTTGACGATCAGGTCCTCGATCACCTGGGTCGACTGCGGGTCGAGCGCCGAGCAGGGCTCGTCGAGCAGCAGCACCTCGGGCTCGGCGGCGAGCGCACGGGCGATGCAGAGGCGCTGCTGCTGCCCGCCCGAGAGCTTCAGGGCCGGGTGCTTGAGGTTGTCCTTCACCTCCTCGAAGAGGCCGGCCCGCTGCAGGGCGCTGTGGACCGCCGGCTCGAGCTCCTTCTTCCGCGCCCGCCGCGACCCCTGCTCGCGCAGGACGTAGGCGATGTTGTCGAAGACCGACATCGGGAACGGGTTCGGCTGCTGGAAGACCATCGTCACCCGGCGCCGCAGCAGGGTCGGCTCGATCAGCGTGATGTCGACGTCGTCGAGCCGGATGCTGCCGTCGAGGCGCGCGCTGGCGGTCAGCTCGGTGAGCCTGTTGAGCGAGCGCAGGAGCGTCGTCTTGCCGCAGCCCGAGGGCCCGATCAGCGACAGCACCTCGCCCTGGCGGATCGGCAGCGAGACGTTCTTCACCGCCCGTTTCTCGCCGTAGGAGATCGAGACGTCGTCGACCTCCATGCGGCGGATCGAGAACTGCGGCGCGCCGATCGAGCGCCGCGCCGCGGTGAAGCCGCCGGCTGCCGGTGGTGCGCCGCCGTGGCCGTTGGAGCCCGGGTCCGGCGGCAGCACCTGCGTCGCCGGCTCGGCGTCTTCGAGCGGCAGCCGCCGGATCGGCGGCGGCGGCGTGTTCAGGAGCTCCACGTGCCCACCTTTCTGGCGCGGCGGTGGATGAGGTCGACGATCGCGTTCAGGATCAGGACCAGGATCAGCAGCACGAAAGCCGCCGCGTAGGCTTTCTGCGGCTGGTTGAGGTTGCCGGTCGGCGAGGCCTCGTAGACGAAGTTGGTCAGGGTCGTGCCGACCCCACGGAGGAAGTTGAGCGGGAACGGCGCGCCTTCGACCGGGCCGAAGTTCTGGGTCGCCCCGAGCAGGACGACGATGATCGCGGTGTCGCCGATGATCCGCCCGAGCCCGAGCACCGCGCCGGTCGCGACCTGGGGCCGGCAGGCCGGCAGCAGGATCCGCCGCGCCGTCGCCGCCTTGGTCTTGCCGACCGCGTAGGAGGCCTCGCGGACGTGGCGCGGGATCGAGTTCAGCCCCTCGCGGACGCTGGCGACGATCAGCGGCAGCGCCACCAGCGAGAGCATCGCGCCGGCGGCGAAGAACGATTTGCCGAAGACCACGCCTTCGGTTTCGCGGCTGAGGAAGGAGAGCGCCGAGGAGGAGAAGATCACGGTCCCGAACAGGGCGAGGACGATCGAGGGGATGCCGGCGATCGACTCGATCGTCGACTCGGTGATCCGCGCCAGCGCCGCCGGCCGCCCGTACTCGACCAGCCAGACCGCGATCGCGATCCCGGTCGGCAGCGCCAGCACGATCCCCAGCGTCGCCACCATCAGGGTCCCGATCAGGGCGTCGGAGAAGCCACCGGTTTCGCTCTGGGTGACGCCGGAGGCGGCGGGCGTGGTCAGCATCGAGGGCTTCAGGTAGGTGATGCCCTGGATGAAGAGGTAGACGACGATCGCCACCGCGATCGCGCAGAAGAGCAGGCCGAAGCCCCAGCAGATAGCCAGCCCGATGCGGTCGGTGAGGCGCCAGGTGGCGCTGCCCTCGACCGCGCCGGTCGGCTGCTTCGCCGGCTGCGGCGGTTTGACGGTTGCGGCCTCCATCACGGGCTCCCGTATTTGCGCATCGCCCGGCGGGCGACGTAGCCGGCCATCGAGCAGGTTGCCGCCGAGAGCAGCAGCACCGCGGCGATCGAGAACAGGGTCGCGTTGAACGGCGGCGAGCTCAGCTGGTCGATGTTCTTGACGATCGTCGGCGCCAGCGGCCGCGAGGGCTCGTAGACGAAGATCAGCCCGTCGGCCGGGTTGGGCGCGAAGGCGACCGAGCCGGAGATCATCGCCAGCATCACCGCCTCGCCGATCGCGCGGGCGACGGCCAGCACGGTGCCGGCGACGATCGCCGGCCGCGCGGTGCGGACGCCGATCTTCCAGACCGTGCGCCAGCGGTTGACGCCGAGCGCCAACGAGCCTTCGAGCCAGCCCGGTTTGACCGAGCGCAGGCCGTCGCTGAAGATCGAGACCATCAGCGGCGCGATCATCACCGTCAGCACCGTGACCGCGGCCAGCAGGCTGTAGCCGGTGAGCGAGATGACGCCGGCGACCGAGGCCTTCTGGTCCTCGCTCACCAGGTGGTTGCCGATGAAGGGGACGAGGACGATGACCCCGATCAGCCCGTAGATCACCGACGGCACGCTGGCCAGGAAGCGGACCACCGGCTGCAGGATGTTGGCCATCCATTCCGGCGCGAACTCGACGATGAAGACGGCGACGAAGAGCGCCGCGAAGAGGGCGATCGCGACCGCCCCGCCGGTGATCAGCAGCGTCGACCAGATCAGCGGCCAGGCGTGGAAGGTGTAGACGTAGTGGGCGCCGGTCTCGGCCGAGAGCGAGATCGCGTTGAGCTGGTCTTCGACCGAGCCGCTCGAGCTGAACCAGGCGAGCCCGTTGTGGGAGAAGGACGGCCAGGCGCGGACGAAGACGACCGCGATCAGCGCCAACAGCAGGCCGACGACGAAGACGACCAGCGCGCCGAGCATCCGCTCGACGCGCTGGTCCGGCCACGAGGGCCCGTACTCGGGTGAGTACTGGTCTTCCAACTTGTGCCCCGGTCCCTACTTCTTCTTGTTGAAGGCGGGGACGCCGCCGGCGCTGCTGATGGCGGGGGCGGCCAGGGCGCTGGTCCGTGCCCAGTCGACGAACTTCTGCACCGCCGGCGACGGGTTTTCCGTCGGCAGGACGATGAAGATGTAGCGCGAGAGCGGGTACTTCAGCGGTTCGACGCTGATCTTGCTCGCTTCGCAGGGGACGCCGTTGACCTTCAGCGCCTTCAGCTTCTTGTTGCCCTGCCAGGCGAGACCGGCGTAGCCGATCGCGTTCGGGTCCTGGGCGACGGCGTTGACGACGAGGCCGTCGGCGGTCAGCGCGTTGACGTTGGACGCCGGCGCTTCGTTGTTGAGGACGGCCTGGAGGAAGAAGTTGTAGGTCCCCCCGTTGGTGTCGCGGCCGACCGGGTCGATCGTCGTCGTCAGGTTCGAGCCGACCTGGCTCCAGTTGGTCAGCAGGCCGCGGTAGATGTCATGGGTCTGCTGGACCGAGATGTTGCTCAGCTTGTTCGCCTTGTTGACGTCGAGGCAGAGCCCATCCAAGTAGAGCTTGATGTAGGTCGTCCCGGCGTCGGAGGGGAGGGGGGTGCGGGCCTGGCCGGCGAACTGGCTGACCCCGTTCTGGACGTCTTTGACGCCGGCGTTGCCGCCGTTCGCCGTGTAGACGAAGTGGATCTTCTTGTTGACCTGCTTTTCGTAGGTCTTGAACAGCGCCTGCAGCACAGGCTGCGCGGCCACGGAGCCGGACCCGATCAGGGTCTGAGCGCCGGCCGACGCCGGCACGACGAGACCCAGGAGGGCCAACGCCGTTATGGCGAGGGTCTTGATCTTCATGCGTGGGTGCTTCCTTTCCTGCCGGGTGGAGTCGTGGGATTGCGAGTTGAATCGACTTTGTTGACCAACTACGTCGCCTTACGCTATCACTTTATGTAGTTTATTTACCTTCTTACTCAAGAAAGGCTCTCCCGGCGGGCCGAAGACATGGAGGACCCATTGCTGAAGAAGAGAATCTCGACCCCCCGAGCGGCGACCGTCGTCGTCCTGGCGGCCGTCGTCGCCGCGTCGGTGACGGTCGTCCCGTCGGTGGCGCAGTCGTTCCTGACCAACCAGAGGGCTGCGAAGACCTACCTGTCCAACGCCAGGGCAGCCAAGACCTACGTCAGCAACCAGAAAGCCTCGACGCTCTTCCTGAAGAAGCAGGCGGCGTCGAACCTCTACGTGGCGAAGGCCGACGCGTCGTTGCCCCCGGTGGGGGCGATCGCCGCCGGCACGGCGGTGTTCAACAGCAACGGCACCAGCCCCGGCTACATCCCCACCGCCTTCGCCTCGTTCGCGACCAAGGCGAACGTGAACAACGCGGTGATCACGTTCTCCGGCTCGGCGAGCTGCGTCACCAGCTCGAAAGAAGCGACCGCCGACCAGGCCTGCCCGGTGCAGATCCTCGTCGACGGCCAGTCAACCGGCAAAGTCAACTTTGCGCCGGCGACCCTGAGCCCGAGCAAAGGCCCGGCCGCCCTCGTCCACACGATCGTGCAGACGTCGGTGCTCGGTAAAGGCGGCCACACGGTCGCGATCCAGTACGCGGGCGCGTCGAATGTGACGTTCTCGCTGAAAAGCTGGAACCTCGCCGTCCAGGCCTACCCGCAGCCCGAAGAACCCGCTCCGGGAACGACCGCGACGACGCCGACGAAATAGCGGCGCGACCGGCTTGGCGCATTTCTCCCCTACGTGGGGGAGGAATGCGCCAACGCCGTGCCGGGTAGCGGTGCTGGGTGCCCGACCTCGTCCTCGGACCGCTGCTGCGCTACGTCTCCGCGACCGAGGCGACGATCTGGGTCGAGGTCGACGCCCCCTGCGAGGTGCGGGTGCTCGAGGTGGCCGAGCCGACCTTCGAGGTCGAGGGGCACCACTACGCGCTGGTCCGCCTCGAGGGCCTGGAGCCGGGCTCGGCGACGCCTTACGAGGTCGAGCTCGACGGCGAGCGGCGCTGGCCGCCGCCCGGCTCGGAGCTGCCGCCGAGCTTGATCCGCACCGTCGGCGACGGCCCGCTCGACGTCCGCTTCGGCTCCTGCCGGGTGGCGCTGCCGCACGAGGAGCCCTACACGCAGAGCAAGGACCGCCACGAAGAGGGCCGCGAGGTCGACGCCCTCCACGTGCTGGCGCACGAGATGCGCCGCGCCGACCCCGGCGACTGGCCGGAGCTGCTGTTCCTGCTCGGCGACCAGGTCTACGTCGACGAGGGCTCGCCGCGGACCCGGGAGCGGATCCGCGAGCGCCGCGGCGTCGGCACCGCACCCGGCGAGGAGGTGAGCGACTTCGAGGAGTACACCTGGCTTTACCAGGAGAGCTGGAGCGAGCCCCTGGTCCGCTGGCTGCTCTCGACCATCTCCACCTCGATGCTCTGGGACGACCACGACATGAGCGACGACTGGAACATCTCCCGCTCCTGGGTCGAGGAGATGCGCGAACGGGCCTGGTGGCAGCGGCGGATGACCGGCTGCGTGATGAGCTACTGGCTATACCAGCACCTCGGCAACCTCTCGCCGCAGACGCTCGACGAGGACGAGGTCTACCGGCGGCTGCGAGGCGCCCGCGACGGCGAGGCGGGGAAGGCGCTGAGGGAGTGGGCGGAAAGGATCGCCAAGACCGGCGCCGGCGCCCGCTGGAGCTTCTGCCGCGACCTCGGCGGCACCCGGGCGATCTTCGTCGACTCGCGGGCGGGGCGGAGCTTCGAGGGCGAGCGGCGGCAGATGGTCGACGACGAGGAGTGGGAGTGGATCGTCGGCCACGCCGAGGGCGACTTCGACCACCTGCTGATCGCGACCACGGTGCCGTGGCTGCTCTCGCCGGGGTTCCAGGCGCTCGAGGCTTGGAACGAGAAGGTCTGCGCCGGGGCCTGGGGCCGCCCGACGGCCCGGCTCTCGGAGCGACTCCGTCGCGCCGTCGACTTCGACCACTGGGGCGCCTTCGGCGAGTCGTTCGCGCAGCTGCGCGACCTGATCGCGGCGGTGGCGCGCGGCGAGCGCGGCGCCAGGCCGGCCTCCGTGGTCGTCCTCTCCGGCGACGTCCACCACGCCTACCTGGCCGAGGTCGAGTTCCCGGCCGTCGGCGACAAGCGCGCGCCGGTCTACCAGGCGGTCTGCTCGCCCTACCGCAACCCACTCGACGAGAAAGAGCGCCGTGTGATCCGCGCCGGCTTCAAGCGCCCGTTCGCCGCCGCCGCCCGGGCCCTGGCGAAAGCTGCCGGCGCCGCCGACCCCGGGGTCCGCTGGCGCCTCCGCGACGGCCCCTGTTTCGACAACCAGGTGGCGATGCTCAGCATCGACGGCCGCCGCCTCGAGATGCGCCTCGACAAGACCGTCCCCGGCGAGCAGCAAGAGCACGCCCTCGAGACCAGCTTCCACCGCCGCCTCGCCTGACCTCCCCGGCACCGTGGTTGTCTTTCGTAACG
>DASXOF010000132.1:0-9571 GCA_036494495.1 Solirubrobacterales bacterium | reverse complement strand
CGACGAGCGCGACGATTTCGCCGGCGTCGATGTGGGTGGAGACGCAGTCGAGCGCCTTCAGGCCGGCAAAGGTCTTCGAGACGTCGCGGACCTCGAGGAGTGCGCTGCCGGTGGCTATCGACATCGGGTTCCCATACGAGTTGATCCGAGCGCCCACTGACGCTCGTTTCGAACCCTAGTACGCCGTTTCTACCTCCGCAACGGACCTAGGTCCGGCTGGCCTCGCCGGTGACCTCGAGCATCGTCCGCGCGACCGTCTCGATGCGGCGGTCGGTGAGGCGGCGGGCCGGTCCGGCGACGGTGATCGAGGCGTCGACGCCGGCGCCATTGTCCTCGGCTTTGATCAGGACCGCCACCGCGCGGAGCCCGTCTTCGCTCTCGCCGTCGTTCAGCGCCCAGCCCCGCTTCCTGACTTTGGCGAGCTCGCGGCGGATCGCCGTGGGCGAGGTCTTCGAGCGCTTGGTCACGGGCACCAGCTCGCCGGCGAGGTACTCGTCGAGCCGCGCCTCCGAGAGGTTCGCCAGGAGCGCCTTGCCGGCCGCGCTGACATGGGCCGGCAGGACAGTGCCGATCCGCGGCGTCGCCCGCAGCGTCTTCGAGCCCTCGACGCAGTCGATGTAGAAGGCGTCGCCGGCCTGCAGGACCACCAGGTGCCCGGTCTCGTCGACCTGCTTGACGATCTCCTCGAGCAGCGGGCGGATCGTGGTCCGGATATCCGAGCGCTGGACCGCGCTGAGGCCGACCCGCAGCAGCGCCGGGCCGGTGTGGAAGATCTTCGTGCGCGGGTCCTGGCGGACGAACTCGCGGAACTCGAGCACGTTCAGCAGGCGGAAGGCGGTCGAGCGCGAGACGCCGAGGAACTTCGAGGCCTCGGTGACCGTGATCGACTCGGAGTCCTCGAAGGCGAGGATCAGCGACAGGGCCCGATCCACCGATTCGATCGGGTAGGCGGGGCCCGAGTCGTTCATGGCTCGCACGTTATCGAGCAGGGCGGCGGGGCTAGACCGGCGAATCGCCGGCTGGAGAGAGCGCCGTCCCGGCCTTGCCGAGCAGCGGCGCGAGCCGCACGGCGAAGGCCTCCTGCTGAGCCGGCGCGAAGGTCCCGGCGACGACCCGGTCGGGGCGGACGAGGACGAGCCGGCCGCGGGCCGGGCCGAGCTGGCGGGCGAGGCCGGCACGGTAGTCGGCGATGCCGTTCAGCTCCGGCTGGCGGACCGGCAGCCGGTCCTCGAGCGTGAGATGGACGAGCTTGGCCTCGAGCCGATCCCAGACGCCGGCGGAGAGCCCCTTCAGCGAGGCGGGGTCGGTGTCGACCGCGAGCAGCGCGAAGCCGTCGCCGAGGACCTCGTCGAGCCCGACGAGGTGGCCGGCGGCGTCGATCACCTGCGACTGGTCGAGCAGCCTGCCGGCGAGGGGATCGCTGCTGGCGTCGAGCGCGAAGCCGTCGACATGGTGGGTCGGCGGGCGCGAGAGCATCTTCGTCAGCCGCTGCCTGGCCAGCGGGATCCTGCCGCCGGTGGTGAAGACGGCGTCGCGGAGCGCGGCCTTGGCGCGCGAGCGGGTCATCATGATCGCCCCGAGCCGGACCGAGAGGTCGACGGTCGCTTTCACGTGCGGCTGGCGCTCGCGGGTGTAGCTGTCGAGCAGCTCCGGCCCCGCCCTCCCCCGCAGCTCGGCGGCGAGCTTCCAGCCGAGATTGGCCGCGTCGCGCAGGCCGCTGTTCAGGCCCTGACCGGCGAACGGCGGCATCATGTGCGCGGCGTCGCCCATGATGAAGACGCGCCCCTGGCGGAACTCGTCGGCGACCAGCGCGTAGAACTTGTAGATCGCCGAGCGCACGATGTCGGCCTCGGTCAACGAGCGATAGCGCGAGGCGAGCGAGATCGCGAAGGCCGCCAGCTCCTCGTCGCGCGGGTTCTCGTCGTCGTGGATCAGGAACTCGTAGCGGCAGCGCCCGCCGCGGCCGACGACGACCACCCGCGGGCGCTCGGGGTCGCCGTAGTGCATCGCGTAGCGCTCGTCGTGCCGATCGTTGACCGTGTCGACCACCAGCCAGCGCTCCTCGAAGGCGGCTCCCGTCATCGGCTCCTGGCCGATCAGGGTCCGCACCAGGCTGCGGCCGCCGTCGGCGCCGAGCAGGTAGCGGGCGCTGAGCGCCTCGCTGCGGCCGTCGGCCTCGAGGGTCGCGGTGACCGCGTCCGTTTGCGCCTCGAAGCCGGTGAACCTGGTCTGGTGGCGGGTCTCGACGTGGGGGTAGCGGGAGAGGCCGCGGAGCAGGGCCAGCTGGAATTCGGAGTGGTCGAGCGGGTTCTTGACCGGCTGCCCGTTGGGCGGGCGGACGGGTCCCTGCGCGTAGGCGAGGAGCTGGCCGCGGCGGCCGTAGAACTTGGTTCCGCTGCCCGGCAGGACGACGTCGCGCATCTGCTCGCCGAGGCCGAGCCGCTGCATGAAGCGCATCGCCTCGTCGTCGATGCTGACCGCCCGGGGCAGCTCGGCCACCCCCGGCTCCTGCTCGACCAGCAGCACCTCGACCCCGAGCTGGCCCAGTAAGTTCGCGGCGGCGAGACCGGTCGGCCCCCCGCCGACGACCAAGACCTCGACGTCAGGCATCTGCCCCCTCGGCGATCACCCGGTTCTCGATCGAGCCGATGCCCTCGATCCTGACCTCGACCCGGTCGCCCGGCTCGAGGAAGACCTGCGGGTCGCGGCGGTAGCCGACCCCGCCGGGCGTCCCCATCAGCACCAGGTCGCCGGGCGAGAGCTCGGTGAACTGCGAGAGCAGGCTGATCGTCTCGGCGACGCCGTAGATCATCCGCTCGGTGTTGGAGCTCTGCATCTCCTCGCCGTTCAGCGCCAGGCTGATCCCGAGCGAGGCCGCGTCGTCGATCTCCTCGCCGGTCACCAGCCAGGGCCCGACCGGCGTCGAGCGCGGCCAGGTCTTGCCCTGCAGCCACTGGTGGCTCTTGTACTGGTAGTCGCGCATCGTGACGTCGTTGGCGATCGAGTAGCCGGCGACGACGCCGAGCGCCTCGGCGGCGGAGACGCGGCGGGCTCGGCGGCCGATCACCACGACCAGCTCGGCCTCGTAGTCGATCTGCTCGGACTCCGGCGGCGCCACGATCTCGTCGGCCGGGCCGATGATCGAATCGGCGAACTTGGCGAAGAGGACCGGATAGGTCGGCAGCTCGCGCTTCGACTCGGTCACGTGCCCGTGGTAGTTGAGGCCGAGGCAGAGGACCTTTCCCGGCCGCAGCACCGGGGCCAGGAGGCGGACGTCGGTCAGCGGGATCGCCGCCTCGGCCGGCGCCGCCAGCAGCGCCTCGAGGTCGAGCCCGGCGTCGATCGGCGGCGCCGCCAGCGGCGCGATCGAGTCGCCTTCGACCCGCCCGGCCCGCACCTCGCCGTCGCGTTCGAAGTTCGCGAGGCGCATCAGGCGGCGGGCTCTTCGAGCGGCCGCCGCCACTCGGGGGCCGGTCCCCAGAGGTTCACGGTCCGCAGTTCGCTCGCCCAGTTGCGCGGCGGCGGGTACTCGACCCGGTCGTCCCAGAACCGCTCCATCTCGCAGGAGAGCTCGATGTGGACGCCGTCGGGATCGTCGAACATGATGAAGACGTTGTTGCCGGGGCCGTGGCGACCCGGCCCCCAGCTGACCGGCACGTCGGCGACGGCGAGCAGGTCGCACCAGTCCTTGATGTCCTCCCAGTCGGAGACCTCGTAGCAGTAGTGGTCGAGCCCGCCGGCCTCGCCCTGGACGATCGCCACCGTGTGGTGCTCGCGGTTGCAGCGCAGCCAGGCGAAGCGGTCGCCCATCCGGTCGGAGACCACGAACCCGAGGACGTCGCGGTAGAAGGCGGTCAGCGCCGGCACGTCGGGCGAGGTGACGGTGATGTGGTGCAGGCCGATCGGCCGGTGGCCGTCGGCGCGGACGCCGGTTTCGACCCGCTCGACCCGCCCGTGCAGCTCGATCACGTGACCCTCCGGGTCGCTGAACCGGAGCCCGTCGGGATGGTCGGCGTCCTCGATCGGCTCCGGGGCGATCCCGTGCTGGGCGAGCCGCTCGAGCAGCGCCGCGCGCTGCTCCTCGTCGGCGACCTCGAGCGCGAAGTGGTCGAGCCCCTCGCCCTCCTCGAGCTCGAGCAGGTGAGCGCCGCCGCCGAGCGCGAGTCGGGTCCGACCGCCGTCGACGGCGACCGCCCGGAGGCCGACGACGTCTTCGTAGAAGCGGCGGTTCCCGGCGCTGTCGGCGCCGCGGAGGCCTACGTGGGAGAGCCTGGCCTGAAGCATTCTGTTACCTCTATCTGGTGTGTCGCGATTCGAAACACTGTTTCGGTGCGCATAACTTACTGGTTTCGCCCAGGCATCGTCAAGCGTCCTTCTGTCACTAAAGTCACAGTACGCTTTGCGGGCAGCAGTAAGTGCCGGGCAGGGCCTGGCACCTGGTCGCTCCTAGTGTGAAACGGCTGCTAGCGGGTCAGCGAGGGCGGCTGCTCGGCCGCGAGGTCGTCCCGCTCGCCGCGGCCGAGGCGGAGCCGGCGCTTGATCGCCCTGACCTGGGCGCCCATGCTCTCGTAGTTGGCGAGGCCCACCGCGAGCAGCAGCGCGACGCCGTTGAAGAGGTCGGGGATCCAGATCGGCGCCCCCGCCAGCTGCAGGCCCTTGATCCCGGTCGCCAGCACGTAGACGGCGACGACCGCACCCCAGACGTTGAAGCGCCCGCGGCGGAACTGGGTCGAGCCGAGGAACGCCGCCGCGAAGGCGGGCAGCAGGAATTCCGGCCCGATCGTCGGGTCGCCGTTGCCGATCCGGGCGCTGGTCAGCACCCCGGCGGCGCCGGTCAGCGCGCCGCACACGACCAGCGAGACGACGATCACCAGCGAGGTGCGAACCCCCGCCAGCCGCGCCGCCTCGACGTTGCCGCCGGTTGCGTACACGCGCCGCCCGACCGGGGTCCGCTCGAGCACGTACCAGACGGCGATCGCCACCACCAACATGATGTACACCGGCAGCGTGATCCCGAAGATCTCGGTCCGGGCGATGTCCTGGAAGGAGGTGGCGAGGCCGAGGATCTGCTGGCTGTTGGAGACCCAGGCGATCAGCGCGTAGAGGATCGAGGTCATCGCCATCGTGGCGATGAAGGAGTCGATCTTGGCGCGGACGATCAAGAGCCCGTTGAGGAGCCCGATCGTGCAGCCGGCCAGCACGGTCAGGGCGATCGCCGGGACGATCGGCACCCCGTGCTTGGAGAGGAGCCAGGAGACGAGGATCGCCCCCAGCCCGACCTCGGCGCCGATCGCCAGGTCGAAGGCGCCGGCCGCCAACGGGACCACCACGGCGACCGCGACCAGGGCGCTTACCGCGTTGGCGTCGAGCAGCGTCCGCCAGACGTCGCCGTCGAGGAACTGGTCGGGGATCCAGAGCGAGAAGACGATGAAGATCGCAACGAACAGGTAGATCGCGCTGATGTTCGTGAACGACAGCGCTCGCCAGGCAGCCCGGCCCCTGCTGCTGCCCGCCGCCGGCACCGCCTTGGCGTCGGACTCAGTCCGGGGCAACGTATCCCTCTCCATCTGATGATTCTACGTGTCGAAAATGTGTTTTGTCAAGCAGAAAGAGCTTGCCCGTTGGCGGTGATCGCCACGTCGATGTTGCCGCGCGTCGCGTTCGAGTACGGGCAGACGCGGTGGGCCTCGCCCACCACCTCGAGCGCCGCCCCGCCCTCCTGCAGCGAGGGCAGCGTCACGTCCATCTCGACCCCCAGCGCAAAGGAGCGGTCGGGGTTCGGCAGCAGGTTGACGCGGATCTCGATCGAGACGTCGTCGACGTCGAGGCTCTGGCGCCGGCCGACGATCTTCAGCGCCGACTCGAAGCAGGAGGCGTAGCCGACCGCGAAGAGCTGCTCGGGGTTGGTGGCCTCGCCCGGGCCGCCGAGCTCCGAGGGCACCCGGATGTCCACCTCGAGCGCACCGTCGGAGGTGCGTCCGTGGCCCTCGTCGCGGCCGCCCGTGACGGTTGCCTGTGCGGTGTAGATCGGCTTCATGACACTCCTTCCGGTGTTACCTCGAATCGGCGGCGCAGCTTGCCACCGCCACCGTGCGGTGACAGCGACCTGGGTCACAACCCGGGCGGCGCCGCGGCACCGCCCGGGTTGCAACCGCTGAGGGAGGAGAGCTACTGACCCGTCACGCCCCAGAGCTTCGCGAACCGCACCGGGAAGTCGGGGTATCCCGCCCAGCCCAGTTCGGGGTTCGTGCCTTCGAGGTCCCTGGCGGTGAGGAACTGCTTGACGATGTCCCCTTCCTTCTCGAGACCCGTCAGCTTCTGGCCGGCGAGTTCGCGCGCGAACTGGTCGACCATGGTCCAGACCAGCGTCGGCACGTCGACCGCGAGGACGGCCTTCTCTTCGCCTTTCTGGACCGCCTCGAGGTTGCCCGGGGTGGGACCGCTTCCGAACCGTTCGATTTCGATCCCGGCCGTTTCCAGCGCCGCCGGCAGGCCGAGCTGCATCTCGTCGTTCGGGAACAGGGCGAATTCGGTGTCGGGGTTGGCCTGCAGGTCGCTGACGACCCGGCCGGATGCGTTCTTGCCGACTTCGGCGAGCGGGATGTCGGACACCCGCAGTTCGCATTCGGGGCAGAGCTCGGCCAATTTCGATTCGACGCCTTCCTTCACCACCACCGAGAACGGGAGTTCCGGCACGTTGTAGTAGACGATCTTGTGCGCCTTGCCGTTCGTCTGGGCGACGGTCCAGGCGGCCATCAGTTCGCCCTCTTCGATCGCCTGCGGCTTGCCGAACTGCACGGTTTCGAAGCCGAATTCTTCGCCGTTCTCGATCGAGCCGGCAACCACGATCGTGCCCTGTTCGCGCAGTTCTTCGAGCTGGTGCGAGAAGGCGGTCGGGTCGGCGGCGAGGAAGATCAGGCCGTCGGGTTCTTTCTCGACGATCGTGTCCATCGCCTGGCTGATCGCGCCGACGCCGCTCGCCTGGACGCGGAACAGGTTGATGCCCATCGTCTTTGCCGCAGGCTGCAGCAGTTCCCACATCAGCGCGGTGACCGGCGTGCCGAGGTCGAGGAAGGCGACGTTCGTCCCCGGCTTCGGCAGTTCGGCGAGCTTTTCCGTTACCGGGAACGGGCTCGGCTGACCGACCAGCGGCGCGACGAATTCCTTCGCGGCCGCGACGTCGGTCCCGGTCGCCTTTTCGCTGCTGGTGCTGCCGGTGCTGCTGGTGCTGCCACCGGTGGTGCTGTCACTGCCACCGCATCCTGCGGCTAGAACCGGAACCAGTACGAGTAGCGCTGCGAGGGCAAATGTCCTCAGCGCACTTCTTGCGTGCATATCTCTTCCCTTGTTCTCGTTTGCTGATCGCCAGGGCGAAGGGCGTGAATCCCCCTCCTCCACAACTGGGCGATTTTATCTAGCGAAACAAGTTTTCGTCAAGAGAACCCAGGTCACTGAACGCCCCCTCGCCGACGGCATGGCGGCGCCGATCGGCCCGCCGGCCGATCGCGTCACCCCTCGGTGTCGCGCAGGTCAGCTCTGCAGCGAGGCGAACAGCGCGTAGGAGGGGTCGCTCTCGTCGCGATGGCCCCAGTTCTGCTCGGGTGCCATCGTCGGCACCCCGCCCTCGACGTTCAGCTGGGCGTCGAAGGCGACGAGGCGGTCGGCGATCTTCCACTCGCCGTCGCGCTTCTCGAACCTGTCGAGATATCGCGCCATCAGCACCGTCGTCTGCGGCTCGCCCTCGCCCGGCAGGACGTAGGTGGCGATCACGTAGGTCTCCCCCGCGGCGACGTCGCCGTCGCTCCCGAGCTCGATCCGCGACTGCCCGATGTGGTGGATGACCGCCAGCATCGGCGCCCGGAAGGCCGCGGTGCCTTTGAAGAAGTCACGCGCGGGGCCGTCGTAGATGCCGAGGTTGATGTTGCCGTCGGGTGGGTGACACGATTCGGCGAGCTCGGCGTTCTCGCGGTCGGAGCCGCGGAAGCAGCGGGACAGCAGCTCCCGGATCGCCTCCTTCTCGAGCAGCTCCTGGACTGCGGCCGGGACGGATGATGCGGTGTCGAGCGTCGCCATCAGAGAAACCCTTCCTTTCGCCTGCGGTACGTCAGCGGTACGTCGTTTCGCCTGTCGCAACAAGCGTGCGAAATGACTATAGGCCGGCCCGGAGGCCGCCGGAGGGACTGAAGTCACAGCGCTCGGCGGAGGCCGGATGTAGGTTCAGCGGCTAGCGCCAGCAACCACTTAGGAGGGCGGAAGATGCTTGCCGCAAGAGCGTACGAGGGCGAGGCGGAGCTCCGCCTCGAGCAGATCGAGGACCCGGTCGCCGGGCCCGGCGAGGTCCTGATCGAGGTCGCCGCCGCCGGCATCGCCCCCGGCCAGTTCTCGTTTTGGCAGATGGGCTTGCTGCCGATCCTCCCGCACACCCCCGGCAACGAGGTGGCGGGCACCGTCGCCGCGGTCGGCGCCGGCGTCACCGAGCTCGCCGCCGGCGACCGCGTCCGCCTGCACCCGAACCTGACCTGCCGGCGCTGCGAGTTCTGCCTCACCGACCGCGAACAGCTCTGCCCCGCCTGCTCGGTGATCGGCCAGGCCGCCTTCGGGCCGCAGGCGCGCCCGCTCTACGACCGCTACCACGACGGCGGCCTGGCCGAGTACGTGCTGGCGCCGGCCTGGGCCGTCGACCCCCTGCCGGACACGGTCTCCTTCGAGGCGGCGGCGAAGATCGCCGACGTCGCCACCGCGGTGCGGGCGCTGAAGCTCGCCGCGCTGCCGGTCGGCGCGACCGTCGTCTGGACGGCGGCGACGGGCACGATCGGGCCGGCGGCGGTGCGGCTGGCGCCGCTCTTCGGCATCAGCCGGCTGATCGCCGTCGCCCGCTCGGAGGAGCGGCTGGCCAAGGTCCGCGCCCTGGCGCCCGACCTGGTCGAGACGGTCGGGCTCGACGGCCTCGACGAGGACTGGGAGACGAGCGGCGGCCTGACCGCTGCGATCCGCGAGCTGGCGCCCGGCGGCGTCGACGCGGTGCTGGACTTCCTCCCCGAAGGGCAGGCGACGCCGCAGAGCATCGCCGCGATGAAACTCGCCGGAACGGCTGTCATCGTCGGCGGCAATACCACGGCGCCGCTGGCCGCCAGCACGCCGCTGACGATCAACTGCTGGCGCATCATCGGCAACCGCAACGGCACCCACGAGGACGCTCGCCAGGTGATGGCGTGGCTGGCCTCGGGAACGCTCGAGATCGACGACCTCGTCACCCACCGCTTCCCGCTCAGCGAGGTCAACGCGGCGGCCAACATCGCCCGCAAGCGCGAGGAGCCGGCCTGGATGACGCTGGTGCTCCCCAAGGGCTGACGCATGAGCAGCGCCGCGACCCCCCTCCGCTACTCTCGTTCAGAGGAGATGGGGAACGAGGAGGGCATGACGGTCGGCACGCATCCGCGTGCTCCTTCCTGCCTCGAGGAGTTCCCGCCCACCGTCGCCGCCGCCTGGGCCGACAGCTTCCTCGCCGAGCTCTCGCCGCAGTCGGCTGACCGCCTCCTGGCCGGCGCCCGCCTCAGCGAGCTGAAAGCCG
>DASXOF010000131.1:0-35932 GCA_036494495.1 Solirubrobacterales bacterium | reverse complement strand
CGCGCCTTGGCCGACCTTTTCGAAGGTCATCCAGGTCGAGTACGCGCCCAGCGCTTCCTCCAGCTGGGTGCCGGTGACGGTGGTTACGCCGCCGGTCCCGTAGAGCTTTGCTTCGATGATCCGCGGCGAGTAGCCGGTCTTGGTGATCGCCACCTGTTTCAGCTTGCCGTCGATCAGGCCGGAGAGCCGCGAGCTGATCTCGGGGCCGCTGAATTCCAGCGTCCATTTGTGCAGCGGGCAGTAGTAGTCGTAGGGGTCGGGGACGCCGACCAGGTAGGGGATCGCGGTCCCGAAGACGTTCTTGATGCTCTCGGTCTTGCCGCCCGAGCAGGCCGAGAAGAGGGTCTGGGCGATCTGCCCTTCGTACATCAGCACCTGGCCGCGGGTCGCTTCGGCCGCTTCGTTGCTCGCCGCGTACTCGGATTCGAGGCCTTTGTAGACCTGGCTGCGGGTGTCGGAGTAGAGGTCGTAGCCGTTGCCGTCGCGGCCGGAGCTGAGGGCGAAGGAGCGCGAGGCGACCGCCTGCGCCTGCAGCTCCGCCGGCGGCCAGGAGGGGGGCGACTCGTTCGGGATCACGCCTTTGACGTACTGGTCGACGGCGAGGGCGTTGACGACGTTCAGCGAGCGGCCGCCTTCCGGCACCGTCTCGAGGGCGCCGCGGTAGGTGCCGTAGCCGGCGATCGTCACCTGTTCGGGGCCGGCGGCGCGGAGGGTGTGGCCGCAGTTGGCGAGCGGCTTGCCGGCGGAGCTGCGCAGCCGCACCGTGCTGCCGGCCCGGTGGGCCTGGTAGGAGCGCTTCGGTTCGAGCTTCACCCCGCAGGCGCCGGTGGCGCCGCTGAAGCCGACGTCGCCGGGCTCGACCCCGAGCAGGACGCGGACGACGTGCGGCCCTTCCAGGGCCCCGAGCGAGGTGCCGGGGTAGTAGTGGCCGAGGATCGCCTTGTAGCCGGCCCCGTGCAGGGCGTAGCCGTAGGCGCCGTAGGCGCTCATCCCGACCCCGTGGCCGAAGCCGTGCCCGCGAACGACCCACTTCACCGCGGCGCTCGCCGGCACCGCCGCGGCAGCCGCCGCCAGCAGCGTCGCCAGCAGCGCGCCGAAGCTCCGGCCGAGTCTTCCTGTCCGCGCTGGCATCGCTCAGGCAACAGTTTCAACGCCGCGGAGTAGCGGCCTGCACGCGCGGGTCTCTACTCTGGGTCTACCGCTCTTCACCCCCCAAGGCCCTTATCCCCAGGAGGAAGTCAGATGGCCACCGAGACCGTCCAGGTAACCGACCACGAGCTGCTGATCGCCGGCAAGTGGGGAGCGACGGGCGAGTGGGCCGAGGTCAAGAGCCCCTACGACCAGACCGTGGTCGGCCGGGTCGCGATCGCCGACACCGCGCTGGCCCAAGAGGCGATCGAGGCCGCCCACGCGGCCTTCTCGAAGGGCGACTTCCCGCAGCACGAGCGCGCCGCGGTGCTCGATCGCGCCGCTCATCTCGCGAGCGAGCGGGTCGAGGATCTGGCGCTGACGATCGCCGCCGAGGCCGGCAAGCCGCTGAAGACGGCGCGAGTCGAGGCCAGCCGCTGCGCCGACACCCTGACCTTCTCGGCGGTCGAGGCACGCAAGTTGACCGGCGGCACGGTGCCGATGGAAGCGTCGGCCGCGGGCGCCGGCAAGCTCGGGGTGATGCTGCGGGTGCCCTACGGCGTGGTCGGCGCGATCAGCCCCTTCAACTTCCCGCTCAACCTCGTCGCCCACAAGCTCGGCCCGGCGATCGCCGCCGGCAACGCGGTGGTGCTGAAGCCGGCCGGCCAGACGCCGATCACGGCGCTGAAGCTGGCCCAGATCTTCCTCGACGCCGGGCTGCCGGAGGGCTGGCTCTCGGTCGTCCCCGGCGGTGGCTCGACGGTCGGCAACGCCCTCGTCTCCCACCCGCTGACCAAGGCGATCACCTTCACCGGCTCGGCCAAGGTCGGCTGGGGCATCCGCTCCCAGGTCCCGCACAAGAAGGTCAACCTCGAGCTCGGCTCGAACGCGCCGCTGATCGTCAACGACGACGGCGACTGGGAGACGGCCGCCGACAAAGCGCAGATCCACGCCTTCGCCCACGCCGGCCAGGTCTGCATCTCGATCCAGCGGATCCTCGTCCACGAGGCGGTCGCCGACCGGTTCATCGCGCGCCTGGTCGGCAACGTCGAGAAGCTGACGGTCGGCGACCCGCTCGACCCGGACACCGACGTCGGCCCGCTGATCACCCCCGGCGACCGCGACCGGGTGAAGGAGTGGATCGACGAGGCGGTGGCGGCCGGCGCCGAGCTCCTGACCGGCGGCGAGCTGGTCGACGAGGGCCGCTGCCTGGCGCCGACGCTCCTCAAGGCTCCGCCGAAAGACACCAAGGTCTGGTGCGAGGAGGCGTTCGGCCCGGTGGCGACGATCCACACCTTCTCCTCCTTCGAGGAGGGCCTCGAGATGGCCAACGACTCCAAGTTCGGCCTCCAGGCCGGCGTCTTCACCCGCGACATCGGCCGCGGCATCGAGGCCGCCCGGACGCTCGAGTTCGGCGGCGTGATGGTCAACGAAGTGCCCGCGTTCCGCGCCGACCAGATGCCATACGGCGGCGTCAAGGACTCCGGCAACACCCGCGAGGGGCCGGCCTTCGCCGTCTACGAGCTGACCGAGGAGCGCTTCGTCGCGATCCAGGGCTAGGGCCCCGGCCATCGCGACTCAGGTGGAGACCGCCGAGCTGGGGGGCGCGGCGGTCTTCTGCTCCTGGAGCGGCGGCAAGGACTCGGCCTTCGCGCTGCACGAGGCGGCGCGGGCCGGGGCCGTGCCGCGGCTTCTGGTCTCGATGATGGTCGAGGGCGGTGAGCGGTCGCGCTCGCACGGCCTCACCCGCGAGGTGCTGAGCGCCCAAGCGGCGGCGCTCGGGGTGCCGATCCGCTTCGGCGCCGCCAGCTGGTCAGGCTACGAGGACGAGTTCCGCCGCCTCGTCGGCGCGGCCGCCGGCGAGGCGGGGACCGCGGTCGGGATCTTCGGCGACATCGACGTGCAGGACCACCGCGACTGGGTCGAGCGGGTCTGCGGCGAGGCCGGCCTCCGCGCCTGCCTGCCGCTCTGGCAGCGCGAGCGCCGCGCCCTGATGGACGAGGTGCTCGAGGCCGGGGTGGAGGCGGTGATCGTCGCCGTCCGCGACGGCGTCCTTCCGGCCGAGCTGCTGGGGAGGACGATCGACGCCGAGCTGGTGGCCGAGGTCGAGGCGGCGGGCGCCGACGCCGCCGGCGAGAACGGCGAGTATCACTCGCTCGTCGTCGACGGACCGCTGTTCGCCCGCCGGCTCGAGGTCGAGCCCGGCGAGCGCACGCTCAGGGACGGCGTCTGGTTCCTCGACCTCGCCGCCGCCTGAGCGCGCGCCGCGCCCCTACTCGTGGGGCCGGGCCATGCGCCGGTGGTCGAGCGCCTCGTCGAGCGTCTCGACCGAGACGCCCTGCTCGAGCGCGACCTCGCGCAGCGAGCGGCCGGAGTTGGCCGCCTCCTTGACGATGTCGGCGGCGCGGTCGTAGCCGATGTGGGGGTTGAGCGCGGTCGCGGTGGCGAGGGTCGCCTCGGCGTGGCGCTCGGTCATCTCTTCGTTCGCCTCCAGCCCCTGGACGCATTTCTCGTCCAGCAGGCGCGAGGCCGAGGCCAGCAGCTTGATCGAGTCGAGCAGGTTGCGGGCGATCAGCGGCACCCGCACGTTGAGCTCGAACTGGCCCTGCGAGCCGGCGACGGTGATCGCGGCGTCGTTGCCGATCACCTGGGCGGCGACCTGGATCACCACCTCGGGAATCACGGGGTTGACCTTGCCCGGCATGATCGAGGAGCCCTTCTGCAGCTCCGGCAGCCGCAGCTCGGCGAGGCCGGCGCGCGGGCCGGAGCCCATCAGCGCCAGGTCGTTGGCGATCTTGTTGAGCGAGACCGCGTAGACCTTGAGCGCGCCCGAGAGCTCGACCAGGGCGTCGCGGTTGCCCTGCGCCTCGAACGGGTCGAGCGGGGCGGAGATCGCGAGGCCGGTGTCGGCCGCGAGCTTCTCCCGCACCTTGCTGGCGAACTCGGGGTGGGTGTTGAGGCCGGTGCCGGTGGCGGTGCCGCCGAGCGGGATCTGGCCGACCCGCCGCAGCGTGCTCTCGACCCGCTGGACCCCGAGCCGCACCTGCGCCGCGTAGCCGCCGAACTCCTGACCGAGGGTGACCGGGACGGCGTCCATCAGGTGGGTCCGCCCGGCCTTGACCACGTCGGCGAAGCGCTTCGACTTCTCTTCCAGCGCGCCCTCGAGCGCGCCCATCGCCGGCAGCAGGTCGTGGGTGACCTCGTCGAGCGCCGCCAGGTGGACCGCGCTCGGGAAGACGTCGTTCGAGGACTGGCCCATGTTGACATGGTCGTTGGGATGGGCCCCGTCGCCGGCGAGGGTCGCGATCACCTCGTTGGCGTTCATGTTCGAGGAGGTGCCGGAGCCGGTCTGGAAGACGTCGATCGGGAACTGGTCGTCGTGCTCGCCGCTGCCGACCGCCTTGCCGGCGGCGGCGATCCGCTCGGCCAGCTCCTTGTCGAGCTTGCCCAGCTCGCCGTTCACCTCGGCCGCGGCGCCCTTGATCCGGCCCAGCCAGCGGACCACCGAAACCGGCACGCGCTGGCCCGAGACGGGGAAGTTGTCGACAGCCTTGGTGGTCTCGCCACCCCAGAGCTGCCCGGTCGAAGTCGTGGCCTCCATCAGGTCGGTGCCTCCGTGGGAAGTAGGGAAGTTAGGTAGAAAAGCGGGGACATCTAGCGTAGTCCTCAGCCTGAATTAGGTGACCCTAATAGAAGCGCTAGGATCACCGCCGTGAAGCCCGACGATCCGGTCAGCTGCGGCGCCGAGGGCGCGATCGCCCACCTCAACGCGGACCACGCCGACGCCCTGCTGGAGATGGCGCAGGCGCTCGGCGGCCAGCCTGAGGCGATCGCCACCCGCTGCCTCGACGCCGACAGGACGGGCCTCGACCTGGTGGTCGCGACGGCCGCGGGAGAGGTCCCAGTGCGGGTCGCCTACGAGGAGCCGATCGAGGACCCCGCCGGCCTGCGCAAAGCGACCGTCAAGCTGGCGCACCGCGCCCGCGCGGCGCTGGCCGAAGCGCCCTAGCGCTCCGCGCGGCTCCGCTTGACGTAGACCAGCCGCCCATCCGGCAGCCGGTAGACCCGGCCGACCGGTTCGCCGCGACCGGCGACGGTGGGGGCCCGGGCGGCGCCGCTGATCACGTGTTCGCGCCCCGCCCGGGCTCGGGGCGCCTCCTCCTTGCCGCCCCTCGCCGCGAGGGTCAGCCCGACGCCCGCGATCAGGAAGGCGACGGCGAGCACCATGCCGATGTCGAAGAGGTTGACGAGGCCGTCGAGCGGGTCGCCGGCATCGTCCTCGATCGAGCCGTGGCGCCCGAGCCCGATCCGGCTCATCGCCGCCGCTCCGCGCCCTGCTCGAGCGCCGCCAGGTCCTCGGTGTAGCGGCGCGTCCGCGTCAGCGTCAGGGCGAAGGCGACGGTGCCGACCAGGAGGCCGACGACGGTCGCGCCGAAGGCGTCGCGGAGGTTTTCGGCCAGCTCCGCCACCTTGCCGTCGGCGAGCGCGGCGAGGCCGGGGGCGAGCGGGATCAGGGTTCCCATCAGGCCCAGCGCCGGGCCGGCGCGGACCAGCAGCCGGGTGCGGTCGAGCCGCCGCTGCACTGCCAGCTCGTAGCGGGCGAGCGCGTGCTCGGTCGCGCGCTCGGGGTCGGCGGCCGGCGCCGCCGCGATCTCCTCGAGCGCCGCGGCGCCGATCGTCCCCGGGGCGTAGGCGGCGTAGTGGGAGGCGTGCGGCGGGTCGGCGATCGCCTGTTCGGTCAGTTGACGCAGGCTGTAGGGACGGTTGCGGAGGCGCCGCCAGGATTCGGCCAGGAAGCGGCCGAGCTCGATCGCGCAGAGGAGCAGCACGAGGATCGCGGCGATCAGCACCGGGACCCGCAGCGCGGTGGCGATCTGGGCGAGCCCGTCGCCGAGGTCGATCGCGGCGCTCACGGCAGCGCCACCCGCCGCCGCCGCTCCCAGCCGGCGCCGCCGAGCGCTCCCAAAAGCGCCAGCCCCGCGATCGCCAGCCCGACCTCGGTTTCGTCGCCTCCTCCGCCCTCGCCGCTGCGCAGCCCGGGTGCGCCGAAGGCGAGCTTGCCGTGGCGGCGCTCGCCGGGCGCGCCGATCAGGGCTCCGCTGATCTCCCGGTCGCCCTCGGCGGACCGTTCGCGGGTGCTCGCGGCCGGCACCGGGGCGCCGTCTCCCGCCGCCGCTCGCTTGCCGTGGCGGCCGTCCGGCGGGCTCGGCGCTCCGGCCTCGGCGCCCGCATCGGTCGCCGGGCCGCCCGAGGGTCCGACCACGGCCGGCGGCGGCCCGCCCGGGGGCTGCGACGGCTCGGCGCTCTCGGTCCCGCGGGGCTGCCTCGCGTTCTCGCCCCGCCGCGTCGGGCTGCGGTCGCGCGACCGCCGCTTGCCCTCGTGGACGAGGCGGGCCCCGCCCGGGGTCTTCCCCTTGCTCTGCGGTTCGGGCCGGCTGAAGTCGGGCGCGCCTTCGCCGCCGCCGCCGGCGATCACGCCCGCACCGGCTTGGGGCGGCGACCCCGGCGGCGGCGGGCCGGAGGGCGGCGTCTCCGCGCCCGCGCCGCCTTCCTCGCCTGCCGCCGGCCCCGGTTCGGCGCAGCCGGCCGGCAGCTCGGCGGCGGCCCCGCCGGGTTCCGGCGGCAGCGCCCGCGGGACCGCCGCGAACGGCAGCGCCCGGCCGGCGAAGGCGGGGGTGACGTAGGCGGTCATCCAGATCCCGTTCATGTCGCTGCTCGCCCGCCAGCGCACGTGACCGTCGGGCTGCTGCAGCGATTCCATGTAGTCGAGCGGTTCTTCGCTCGCCAGGCCGGAGCCGGTCAGCCAGGTTTCGGGGTCCTGGCCGGAGGCCCAGAGGCCCTGCACCGCCCAGGCGGTCGAGGCCACGTTCGATTCGCCGCCGCCGGCTTCCGAGAAGCCGCCGTCCGGGCCCTGGACGCGGTGGAGGAAGGCGAGGGCGAGCGCCTCGGCTTCGGTGCCGCGGCGGCCGACCGCGCTCAGCGCCTCGAGCGCGCCGCCGGTGAGGTCGACGTTGCCGGCCTGGCCCTTCACCTGCCAGCTCCAGCCGCCATCGTCGTTCTGCTGAGTCAGCAGCCAGTCGGTCGCCTTGGCGGCCGCCGCCTGCGCGGCCGGCTCGGCGACCGGGCTCAGCGCCAGCACCGCGAAGGCGGTGTCGTTGATTTCGCCGCGGCCGCCGGGGACGTACGGGAAGGAGCCGTCGGGCAGCTGGCGGGCGAGGATCTCGGCGACCAGGTCGTAACCGCCGAAGTGGTGGGGGTCGGTGCCGGCGGCGTCGACGACCAGCAGTTCGCGCTCGAAGGCGGTCGTCGCCGTCGCCGGCCAGGCGAATTCTTCGCGCACGCCGGCGGCGAAGTGGGACTCCAGGTAGGTGTAGGCGTCGACCCCGCAGGTGGCCTGGTCCTGCGGGTTGATCCCGGTGGCGGCGAGGGCCAGCGTCGCCCAGGCGCTGATCCCCTGGCTCGGCTTCTTGCCCGGGTCGGCGAAGCCGCCGCTGGGACGCTGGTGCTCCTGCAGGAAGCGCACGGTCGAGTCGATCAGGTGCTGGCGTTCGGGAGCGGCAGCACCGGCGAGCGCGGCGAAGCCGGTGGCGCCGGCGATCGCCAGCGCCACCGCCATCCCGAGCACGGCGCGCCTAGCCGGCGCCGCCACGCGGGACCGTCACCTTCCCGAGCGGGTAGGAGGTCGTCGGCCGGCCGTGTCGGTGAGCGAGAGGCGGAGCAGGTAGGTGCCGCCGCGAGGCAGGCGGACGACCGCCCCGGTTTGCGCCCTGCCCCTCGCGCGGACGACGAACTTCGCCTGCTCGCCGCCGAGCCGCTTCGACGCCACCTGCCAGCGCGCCACGCCGGCGCCGGCGTCGAGCAGCTTCCAGCTGAGCCGGACCCTGCCCTGGTTGAGCTTGCTGCGGTCGAGCAGCGGCCGGCTGATCCGCACCGCGCCGGGCGCCGGGGCGGGTGGCTGGCTGGCGCTCGGGCCTGCCGCCGCGGCGGACGGCGGGGACGGCGGGGTCGTCGCGCCTTCGCCGCAGTCGCCGTAGGCCGCCGGCACGCAGACGCTGAGCCCGTTCGAGCGGACGACGGTGGTTTCGGCGCCGGGCGCCCCGACCGTCGCCTTGATCCGGTGCACGCCCGGTTCATCGAAGACGATCGTCGCCTTGCCGTCGGCGCCGGTGGTGACGGTCTCGGGGCTGGCGGCGTCGATCCGCTGGAAGCCCTGCGGGCTGGTCGTCACCGGAGCGACCTCGGCCCCCGCGTAGGGCGAGGAGCCGAGCCGCGAGGGCCGATCGCCGGGGATCCCTTCGCCGCCGTCGGGGAAGGCGACGACTTCGACCGCGAACGGCTGACCGAGCCGGGCGATCGCCGTCTGCGGCCGCGGGCCTTCGCTGTAGCCGGCGGCCGCCGGGTAGAGCGCCAGGGTCGGGCGGCCTTTGAACGCGTCCCAGACCCACAGCACTTCGTCGTCTTCGCTCAGCTGGTGCTGGCAGCCGCCGACGCTCGTGTAGGCCTCGTTGACGAGGATCCCCCAGTAGGCCCCGGCGGCGGTGTCCTGGGAATCGGGGCCCCAGCGGGTGAGGAAGTAATCGCCGAAGCCGGGGTACCACTGGCCGTCGAAGCTCTCGCCGATCGATTCCATCGCCTCGACCGAGGCGAGGGTCGGCGTCACCCCCGGCAGCGTGTTCCCGGGGTCGAGTTCGTTGATCCCGTCGCAGCTCCGCGCTTCGCTGTCCGAGGCGGCTCGGACCTGCTTGATCGAGACCGGGATCGTCGCCTCGAAGAGGGTTTCCTCCTTCCCCTCGATGCGCACGTCGACGTTGGTCGCCGCCCGCACGATCGGTGCAGCGACGAGGATCAGGAGGGATGCGGCGCAAAGCGCCGCGCACAGCTTTCTCATGCCTTGGCCCCTTTCCGCGAGGGCGGTAGACGTTCACGGATCGGAGGGAGGTCTCCTGACTTACGAGCTGCCCCGCCGCGCCTTCCCGGCTCAGTGCCAGTGGCTGTCGCGAACGACTCGCGACGGGGTGTTTCACTCGATCACAGTGGCGGGTCCGCGCCGGCTTCACACCGGACTTCCCTGTCCACCGATCCTCTTTTCTGGCGCCAGCATATGCCACGGCGCAAGGGACGACGGGGGCGCCGGCCCGACCCGCGGGCCGAGCCGGCGCCCCGCGCCTATTCGTACTTCAGGTAGAGGGTGTCGCCGACGTGGATCGTGGTCGAGCGTTTGGCGGTTGCCGGCGCGCCGCCGTCGATCGAGAGCTTCCAGCGTTCGGCCGGGGTGGTCGGGAACCCGTTCACCTGGGTGATCGCCCCTTCGCCGCTGGCCGGCAGGAAGCCGGTGACGCAGGACGCCGGGGTGGTGCCGGCGACGGCGGCTTCGAGCACGGTCGCGAGATTCGTCGTCGTCGCTTTCGGCGCCAGCGTCACCGAGCACACCTTGAGCGGCGCGGCGCCGCTGTCGACGACCAGGGCCAGCGAGGTGGTTTCGGTCGCGCCGGTGGCGAATTCGGTCACGCCCTTCCACTGCGGGCCGCTTTTCGGTGCCGGCGGCGCCGCGGTGAAGCCACCGGCGCCGAGGGCGCGCACGGCGTCCTGGCTCGCGTACTCGTCGGTGCTGCTGCCCGAGGTCCCGTAGCGGAAGCCGCCGCCGCTCAGCTGTTGGGAGACGAGGAAGTTGAGCGGGGTGTTTTCTTTCGGTTTGGAGCCGCGGAATTCGGTTCCCTGCGGGTCGATCCCGCAGGCTTTCAGGCCCTGGACCGCCCAGGCCGTGGCATCGGTGTTGACGCCGAATTCGGATTCGAAGGCGCCGCTCGCTTTGACCAGCTTCGAGGCGAGGTAATTCTTCGCGCTGACGATCGCCGCGTCGGTGCTTGCCACTCCGGCGCCGCAGAGGGCCGCGATCGCCGCCCCGGTCATGTCGGGTTCGGAGGCTTTTTTCAGCGCTTCTTCGTTGCCGGCGGCTTTTTCCCAAGTCCAGCCGCCGTCGGTGTGCTGGTTGGCCTTGACCGCGGCGATCGCCCCTTCGAGCACGACTGCGGGGACGCGGCGGACGCCGCCGGTGGTCTTCACGTCGCCGAGGACGAGCAGGGCGAAGACGGTCGCGTTGAAGGTCGAGCCGTAGTAGCCCGGGCTTTCGGACTGGTAGTA
Source organism: Solirubrobacterales bacterium (assembly GCA_036494495.1). Classification (GTDB taxonomy): domain Bacteria; phylum Actinomycetota; class Thermoleophilia; order Solirubrobacterales; family 70-9; genus VAYN01. The sequence goes on along the minus strand of DASXOF010000131.1, from coordinate 25,663 downwards.
GGAGGCGACCTTGGCGATCAGGTTCTGCCGCTTGGAGACGCGGGCCGGGTCGATCCCGGCGGCGTAGGCGAGCAGCGCCCCGCGCTCGAAGTCGGTGGCGACGGCGCCTTCGCCGGGCCAGGTCGCCGCACCGACCACGCCTTCGTACCAGCTGCGGGCGTCTTTGCCTTCTTTACCGGCTTTGTTCACGTCGGCCGGGGCGGTGCCGGCCGCGGCCAGCGAGGTCAGGGCCCAGTCGCCGCCGAAGCCGGGGATTTCGCCGCTTTCGGCCTGCAGGCCCTTCAGGTATTCGACGCCTTTGCCGAGGGCGCTCGAGATTTCGGCCGGGGTCGCCGTCGCCGAGGCAGCCGCGGGGGCGAGCAGCGCCAGGCACGGCAGCACCAGGCACAGCGCGCTGCGCACGAACTTGCGAGTCATCGATGGATCTCCTTCTGGTTTGGGGGACGGCCCGGGGCCCGTCCCTCCGCAGAAGTGAGCGAGAGGGTGAGAGACCGAACCGTCCGTTCGCGAAACAGGGGTCCTTATGTGTGCGCTGGGCGGCGGGCATTCGGACTCGGAGCGCGGGCCCTTGCCGGGCCCGAGGTCCATCACCGTTGCGCGTCAGTCCCGGGTTCTCACCGGGTTCCCCCGACCGCTCAACGCCGTCAATCTAAGCGGCCGCGACGGCGGAACCTCGGGCGCTGGCCGAATCTCCGATAGCTTCCCGGCCGACAATTCAAGGATCGGTGGACAGGGAAGTCCGGTGTGAAGCCGGCGCGGACCCGCCACTGTGATCGAGCGAAACACCCCGTCGCGAGTCGTTCACGACAGCCACTGGCACTGAGCCGGGAAGGCGCGGCGGGGCAGCCCGTAAGTCAGGAGACCTCCCTCCGATCCCTCCATCTCGACGCCCTCGTGGAAAGGGGTAACGGATGTCCGATCGGAACACTGCTCGTCTCTGCGCGACCGCATCTCGGCGCGCCGCTCTGGCTCTCACCGCTGCCGTGCTGGCGCTGCTCGCCGCGGCGCCCGCCGCCCTCGCGGCCGCGCCGGAAACCGCGGGGGAGACCTTCGCCGCCTCGGTGACCCCGGGCGGCGAATTCGCCGGCGGCGAAGGGACCGGCGTCTACACGCCGATCTCGATCAGCGCCGACGGCCGCTACGTCGGCTTCGAGAGCGCCGCCGCCAACCTCGGCGAAGCCGGGCCGGCGGGGAGCGTCGAGGGCTTCGTCAAGGACCTCGCGACGGGCGCGCTCGAGCTCGTCAGCCGTGCCGACGGGCCGGCCGGGGCGCCGGCGGGCGAACCGGGGATCGAAGACCTGCACCTCAGCGCCGACGGCCGCTACGTCGTCTTCAGCTCGGCGGCCACCAACCTCGGCCCGGCGCTGCCGGGCGAAGAAACGGGCGAACGCCACGTCTACCGGCGCGACCTGTGGACCGGAGAGACCGTTCTGGTCGACCGCGTCAACGGCGCCGGCGGGCAGACCTTCAGCCGCGGCGCCCGGGCGGAGGCGGTCTCCGCCGACGGCCGCTACGTCCTCTTCGCGGCGAGCGTCGCCAACCTCGAAGACCCGGCGGGCGATCACGCCGAAACCGCGGTGCCGGCCCAGTACCTGCGCGACACGGTCGCCGCGACCACGACCGCCGTCAGCCGCGCCGACGGCCCCGCGGGCGAACTGGCAAACGAAGCGAGCGAAGCGAGCTCGGTCTCCGCCGACGGCCGCTACGTCGCCTTCGCCTCGACGGCGGGCAACCTGCCGGGGGCGACGGGCGAAAGCCAGGTCTACCTCCGCGACCTGCAGAGCGGGACGACGACGCTGGTCAGCGCCAACCCGTCGGGCCAGGCGGGGGACCGGGGCTCCTACTTCCCGGCGCTGGTCGGTCGCGGCTGCGAAGTCGAGTTCAGCTCGCTCGCCTTCGACCTCGTCGAACCGACCCCGGTCGGCGAACAGATCTACGTCTACGACTTCTGCGCCAGCCCGCCGACGCTGGCCCTGGTGAGCGAACGCGCCGGCCAGCTGGCCGGCCTCGCCTACGGCTCCTGGGGCACCGACGAAGCCGGCGGGCTGGTGGTCTTCGGGGCCAGCTTCGACTCCTCGGGAGCCTTCCACCTGTTCGTCAAGGACCGCACCGGCGGCGGTGTGTCGCAGCTCGACCGGGCCAGCGGCGCGGGCGCCTCGGCCGACGGCGAACCGCAGCAGGCGGCGATCTCCGCCAACGGCTGCCGGGTGGCGTTCGGGAGCCAGTCGACCAACCTGGCGGGGACGCCACCGCAGGCGCCCGGTGGCGAACCCGCCTCCGAGGTCTACGTGCGGCAGCTCGCTCCCTGCGTGGCGGACGGCGCCGAACCTCCGGCCGACGAGCCGCCGGCCGAGGAACCGCCGGCGCGCGATCCAGGGACGGTCCGGGCCGGGGATGACCGATCGGTGAGCTCGGGATCCGCGCCGACCGCCGCCTTCGACGCGGGACGCGGGCGGAGCTTGCGGATCGCGGACCTCGGGCGCCACGCTCTCGCGGTCGAGCTGAGTGGCCCCGGCGAGGTCGTCGTCAGGCTGCGCCGCCTGGTCTCCTCGCCGCGGCGCCGCTGGCCGCTGCTGCGGACCCTGTCGGCGAGCGCCGATGCCGCGGGCCGGCTCGAGGTGCCGCTCGGCCGCCTCGGACCCGGGCGCTACCGGCTGAACGCCTGGCTGCCGGGCACCGGGGTGGCGGGCGCGGTGCGGTTCCTGGACGTCGGCGAGGAACCGGTGGGATGAGCCCGGCTAGCCCAGTTCCCTGCCGGCGTCGAAGCCTTCGCGGTAGGCCTGCATGAACTGCGGCGGCAGCGTTTCCTCGCCAGGCGTGTAGCGGGCGGTGGCCTCGAGCCGGCGCAGCAGGTTCTGGTGGATCCCTTCGGTCGCTTCGGCGCCGGCGGTGGCGGCGCCGAGCAGGTAGCCGAGCTCGAGGTTGGCCTGGCCGCCCGGTTCTTCGCGGGCCTCGGCGTCGAGCCGGGTGGCGGCTTCGATCAGCGCTTCGCCGACCTGGGCCAGCTCGCCGCCGCCCTGGCGCTCGGCGAAGCATTCGCTGATCAGCGTCTCGCCGCCGACCCGGACTTCGTCGGGAGCCGCGGCGAGCGCCTTTTCGTAGGCGCCGGACCCTTCGAAGCAGGCGGTCGGGGTGCTCGGTTCGCCCTTGCCGCAGGCCACGACCAAAACGGAGCACGCCGCCAGGCAGGCGAGGACGAGGATCGAACGGGCGAGACGCATCGGCCGCCCATCCTATGGACCGGCCCGTGGTTGTCTTTCGTAACGCACGCCGTTACGAAAGACAACCACGCGGTCACGGCTCAGTCGTAGTAGCCGCCGCCGCGGCCCGAGCCCGAGCCGTGCGGGGAGAGGCCGCCGGTCAGCTCCTGGCCGACGCCGCCGGCCGGGCCCGCCGGCTTCTTCGGCGCCCGGCGCTTGCCCCGCGCCTTTTCCAGGGCGGGGCCGACGGGGAAGACTTCGACCCATTCGGCCAGTTCGAACTGCGCCGCCGGGGCGTGGTTCCAGGAGAGGTGGAGGTGGTTGCCGCAGCCGTGGCCGGCGTCGCCTTCGTAGCCGATCCAGCGAAACGGCAGGACCGGCTGGTTCTGCACCGGCTCCGCCCACAGCGCCAGCTGGGTGATCGCCGCCCAGTGCGAGTCGCAGGTCGAGGTCGGTTCGGCCGGGACGAGGTCGACGGCGAGGCCGTTGTAGTGGTCGGAGCCGTGGACGTGGCATTCGTCGCAGCCCACGTGTTCGCCGTTCGGCAGCGGCCCCGAGTAGCCGTCGGTCACGTAGATCGGCCAGCGCTGGGAGATCCAGCGCAGGTCGGGAACGATCCGGCTGTCGACCATGTCGCCTTCTTCGTGCGGGATCGCGGCCGGGATCGCCACCAGCTGCCCGGGTGCGTGGACGATCCGGGTCACTGCCGGCGGCGGGGGTGGAGCCGGCAGCGTCGCCGGCGCGGCGGCGCTCGCCTTGGCGGCGGCGATGCAGAGCAGCAGCGGCGCCAGCGAGGCGAGGCAGAGCAGCAGCGGCCGGCGCAGCCGCGCCGGGTGGATCGGAGTGAAGCCCTTCACTCCGACCGGTTATCGCCAGCAGCGGGGAAAATGTTGAGTACCGATAGATTCCCTGCGATGCCGACGGTCAGGGAGGCGACCTTCGAGCTGTTCCGCGAGCGGGGGATGACGACGATGTTCGGCAACCCCGGCTCGACCGAGCTGCCGATGCTGCGTGATTTCCCCTCGGACTTCCGCTACGTCCTGGGGCTGCAGGAGGCGGTCGTGGTCGGGATGGCCGACGGCTTCGCCCAGGCCTCGGGCCGCACCACGGTCGTCAACCTCCACACCGCGCCGGGGGTAGGCAACGCGATGGGGGCGATCTTCAACGCCCAGGCCAACCACTCGCCGCTGCTCGTCACCGCCGGCCAGCAGGCGCGGGCGCAGATCACCCTGCAGGCCAACCTCACCAACCGCGACGCGACGCGGATGCCGCACCCGCTGGCCAAGTGGTCCTACGAGCCGCCGCGGGCCGAGGACGTGCCGCTGGCGCTCGCCCACGGCGCCCACCTCGCCGGCCTGGCGCCGCGCGGGCCGGTCTTCGTCTCGCTGCCGATGGACGACTGGGAGGCCGAGGTCGACGAGGGCGACGCCCGCGCCGCGATCGCTCGCCGGGTGAGCGGCCGCGCCGTCGCCGACCCGGAGGCGGTCGCCGCCCTGGCCGCCCGCCTCGACGCCGCCTCCAACCCGGTCCTCGTCGCTGGCCCCGACGTCGACGCCTCCGGCGGCTGGGACCTCGCGGTCGCCCTCGCCGAGCGCCAGCGGCTGCCGGTCTGGGCCTCGCCGGCTACCGGCGGCGCCCGCCTCGGCTTCCCCGAGGGCCACCCGAACTTCCGCGGCGTTCTGCCGCCGGCGATCGGCCCGGTCGGGCAGACGCTCGAGGGCCACGACCTGATCCTCGTCCTCGGCAGCTCGGTCTTCCCCTACTACCCCCACATCCCCGGGCCGCTCTTGCCCGAGGGCGCCGCCCTGGTGGCGATCACCAGCGACCCCGACGAGGCGGTGCGGGCGCCGATGGGCGACGCGATCGTCGCCGACGTGGCGCTGACCCTGGCAGCGCTGCTGGAGGCGGTGCCGGAGTCGAGCCGGCCGGCGCCGGAGCCGAACCCCGGCCCGAGCGCGCTGCCGGAGACCGACCCGATCAACGCCTCGACCGTCCACACCGCCCTCGCCGAGGTCCTGCCCGAGGACGCGATCGTCGTCCTCGAGTCGCCCTCCAGCACCCTCGCCCTGCGCAACCAGCTGCGGCTCTCGCGCCCGGGCTCCTACTACTTCAGCGCCGGCGGCGGGCTCGGCTTCGGGTTGCCGGCGTCGGTCGGGGTGCAGCTGGCCGAACCCGACCGGCCGGTCGTCTGCGTGCTCGGCGAGGGCTCGGCCCAGTACGGGATCACCGCCTTCTGGAGCGCCGTCGCCTACCGGGCGCCGGTCACCTTCCTGGTCCTGCAGAACCAGGAGTACGCGATCCTCAAGTGGTTCGCCGAGATCGAGGGCGTCGCCGGTGCGCCCGGGCTCGACCTGCCGAAGCTCGACGTTGCCGCGGTCGCCGCCGGCTACGGCGTCGCCACCCGGCGGGCAAGCGACCGCGACTCCGTTCGCGGCGCGCTAGAGGCGGCGCTCGCCTCCTCGGCGCCGGAGCTGGTCGAAGTCCCGGTCGCGCCGGGCATGTCACTGTTCTAGGCGAGAGATGATCGAGGCGGCGACCACGACCGCTGCGGCGCCCGACCGCGCTCCCGACTCGCTGGCCGAGGGCGTCGCCCAGCCGCTGCGCGGCGAGCTCGAGCGGCTGCTCGGCGCCGACCGGGTCCTCTCCCGCCCCAGCGACATCGTCCGCTACGCCTCCGACGCCAGCCCCTACCGGCTGCTGCCGCGGGCGGTGGTGATGGCGCACGACGCCCAGGACGTCGCCCGCGTCCTCGCCTACGGCCGCGAGCACGGCATCCCCGTCGTCTTCCGCGGCGGCGGCACCAGCCTCAGCGGCCAGGGCCAGACCGACGGCATCCTCGTCGACGTCCGCCGCCACTTCCGCGGCATCGCGGTCGAGGAGGACGGGGCGCTGGCACGGGTCCGGCCGGGGACGATCCTCGGCCACGCCAACCGCGTCCTCGAGCCGTACGGGCGGCGCCTCGGCCCCGACCCGGCCAGCACCGACATCGCCACCGTCGGCGGCGTCGTCGCCAACAACTCGGGCGGGATGCGCTGTGGCACCACCCAGGACTCCTACTCGACCGTGCGCTCGCTGACCTTCGTCCTCCCCTCGGGGACGCGGATCGACACCGCCGAGCCCGGCGCCGCCGCGCGCTTCGCCGCGCTCGAGCCCGAGCTCGCCGCCGGCCTCGCCGCGATTCGCGCCGAAATCCGCGCCGATCCGGAGCTTCGCGACCGGATCCGGAGGAAGTTCGAGATCAAGAACACGACCGGGTACCGGCTCTGCGCCTTCCTCGACGCCGAGGAGCCGTTGGAGATCTTCAGCCGCCTGCTGATCGGCTCCGAGGGCACGCTCGCCTTCATCTCCGAGGTCGTCTTCGAGACGGTGCCATTGCCGGCGCGGACGACCACCGCCTGGGTCCACTTCCCGAGCGTCGACGCCGCTGTCGCCCCGGTCCAGGAGCTGGTCCGGCTGGGGGCGAGCGCGGTCGAGCTGATGCTGGCGGACGAGCTGGCCACCGCCGCCCGGAACATGCACGGGGCGCCGCAGGAGTGGGAGGAGCTGCCGCCCGAGTCGGCGGCGCTGCTGGTCGAGCTCGGTGCCGGCGACGACGCCGGCCTCGACGCCGAGGTCGCCGCCGCCCTCGAGCTGCTCGGCGGCCAGGAGACGATCCGGCCGATCGAGTTCAGCCGCGACCCGGAGGAGATCGATCGCGCCTGGCGGGTGCGCAAGGGCCTGCACGGCCTCTTCGGGCGGCTGCGGCCGCCGGGCACCGCGCTGATCATCGAGGACGTCTGCCTGCCGCCGGCGCGGGTGCCCGAGGCCGGCCGCGACCTCCAGGCCCTGCTCACCGAGCACGGCTTCGACGCCGGCTTCGCGGGCCACGCCTCGGCCGGCAACCTCCACTTCATGCTGACCCCGGACTTCGCCAAGCCCGAGGACCTGGAGCGCTACGAGGCTTTCATGGAGGGCCTGGTCGAGCTGGTCGTCGACCGCTACGACGGCTCGCTCAAGGCCGAGCACGGGACCGGGGTCAACATGGCGCCCTACGTCGAACGCGAGTGGGGGCCGAAGGCGACGGCGCTGATGTGGCGGGCGAAGGAGCTGGCCGACCCCGACGGCGTGCTCGGTCCCGGCGTCGTCCTCAACCGCGACCCCGGCGCGCACCTGCGCCACCTGAAGACGACGCCGGAGATCGAGGAGTCGGCGACGACCTGTGTCGAGTGCGGCTTCTGCGAGCCGGTCTGTCCCAGCCGCGACCTGACGACGACGCCGCGCCAGCGGATCCTGCTGCGGCGCGAGATCGCCCGCCAGCCAGCCGGCTCGCCGCTGCGCCGCGCGCTCGAAGCCGAAGCCGAGTACGACGTGCTCGAGACCTGCGCCGCCGACGGCTCCTGCCAACTGGTCTGCCCGGTCGGGATCGACACCGGCAAGCTGGTGAAGGAACTGCGCGACGCCGGGCACTCGCCCGGGGAGGAAAGGCGGGCGAGCGCCGCCGCTCGCCACTGGGGCGCGGTCGAGTCGGCCTCGCGCGCCGGGCTGCGGCTCGGGGGGCCGGCGGCGCGGCGGACGCGGCGCGGCAAGGACCTGCCGGGGGCGGGTTCGGCGAAGCTGCCGGCGACCAGCAGCGAGGGCGCCGCCGCGGTCTACGTTCCCTCCTGCACCAACCGGATCTTCGCCGGCTCGCCGGCCGCGGCCCTGGTCGCCGTCTCCGCCCGCGCCGGCTTCCCGGTTTGGATCCCGGCCGAGGTGGAGGGCAGCTGCTGCGGCCTGCCGTGGAGCTCGAAAGGCTTCGCCGCCGCGCACCGCGAGAAGGCGAACGAGATGGTCGAGTTGCTCTGGCGCTGGAGCGATGAGGGCTCCCTGCCCGTCGTCGTCGACGCCGCCTCGTGCACCGCGGCGATCGCCGAGCCGGGGGAGGGGGTCCTGGGCGAGCCCAACGCCGAGCGCCTCGCCGGGGTCGAGCTGCTCGACTCGGTCGCCTGGGCCCACGACCGCCTGCTGCCCGCGCTGACCGTCACCGAGAAGCTCGCCAGCGCCACTGTCCACCCGACCTGCGCCAGCCGCCGGCTCGGCCTCGCGCCCCGGCTCCGCGCCCTGGCCGAGGCCCTCGCCGACGACGTCTATGTCCCGCCCTCGGCCACCTGCTGCGGCTTCGCCGGCGACCGCGGCATCTCCCACCCCGAGCTGACCGCCGCCGCCACCGCCCCGCTGGCCGTCGAGCTCGCCGCCGCCGCGGCCGCCCGCGGCCGCCCCTTCGACGCCCACCTCTCCAGCAACCGCACCTGTGAGATCGGCCTCGAGCGCGCCACCGGCGAGCGCTACGAATCAGTGGTGCAGCTTCTCGAGCGCCTCACGCGCGGCTAGTCGTTCGGCCTCGCGTGCGGCCTTCTGCTCGGGGGTCCAGTCTTTTTCCTCGGCCGCCTGCGCGGCTTCCAGCTCTTCTTCGGCGGTGATCTCCTCGGGAAGCCGTTCGCCGTGAGCCCGCGCCCCGGCACGCCGCTCTTCCCACTCTTCGTAGCTCACCCCGTCAGGGATTTCGATCCACAAGCCGGAGTTCGGTGGGACCGTCACGCTGACCCACTCGTTCTCGGGGTCGGCGAACCAGGCTCTTACATCCTCGGGTTGCGGATCTGGATCCGTCCAGATGTCGACCTTGTGTTTCTTTTCCGTCACATTCTCCATCGTACGCTCCTCAAGTGTCCCAGCCGGTGATCACGCGCCAAGCAGCCGGATCCTTGGTGGGTTCGACAACGAGAGTCAGGTGCCGACCGCCGTTCGTCACTCCGTCCAGAAAGAGTCGATTCGTTCCTCGCGGGGCGTGATGGTTCATCCGAAAGGCCGGTTTGTTCCAACGAAGTTGCTGAGCTTCCTCAGCCGATATTCCCCGTCTGCCCAGCTTCTCGCGGGCAATCTCGTTGACAGGGAGGTCGTAGACGACAAGCGGCACCCACGCCCAAGGGCGCGGCCGCAGGCATCTCTCCCCCTAGCGGTTGATCGGCTCGCCCGCGTCGACGCTCTTCGCGTCGAGATCGCGGATCAGGGCCCGCGTCTTGGCGTCGTTCTCCATCCGCTTGTCGAGCAGCGGGTTGACGATGCCGCGCAGGGCGGAGACGTAGCGCCACCACTTGGGGACGAAGACGCGGGGGGCGCGTTCTTCGATCCCGCGGACGAGGCCCGCGCCGGCCTCGGCGGGGGTGATGCGCTTGAGCAGGAAGTCGGGGCTGAGGTCGCGGACGCGGGCGGCGTCGGGCTGGGCGAAGGCGTCCTGGACGAGCTTGGTGTCGACCCAGCCGAAGTAGGCGACGCCGGCGCTGGCGCCGTGGGGCGCGAGCTCGATCCGCAGCGCCCGGCCGAGGCTCTCGACCCCGGCCTTGGCGACCGCGTAGGGGCTGTTGCCGAAGCCGTTGGCGAAGGCGTAGACGGAGGAGACGACGACCAGGTGTCCGCGGCGGGCGACGATCTCGGGCAGGGCGGCGCGGGCGGTGCGCCAGACGCCGAGCATGTCGACCTCGAAGACGCGTTCCCATTCCTCGCCGGAGATCGCCCGCACGGTGGCGAAGTTGCGCTGGGCGATGCCGGCGTTGGCGATCGCCAGGTCGAGGCCGCCGAGCCGCTCGACCACCTCGGCGACGGTGGCCATCATCGCGCCGGCGTCGGTGACGTCGCCGGCGAGGCCGATCGCCCGCGGCCCGATCCGCTCCGCCGCCTCGCCTGCCTGCTCGGCGTCTAGGTCGAGGACCGCGACCGAGGCGCCGCGCAGGTGCAGCTGGCGGGCGGTCTCGAAGCCGATCCCGCGCGCCGCGCCGGTGACCAGCGCGACCTTGCCGTTGGGGTCGAAGGCGGGCACCGAGAGAGCGTATACCGATTCGCTCCGAGGCGGAACTCCCGAGTACCGCCTTGTGCCGGAAGTGGGCGAACCCCGCTCTCTTCCTAGAATCCGCTCTTCGTGCCCGGATTCGATCCCGTCGACCCGAAACAGTCATTCCCCGAGCTGGAGGAGCGGGTGCTCGCGCGCTGGCGCGAGACCGACGTCTTCGGCCGCTCGCTGGCCCAGCGCGCCGAGGCCCCGGTCTGGAGCTTCTACGAGGGCCCGCCGACCGCCAACGGCCGCCCCGGCGCCCACCACGTCCTCGCCCGCGTCTTCAAGGACGTCTACCCGCGCTTCCGCGCGATGAGCGGCTACCAGGTCCCGCGCAAGGCGGGCTGGGACTGCCATGGCCTGCCGGTCGAGCTCGAGGTCGAACAGCAGCTCGGGATCACCTCGAAGCAGGAGGTCGAGGAGCTCGGGATCGCCGAGTTCAACCAGCGCTGCCGCGAATCGGTCTTCACCTACGTCGAGGAGTGGGAACGGCTGACCGAGCGGATCGGCTTCTGGGTCGACATGGAGAACCCCTACGTCACCCTCGAGAACGACTACATCGAGTCGGTTTGGTGGTCGCTGCGCCGCCTCTGGGACCAGCAGGACCTCTACGAGGGCCACAAGGTCGTCCCCTACTGCCCGCGCTGCGGCACCGCGCTCTCCTCGCACGAGGTCGCCCTCGGCTACAAGGACGTCGAGGACCGCTCGATCTACGTGCGCTTTCCGCTGCTCGGCACCGAGGGCGAGGAATCGCTGCTGGTCTGGACGACGACGCCTTGGACGCTGCCCGGCAACGAGGCGGTCGCGGTCGCCCCCGGCGTCACCTACGTCCGCGCCAAGCTCGGCGACGAGGTGGTGATCCTCGCCAAGGCGCGGGTCGAGCCGCTGCTCGGCGAGGCGGCGACGGTGCTGGACGAATTCCAGGGCTCGGAGCTGGTCGGCCGCTCCTACGAGGGCCCGGTCTTCGAGCTCGGCGACCGCGAGCGCGGCGGCTTCCCCGTCGTCGCCGGCGCCTTCGTCACCACCGACGACGGCACCGGCCTGGTCCACATCGCCCCCGCCTTCGGCGAAGACGACTACGAGGTCGCCGCCGCCAACGGCATCTTCGACCCGACCGAGCACGGCACTCTCTACAACCCGGTCGGCCTCGACGGCAAATTCGACGACCGGGTCAAGGGCTTCGAGCGGCGCTTCGTCAAGGACCACGCCACCACCGACGGCCTGATCGCCGAGCTCGAGCGCCGCGGCCGGCTCTTCCGCGAGGAGATCTACGAGCACTCCTACCCGCACTGCTGGCGCTGCTCGACGCCGCTCCTCTATTACGCCAAGTCGAGCTGGTACGTCGCCACCTCGCGCCACCGCGACAGCTTGCTCGCCAACAACGAGACGATCGGCTGGCACCCCGAGCACGTCAAGCACGGCCGCTTCGGCAAATGGCTCGAGAACAACGTCGACTGGGCGCTCTCGCGCGACCGCTACTGGGGCACGCCGCTGCCGATCTGGGAGTGCACGGGCGAGGACTGCGAGGGCCGCTTCTGCGCCGGCTCGGTCGCCGACCTGCGCGAGCGGCTCCACAGCGGCGAGGTCCCCGACGACCTCCACCGCCCCTACATCGACGACGTCGTCCTCCGCTGCGAGCAGTGCGAGGGCCAGATGAAGCGCGTCGACTCGGTGATCGACACCTGGTACGACAGCGGCGCGATGCCGTTCGCGCAGTTCCACTACCCGTTCGAGAACGAGGCGGAGTTCGAGCGGCGCTTCCCGGCCGACTACATCTGCGAGGCCCAGGACCAGACCCGCGGCTGGTTCTACTCGCTGCTCGCCGAGTCGACCCTGCTGTTCGACACCTCGAGCTTCCGCAACTGCGTCTGCCTCGGCCTGATCCTCGACCCCGAGGGCCAGAAGATGTCCAAGAGCAAGGGCAACGTCGTCGACCCCTGGGAGGTGATCGCGACCCACGGCGCCGACGCCTTCCGCTGGTACTACCTGACCGCGCAGGAGCCCTGGGCCGGCTACCGCTTCTCGGTCGACACGGTCGGCGAGTCGGTGCGCCAGTTCCTGCTCACCCTCTGGAACACGTACTCGTTCTGGGTCCTCTACGCCAACGCCGAGGAGCTCGCCCCGGCCGATTTCGAGGGCGAGCAGGACCCCGCCGCGCTCACCGACCTCGACCGCTGGGCGCTCTCGCGGCTGCAAGCCACCGTCCAGACCGTGACCGAGCGCCTCGAGCAGTTCGACGCCACCCAGGCCGGGCGGGCGATCGCCGCCTATGTCGAGCAGCTCTCCAACTGGTACGTCCGCCTTTCGCGGCGGCGCTTCTGGGAGGGAGACGCGGCGGCGTTCCGAACCTTGCGGAGATGCCTGCTGACCGTCACCGAGCTGCTGGCGCCGTTCACCCCGTTCCTCGCCGAGGAGCTCTACCGCAACCTGGCGGGCGGAGCGGCCGGCGAGTTCGGCGCGCTGCCCGATTCGGTCCACCTGCGCGACTTCCCATCCGCCGACCCGGCGCTGCGCGACCCGGAGCTCGAGGAGGCGATGGAGGCGGTGCGGCTGACGGTCGAGCTCGGCCGGGCGGCCCGCGCCCAGGCGAAGGTCAAGGTGCGCCAGCCGCTGCGCCGCGCGGTGATCGTCGCCAACGACGCCGAGCGGGCGGCGATCGAGGCGCGCGCCGACCTCGTCACCGCCGAGCTGAACGTCAAGGAGCTCGACTTCGTCTCCGACGAGAGCGCCCTCGTCACCTACGAGGCGAAGCCGAACTACCGCGCGCTCGGCCCCCGCTTCGGCAAGAAGATGCCGCAGGTCGCCGCTGCGGTGGCGGCGCTCGACCCGGCCCACGTCGCCGCGGTGATGACGGCCGGGGGAGCGGTCGGGATCGCGATCGACGGCAGGGACCACCAGCTCGGCCCGGAGGAGATCACGCTGGCGCTGCAGCCGCTCGAGGGCTACGAGGTCGAGGCCGAGGCCGGCCACGCGGTGGCGCTGCAGCTCGAGCTCGACGGGGAGCTCCGCCGCGAGGGCCTGGCGCGGGAGATCGTCCACGCGGTCCAGAACGCCCGCAAAGCGGCGGGCTTGGAGATCACCGACCGGATCGCGCTCGGGCTCGGCGGCGACCCGGAGCTGCTGGCGGCCGCCCGCGACCACGAGGCCTACCTGGCGGGCGAGGTGTTGGCCAGCGCGGTCGAGATCGGCGACGGCCAGGGCGGCACCGAGACGAAGATCGAGGGCAGAGAGCTACTGATCTCCGTCTCGCGGGTTTGAAGGGCATCGGCCGCCTTCTCCCAGCCGTCCTGCTCGCCGTGCTCGCGCTCGCGGCGCTCGCGCCCGTGCGCGCAGAGGCCGCCCAGGAAGCCGGGATCGAAGGCCAGAAACCGGGCCCGAAACCGCAGCTGATCCTGATCCACGGCGGCTCCTTCCTCTTCCACGACCCCTTCTTCCGGCCGCTGACCCGCGGCTGGGCGCTGGCCGAAGGCTTCCAGCCCCACTATCTCGACTATCCGCTCGGCAACCTGCCGGCCGCGGTGACCGCCGCTCGCGCCGAGGCGCGGCAGCTGCGCCAGAAGGTCGGGATCGAACGCGTCTACGCCTACGGCGCCTCCGCCGGCGGCACCCTGGCGGCGATCCTGGCCGGTGAGGGCGACGTCGAGGCGGCGGTGGCGAAGGCGCCGATCTCGGACCTCGCCACCTGGGAATGGCCGCTCTCCCAGTACGGGGCGACCTACTACGAATCGATCCTCGCGGGGCCGGCGACGCGGCTGCGGCTCTCGCCGATCAACCGCGGCGAGGAACAGCCGCTGCTGGTGATCCAGGGCCGCGAGGACGGCATCGTGCCGCCGACGATGAACGAAGCCTTCGCGGCGAAGTTTGCCGACGTCTATCTCTGGTTAGTCCCAGGGGGGCACACCACTGAGCGCGTCCGCCCCTGGATCATCTCGGGAGCGATGCGCTGGCTGGCGCAACGCGCCGCCCGCCACGCCCCGCAGGCCGGCGAAGCGCAGTCCCTACCCTAAAGTCGAGCACTCAGCTCAAGAATGCGCCTGAAACTCAGAGTCCACCTCAAGTCGATCTTCCGCCTGCCCAGGCGGGCGGCCAAGGACGCGCCCCTGCACGACGAGGCGGGCAGCCGCGGCTTCCGCCCCGACATCGAGGGCCTACGGGCGGTGGCGATCGTCACCGTCCTCCTCTGCCACGCCGGCGTCCCCTTCCTCGCCGGCGGCTACGTCGGCGTCGACGTCTTCTTCGTCATCTCCGGCTTCCTCATCACCCGCCTGCTGCTGGGGGAGATGGAGAAGCGGGACACGGTCTCCCTGCGCGGCTTCTACGCCCGCCGCGCGAAGCGGCTGCTGCCGCTCTCGGCGCTCCTGCTGGCGGTGGTCGGCGTGCTCTCGATCGCGATCTTCTCACCGCTGCGGGCGACCGAAACCTCCGGCGACATCATCAGCTCGGCGCTCTACGTCGCCAACTGGCACTTCGCCGCGCAGTCGGTCGACTACTTCGCCCAGGGGCTCGAACCGAGCCCGGTCCTGCACCTCTGGTCGCTGGCGATCGAGGAGCAGTTCTACCTCGTCTGGCCGGGGCTGATGCTGGCGGTGACCTGGTGGTTTCGGCGCCGTGGCCGCAAGGTCCGCCCGGTCCTGTTCCTGACCGTGATCCTCGTCTTCGCCGCCTCGCTCACCGCCGGCATCCTGCTCACCGACCAGACCCCGGCCGCCGCCTACTTCTCGACGTTCGGCCGCGCCTGGGAGCTGGCGCTGGGCGCGATGCTGGCGCTGCTCGGCGTCGTCAAGCTGCCGCGGCACGCGGCGGCGGCGATCGGCTGGCTCGGCCTCGGGGCGATCGTCTACGCCTCGCTCGCCTTCGACGCGACCACGCCGTTCCCTGGTGTCGCCGCCCTGGTCCCGACCCTCGGCGCCGCGGCGCTGATCCTCGCCGGCACCTCGATCTACGCCAGGGCCGCCGGCGCCCCGGCCTGGCTGCTCTCGCTGCCGCCGGTCCGCCACGTCGGCCGCGTCTCCTACTCCTGGTACCTCTGGCACTGGCCGTTCCTGATCTTCGCCGCCGCCCTCTTCGGGCCGCTCTCGGTCGCCGCCGGCCTGGCGGTGGTGGCGCTCGCCTGGGTGCCCTCGGTGGCGAGCCACTGGCTGATCGAGGACCCGGTCCGCCGCGCCGGCTCGCTGGCGCGGCTGCCGAACCGGGCGCTGGTGCTGGGCGCCGCCTGCACCGGCGTCGCCGTCCTCAGCGGCGTCCTCGTCGCCAACCTGCAGCCCACCTTCCACACCGCCTCGGTCAGCGAGGTCAAGGGCGCCGCGGCGCTGCCCGAACAGCCACAGCCGCAGCAGACCGCCGCCGCCGTGCGGCCGAACCCGCTGCGCGCCCGCGCCGACCGCTCGCGGGTCTTCTACGACGGCTGCCTGGTCGGGATCGAAGGCACCAATTCCAACCGCTGCCTCTACGGCGACCCGAACGGCAAGCGCACCCTGATCCTCTTCGGCGACTCTCACGCGATGCAGTACTTCCCGCCCCTGGAAGCGCTCGCCGAAGAGCACGACTGGCGGCTGATCGCGCTGACCAAGGCCGAATGCTCGCCCGGCGAAGTGAAGATCCGCAGCATGGTCGCCGACCGCGAGTACTCGCAGTGCGACGTGTGGCGCGAATCGGCGCTGCAGCGGATCGAAGAAAGCGGCGACAACGGCAGGGTGACGGTCGTGATGAGCGGCGACACCGCCTACACCGCCTATGGCGCGGAAGGCGAAGAACTCACCGGCGCCGCCAACGCCGACGCCCTGCAGGAAGGCTACGAAAAGACGCTGAAGCGGATCCAGGCCGCCGGCCCGGTCACGGTCGTGATCCGCGACACCCCGGCCTCCTCGAAAGACGTCCCCAGCTGCGTCTCCGAAGACCTCCAGCATCTCCAGTCCTGCGCCTTCGCCCAACCGCGCGACTGGGACCGCGAATTCGACCCGCGCGCCGCCGACTCGACCCCCGGCACCCACCTGATCGACCTCACCGCCGAGATCTGCCCGAGCGAACTCTGCCGCGCGGTGATCGGCAACGCCCTCGTCTACCGCGACAAAAGCCACCTGACCGCGACCTTCGCCCGCACCCTGACCCCCTGGATCGAAACCGGCCTGGCCGAAGCCGGGCTCTCGTAACCTGGTGGGATGAGGTTCGGCCTCGGCTACTTCCCGACCGCGGAGGCGATGCCTCCGGGTGAGCTCGGCCGCTTCCTCGAGGAGCGCGGCCACGAGTCGCTGTTCTTTGCCGAGCACACCCACATCCCGGCCTCCCGCAAGTCGCCCTGGCCGGCCGGCGGCGAGCTGCCGCCGAAGTACGCGCGGACCTACGACCTCTTCGTCGCCTGCACCGCGGTCGCTGCGGCGACCTCGCGGCTGCGGGTCGGCAGCGGCATCTGCCTGGTGGTCGAGCGCGACCCGATCACCACCGCCAAAGAGGTCGCCTCGGTCGACCGCCTCTCCGGCGGCCGCTTCGAGTTCGGCGTCGGCGCCGGCTGGAACCGCGAGGAGATGGAGAACCACGGCACCGACCCGCGGCGGCGGATGGCGCTGATGGCGGAGCGGGTCGAGGCGATGAAGGCGATCTGGACCGAAGACGAGGCGAGCTACCACGGCGAGCACGTCGACTTCGAGCGGATCTGGTCGTGGCCGAAGCCGGCCCAGCGGCCGCACCCGCCGATCCTCGTCGGCGGCAACGGGCCGACGGTGATCGACCGGGTGCTGCGCTTCGGCGACGCCTGGTTCCCGAACTACGGCGGCCGCGACGACTTCCGCACCAAGCTCGGCGACCTGCGGGCCCGCGCCGAGCGCCCGATCGAGGTCCAGGTGATCAACGTCCCCGCCGATCCGGCGAAGATCGAGGAACTGGCCGAGCTCGGGGTCAGCCGCGTCGCCCACTGGCTGCCGAGCGGCACGCGCTCGGTGGTCGAGGCGGCGCTCGAGCCCTGGGAGCAGGCGATCGCCCAGCTCTACGGCGAGGCGTGACCCGCGAGGAAGCACGCGACCGCTTCGCCGCCGCCCGCGTAGCCCGCCTCGCCACCGTCAGCCCCGACTGCTCCCCGCACCTGGTGCCGATCGTCTTCGCCCTGCTCGGCGAAACCGTCTACAGCGTCGTCGACGACAAGCCGAAGCAAACCCACGATCTGCGCCGCCTCGCCAACGTCCGCACCAACCCCCGCGCCAGCCTCCTGGCCGACCACTACGAGGACGACTGGACCCGCCTCTGGTGGGTCAGAGCCGACGGCACGGCTCGCACCCTCACCCCCGACGAGCCGGAGGCCCGCCCCGCCCTCGAAGCTCTAAAAGCGAGATACCCGCAGCAACGTCCCGCGGGCCCGATCCTCGCCGTCGACGTGGACCACTGGACCGGCTGGTTGGGAGGGAGCGCGGATGCTGCGAGCGGGTGAGCCGAGTAGCGTCCGCGATCCCTCCTCGCAAACCCCTCCGAACCTCAGCCGTCCTACGCCAGCGCCGGCTCCAACTCCGCCTCGAGCCGCCGCTTCGGCATCGCCCCCACGATTTTCTTCGCGATCGCCCCGTCCTTGAACAAGATCATGGTCGGGATCGAAAGCACTTCGTACTGGGCCGCCGTCTGCTGGTTCTCGTCGACGTTGATCGAGAGGATCTTCAGGTCGTCCCGCTCGGCGTCGATCTCCTCGAGCACGGGGTGGACGACGCGGCAGGGGCCGCACCAAGGAGCCCAGAAGTCGACCAGCACCGGGCCCTCGGCCTCGAGGACGTCGGCTTTGAAGTTGGCGTCGGTTACATCGGTCAGTTTTCCGGTCACTGGGTCGATCTCCCTAAATCGAGGTCTTTGCGCTCAGTCCAATACTTCAGAAAGTATAGCGCCGCACGGTAGGCCCTCGGGGAGGGTAACCGCCGCGCGGGCGGCCCGTTAGGTTCTGCCTGTGGCCGAGCCGACCACCAACGCCGAGATCGCCGCCGCCCTGGACGAATTGGGGACCCTGTACGAGCTCGACGGCGCGGTCAAATACCGGGTGCTGGCCTACTCGGCGGCGGCGAGCGCGATCCGCGAGAGCCCGGTCTCGGTCGCCGAGCTGGCGGCGAAGGGCGAAGCGACCAAGGTGCCGGGGGTCGGCAAGACGCTGGCGGAAAAGATCGACGCGCTGATCGAGACCGGCGAGATCCCCGCCGCGGCGAAGCTGAAGGCGAAGTTCCCGCCGACCCTGATCGAGCTGACCCGGGTTCCCGGGATGGGGGCGAAAACGGCGCGGCGGCTGTTCGAGGAGCTCGGCATCAGCTCGATGGAAGACCTGAAGAAGGCGGCCGAAGAAGAAAAGGTCCGCAAGGTCAAAGGGCTGGGGCCGAAGGTCGAGGAAAACGTGCTCGCGGCGCTGGAGCGGCTCGGCGAGCCCGGGGAGGGGCCGGGGCGCCTCCTGCTCTCGAAGGTGCTGCCGATCGCCGAGGAGCTGGCGGCGGCGCTGCGCGAGCACCCCTCCTCGCACGAAGTCGAGATCGCCGGCTCGGCCCGCCGCTGGGCCGAGACCTGCAAGGACATCGACCTGATCGCCACCGCCGATGAGCCGATGGCGCTGGCGGAGGCGCTGGTCGCCCACCCGCTGATCGCCGCCGCCGGCAATCCCAGCGCCAACGGCGCCCGAGCCCAGACCCACAACGGGATCTCGGTCGACCTGCGGATCGTCCCGCCCGAGGACTTCGGCAACCTGCTGCAGCACTTCACCGGCTCCAAGGCGCACAACGTCGAGCTGCGCGAAGCGGCGGTCGGGCGCGGGCTCTCGGTCTCCGAGCACGGCGTCACCGACACCGAGAGCGGCGAGGTCACCCACTGCGCGACCGAGGCCGAGGTCTACGCCCGGCTCGGCTACGAGCACATCGTCCCCGAGCTGCGCGAGGGCCGCGGCGAGCTGAAGGCGGCGCGCGAGGGGAAGCTGCCGCAGCTGGTCGAGCTCGGCGACCTGCGGGGCGACCTGCACACGCACACCACCCTCTCCGACGGCCGCAACACGCTCGGCGAGATGGCCGAGGCGGGCCGCGCCCGCGGCTACGCCTACATGGCGATCACCGACCACTCGGCCAGCCACGGCTTCGGCGACCACGTCACCGCCGAGCGGCTGTGGCAGCGGATCGAGGAGGTGCGGGCCTGGAACCAGGAGCACGCGACCCGCTCCTTCCGCCTCCTGGTCGGCTCGGAGATCAACATCGGCCTCGACGGCGAGCTCGACTACCCCGACGACCTCGTCGCCGCCCTCGACTGGGTGGTGGCCAGCGTCCACACCTCCTTCAACGTCTCCGAAAAGGAGATGACCGCCCGCGTTCTCGGCGCGATCGAGAACCCCAGCGTCGACTGCGTCGGCCACCTCACCGGCCGCCTGATCGGCCGCCGCGAGCCCTACGGCATCGACGTCGAGGCGGTCGCCGCCGCCGCGGCCCGCACCGGCACGATGCTGGAGATCAACGGCAACCCCAACCGCCGCGACCTCTCCGACCGCCACGCCCGCCTTGCCGCCGACGCGGGGGCGACGATCGTCCTCAACACCGACGCCCACGGCGTCGACACCCTGGAGAACATGCAGTACGCCGTCGCCACCGCCCGCCGCGCCTGGCTGACCAAGGTCGAAGTCGCCAACACCCGCACCTGGGCCCAGTTCAAGAAGCTGCGCAAGCCCGGCCGGGCCTAGACGTAGCTGCCGCGCTCGCGCGGCTCGCTGCGCAGGCCCGGGGTGCGGACCAGCTCCACCGGGCGCAGGGCGCTGGTCGGGACGACGTAGAACTTGACGCCGTCGCGCTGCTCGATCGCCAGCACCGCCGCCTCGCGCGTGTGCCAGGCGAGCGAGACGAGGAGGGCGTAGCCGGCGCCGATCGCGGCGACGCCGGGGAAGAGGACGCCGAGGGCGCCGGCGGCGACCGCGAACAGCGCCATCGGCCAGAGACGGCCGGCGGCGATCCGGGCCGGGCTCTGGGACGGCAGCGAGGTGGCGGTCTTGGCGCGGGCGAGGACGTCGCGCATGTCCTCGGCGGCGCGGGCGGGACGGCCGAGCCAGAAGCCGAGGGCGACGGCGACCAGCCACCAGGCCACGGCGACGAAGAGGGTGGTCGAGTCGTTGTCGCGGCCGACCACGATCGCGGTGATCGCGCCGAGGGCGGTGGCCTCGGCGCCGGTGATGAAGACGGAGGTGCGGAGCAGGTCGGTGAAGGGCACGGTTACCCGCTACCCGGCCAGCCACTGGAGCAGCGTCAGCCAGCCGTCGGGGCCGCTGACGGTCAGGTCGGACTCTTCGGCCAGCTCCGAAGGGGCCTCGTGCGAGAGCACGCCGACGCAGACCGCGTGCTCGAGGTCGCCGCCGTCGCGCAGCTCGCGCAGGCGGCGGAAGGCGTCGAGATCGGTCCGGTCGTCGCCGGCGTAGACGGCGCCGCAGACGCCGTCGGAGGCGAGCAGCGAGGCCACCGCGGCATCCTTGCCGCCGCCTCCCGGCGGTCGCAGCTCCAGCACCTTGCGCCCCCAGCGCGGTTCGAGCCCGGCCTGGCCGGCGGTCACCGCGAGCTCGTGGGCGCGCGCCTCGGCCGCGGTCTCGTCGCTGGCGCCGCGCCAGTGCAGGGCCTGGATCGGGCCCTTGTCCTCGCGCCGCAGCCCGGTCAAGTCGAGCTCGGCGGTGTCGCCGGCGAGGAATTCGGCGGCCTCCCGCTCGCGGCCGACGATCGCCGGGTCGGGCTCGGGCTCGGCTGCCCCCGGCATCAGGATCTCGAGCCCGTGGTTGCCGGCGTAGGTGAGCTCGTCGAGCCCGACCAGCGCCCGCGCCTCCAGGGCCTGGCGCCCGGAGACGCAGCCGACCAGGCCGTAGCGGCGGTTCAGCACCGCCAGCGCCTCGCGCGCCGCGGCCGGCACCGCGGCGTCCTCGGCCCGCTCGACGATCGGCGCCAGGGTGCCGTCGATGTCGGTCAGGACCGCCGAGCGCTCCGGTGCCGAGCGAAGAGGTCCCAACAACGTCTCCCAGGCGTCTGCAGCCGTCTCGGCTCCGGGTGGCATCGGCCGTAGTATCGCGAGATGCCCGCGGACGCCGGCTGGTTCCCTTCCGAGCGGACGCTGCGGCTGGCGACGATCGGCTTCTGCGCGGGGCTCTTCAGCGGCCTCTTCGGGGTCGGCGGCGGCACCGTGATCGTGCCGCTGCTGATCCTCTGGTTCGGCTTCGGCGAGCGGCTCGCGACCGGGACCAGCCTCGCCGCGATCGTCCTCATCGGCCTGCTCGGGGCGCTCTTCCAGGGCGGCTTCTATGGCAACGTCCACGTCGTCACCGGCCTCCTGCTGGCGATCCCGGCGGTGGCCGGGGTCGTGCTCGGGGTGGCGATCCAGCAGCGGATTCCGCAGCGCGCCGTCTCCTACCTGTTCGCGGCGCTGCTGGTCGGGATCGCGATCGAGCTGATCGTCCGATGAGCGAGCTCGCGGCGGTCCTGATCTGCGTCCTCGGCGGTCTCGCCGGGGGCCTGGTCGGCGTCGGCGGCGGCGTCCTCTTCGTTCCCGCCCTGACGATCTTCCTCACCCTCTCCCAGGTGGAGGCCGAGTCGACGTCGCTGCTGATGATCGTCATCGTCGCCGCGATCGGTGCCGCCCGCCAGCGCCGCCACGGCAACGTCCGCCTCCAGGAGGCGATCCTGATCGGCGCCCTCGCCCTCCCCGGAGTCCTCCTCGGCGTGGCCGCCGCGAACTGGCTGCCGGAACGGCTCCTGCAGCTCTCCTTCGCGGCGCTGGCGCTGTTGATGGCGATTCAGCTGCTGCGACGAGCCCGCTCGCTACGCTGACCCGGTGGATTCGCTTACCTGGAAGGGCGACCTACCCCACCTGCGCTCGCCGATCCTCGTCTGCGCCTTTCGCGGCTGGAACGACGCCGCGGCGGCCGCCTCGACGGCGCTCGGCACGATCGGCAACGCCCTCGACGCCGAGCCGATCGCCGCGATCGACCCCGAGGAGTTCTTCGACTTCCAGAGCACCCGGCCGAGCGTCGTCCTCGAGGACGGCGAGACGCGGCGGATCGAGTGGCCGGTGAACGACTTCTCCTACTGCCGCGTGCCCAACGCCGACCGCGACATCGTCCTCCTCGACGGCACCGAGCCGAACCTGCGATGGCGCACGTTCTCGGAGGCGGTTGCCACCGCCGCCGACGCGCTCGGGATCGAGTTCGTCGTCACCCTCGGGGCGCTGATCGCCGAGGTCGCCCACACGCTGCCGGTGCCGATCACCGGCATCGCCTCGAGCTCGCAGCTGGTGGAGGAGCTGGAGCTCGAGCGCTCCAGTTACGAGGGCCCGACCGGGATCGTCGGCATCGTCCACGACGTCTGCGCCCGGACCGGGATCGACTCGGCCTCGCTGTGGGCGGCGGTGCCCCACTACGTCGCCGCGGTCCCCAACCCGAAGGCGGCGCTGGCGCTGCTGCGCCGGCTCGAGGGCCTGACCGGGGTCGCCGTCGACGCCTCCGACCTGGAGGAGGAAACCAGCGACTACGAGCGCCAGATCGCCCGCGCCGTCGCCGCCAACCCGGAGATCGAGGACCTCGTCGCCCGGATCGAGGCCGAACAGGTCGACATGATCGAGGAGGGCGAGGAGCTCCCCTCCGCCGACTCCCTCGCCCAGGAGTTCCAGCGCTTCCTCCGCCAGCGCGGCGACCAGTAGTCACCCGTCTGCGATTCCCCGCCTATACGGCGGCAAATCGCAGACGCATCGCCATCAGCTCTCGGCCGCCGGGCAGATCAGGCGGTAGTCGCACCAGCTGCAGACGTTGGGGGAGGGGCGGGGCTCGAAGTCCTGGCCGAGGATGCCCTCGCCGACCTGCAGCACGGTGCGCTCGACCCGCTCGGCGTCGTCGGGCTTGGTCGGTGCCGCGACCTTGTCGCCGTCGAGCACGTAGTAGTAGGAGCCGGTGGCGGCGTCGATCTCCCAGGCCTCGCGGGCGGCCAGCCGGTAGAGCGCCAGCTGCAGGTCCGACTCCAGCTCCTCGGCGCTCTTGCGCTCGCCGGTCTTGTAGTCGATCAGCTCATAGTCGCCGTCGGGGTGGCGGTCGACCCGGTCGACGCGGCCGCGGACGTGGTGCTCGCCGACCTTGAAGTCGAACTTCTTCTCCAGCCAGACCGGTTCGGAGTCCGAGAGGCGCTCGTTTTCCCAGAACAGGCGCAGCGCCTCGCGGCCGCGGTCGCGGTACTGCAGCTCGTCGTCCGAGGAGCCGAAGCCGGTCCGCCGCCAGCCGATCTCGAACAGCCGGTTCAGGGTCTTGAGGCCGTCGCGCTCGTCCGCCGGCGGCTCTTTGTGGAAGCGTTCGAGGACGTTGTGGAAGAGGATGCCGAAGCGCTGGTTGATCGTCGGCTCCTGCGGGATCCCGAAGACGCGGGCGAACTTGTACTTCAGCGGGCAGGTGAGGTAGAGGGTCAGGTCCGAGGCCGAGAGGCTGAGGCGGCCGTCGCCGCGGCGCGGCAGGAAGGCGGCCAGCGAGGGCTCCTCGCGGGCGGCGATCAGCTCCAGCCGGCGGTCGCGCTCGCGCTCGGAGCCGAGCAGGTAGGCGTCGAGCGACGAGGCGTCGAGCTCGGACTGCTGCTCGGGCGTCGCCACCTGCCGCAGCAGGCCGTTGACGGCGTCGATCGCCTCTTCGGTCGCCTCGTCTCCGGGCCGCTGGGCGAGCGCCGCCAGCTTCAGCAGCTCGAGGTAGCGGGCGATCGCGCGGTTGACGTCGATCGCGGTGTCGAGGCGGGGCTCCGAGAGCTCGCGGCCGGCCCGCCAGGAGGCCTCGAGCACCTGCTCGCGCAGCGTCCGGTAAGTCGCGTGGAGGCCCTCGGCGGGGCCGAAGAGCTCCTCGTCGTGCTCCTCCTCGGGGCGCCCCGAGGCGCCCAGCGCGCGCGCGTAATAGGCCGAGGGCCGCGACTCGGCCTCGCCGCCGCCGACTCGCGAGAGCACCAGGGCGCTCCGCGCCGGCCAGCCGACCCGCTCCCACTCCGCCTCGCGCTCGAGCCCGAGCACGAAGACGTGATCGAAGCCCATCCCCTTGACCGCGTCGAGCGGCAGGCCGCGGACGGCGCCCGGCGCCGGCGGCTCCTCGGCGACCCCGGCGGGCTCGCCGCCGGCCTCGGCGACCGCGCTGAGGTAGCGGACGAAGTCGCGGGTCGAGCCGTGCGGCTGGCGCCGCGCCCAGGCGCTCGCCAGCTCGGCCAGCCGCGAGAGCCCGAGCAGCCGCTCCGCCACCTCGGGCTGGGCGGCGAAGAGGCGCTGGCGGCGCAGGCCGACGTTCTCGATCAGCCGCCGCACGAAGACGTCGGCCCGGCGCTCCTCCATCACCGCCGCGGCGGCGTTGTAGATGCGGAGGAAGACGCCGATCCGCTCGCGCGCCTCGGGCTGGAACTGGGGCGAGTCGAGGGCTGCTTCGCAGGCCGCGACCATGTCCTGCTTGCGGCGGCGGGCGATCGTCGTCAGCCGCGCCAGGTCGCCGGAGCGCAGCTCGACCGGCGGCCGGGTCAGCGCCCGCGCCGCCGCCGGCGAGTCGTCGGGGTCGGCCAGCACCCGCAGCCAGGCGATCGCATCGCGCACCTCGGGCCGCTGGAAGAGCGCCGCCGGGCCGGAGAGGTGGAAGGGGATGCCGCGCTCCTCCATCGCCGCCGCGACCGGGCCGCCGTCGGCCCCGACGTCGGCGACCACCGCGCAGATCCCCTCCGGCGCGGCGCCGGCGGCGATCAGCCGCTCGACCTCGCGGGCCAGCGCCTGCGCCTGGGCGCGCTCGTTGCCGCAGCGCCAGAAGTGGACGGTGGGCTCGCGGAAGCGATGGGAGAGGACGAGCACGTCGCCGCCGGGGTGGACGTCGCGGAACCAGCCGCCGAGGCGGTCCGGCTCGTCCTCCTCCTCGGACTCGAGCGCGTAGAGGTGGTTGTCGCCGTCGGCGGCGAGCGCCGCCAAGAGCGCCCGCTGCGCCGGGCTCGTCTCCTCCAGCTCGTCGACCATCAGGAACTCGAAGCGGCCCGCCAGTTCGCGCCGCACGTCCGGCCGTTCGACCAGCAGGCAGTCGAGGGCGAGGAAGACGTCGCCGCGGTCGAGGCTGCCGGCGGCGGCGAGGACGCGGTCGTGGGCGGTGTAGAGCTCGGCGAACTCGAGCTCGCGCGAGGCGGCCTCGCGGTCGGCCTCCTCGCGCGCCGCCGCGGCTGCGGTCTGCGCCCGTTCGGCCAGCGTCGTCGGCCCGACTCGCTCCGCCTTCAGCACGTCGATCCGCGCCAGCAGGCGGGCCAGCAGCCCGGCCGGGTTGCCGCGGATCTCGTGTCGGCGGAGTGGCAGCTCGTCGAGGTGGTCGAGCAGGATCGCCAGCCGCTCGGCCGAGCCGAGCACTTCGAAGAAGGGGTCGAGGCCGGCGGCCTCGGAGTGCTCGCGCAGCAGGCGCTCGCCGAGCTCGTCCCAGCTGCCGATCCAGAGCTCCTCGTAGGCGCCGGCGAGCAGCGCCTCGCTGCGTTCGCGCAGTCGCCGCGCGGTGGCCCGGGTCGAGGTGAGGGCGAGGACCTGGCTGGGGTCGCTGCCGGTGGCGGCGAGGTGGGCGAGCCGCCGCGCCAGCAGCTCGGTCTTGCCGGTTCCGGCGGCGCCGAGGACCAGCAGCGGGCCCTCGCCGTGGGCG
>DASXOF010000130.1:0-3793 GCA_036494495.1 Solirubrobacterales bacterium | reverse complement strand
CCCCCGCCACCTCCTCCGTCCCAACAACCACCACCCCCGCCTTACGCACAGCAACCCCCGCCACCCCCACCGCCGACCGGCTGATAGCCAGGCGCACTCAGACTAAGTAGGGCTAGGACGTAGGGAGGTCGTCAAGGGGAGCGCACTTCTAGTTGTCCTAACCCGACACGTCATGAACGCGGCTGATCGGCGGCCGGTCTCCGATTGAGCTGTGGGGTCTTGCTTCGTTGTAGTAGTCGAGCCAGTGTGGCAGGGCTCTGGCCCGGTCGGCTGAGGTGCGGTAGGTGAGCCCGTAGGCCCACTCTCTGGCCATGGTCTGCTGGAAGCGCTCCACCTTCCCGTTCGTCTGCGGGCGATGGGGCCTGATCGTCAGATGGCGGATCTGTCGCTCGGCGAGGATCTGGGCAAGCTCCTTGTTCTTGACGTAGGTCCAGGCGTTGTCGCTCATCAGCCGGTTGGGCTCGATCCCCTTGGCTTCAAAGAAGGCAAGTGCGCGACGCAGAAACCCGGCCACGGTCGCCGCCCGCTCGTCTGGGTGCAGCTCTGAGTAGGCCAGGCGGGAGTGATCGTCGATGATCGAATGGGCGAACTCCCAGCCCCAGCCAGCCTGCTTCTCGGCGCCGGTCTTGTCGCGAACCCCGGTCACCCGGTGACCGGGGCGCTCAAAGCGCCCGTAGCGCTTGGTGTCGACGTGCAGGAGATCTCCGGGGCAAGGCCACTCGTAGCGAATCACCCGTTCCCGAACCGGTCTGGGAGGCCGGGAGATCCCGTGGCGGACAAGGGTGCGATGAACGGTCGAGTGCGGATGGCCGGTGATGCCGGCGATCAGCCTCGGACCCCAGCCGGTGTGGCGGCGAACCTCACAAATCCGCTCCTGCCGGGCAGCCGGGAGCGTGCGGGGGCTGTGGTGTGGGCGGCTGGAGCGATCCCGCAGTCCCTCTCCCGAGCAGAAGCGGTGCCACCACTTGTGGGCTGTCGCCGGGGCGACGGAGAAGGCCCTGGCGGCGCTGCGCATCGACGCTCCAGCGGCGATCGCCTGGCAGAGCTCGTAGCGGGCCGCCGGTCCGAGCTTGGCCCTAGGGTGAATGTTCATCCGGGTTCTCCTTTGACTTGAGATCTCGCAAGACCCCAAGCCTCGGGCTGGGCCCGGATGCTCTTTCAGCCCGCCCCCTGGTTCCGCGGAACCAGGGGGCGGCGCCATCTCAGGCGTTCATGACGTCTTTGGGCGGGACATCTAGCTCCGCTCAGGCGGCAGAATTCTCCGCCCAGGCGCCGTATAGGCGGGAGTAGGGACCGCCGGCCTCGATCAGTTCCTCATGGGTGCCCGCCTCCGCGATCCGGCCACCCTCCAGCACGACGATCTTGCCGGCGCGGCGGATCGTCGAGAGGCGGTGGGCGATGACGATCGCCGTGCGCCCGGCCCGCAGCCGCTCCAGTCCGCGCTCGATCGTCTTCTCGGTCCGCACGTCGACGTTCGAGGTCGCCTCGTCGAGGATCAGGATGCGGGGCTCGGCCAGCAGCGCTCGGGCGAAGGCAACGAGTTGGCGCTGGCCGGCCGATAGCTGTACGCCGCGCTCGCCGACCTCGGTGTCGAGCCCCTCCGGCAGCGCCGCGACGAAATCGGTTGCGCCCACAGCGCCCACCGCCGACTCGATCTCATCCAGACTCGCCTCGGGCCGGCCGAAGGCGATGTTCTCGCGCACGCTGCCCGAGAAGAGGTAGCCCTCCTGGGGGACAATTCCGAGTTGGCGCCGCAGGGCCTGCTGGCGCAGGCCGCGCAGGTCGTGCCCGTCGACCAGCACCCGGCCCGCCTGCGGGTCGTAGAAGCGCGCAACCAGCTTGGCGAAGGTCGACTTGCCGGCGCCGGTCGCGCCGACCAGGGCCAGGGTCTGCCCCGGCGGCACGTGCAGGTCCACGTCCCGCAAGGCCCACTCCACCTGTTCGCCGCGCTCTTGGCGCTCCAGCGCGTCGTCGGCATAGGCGAACGAGACCCCCTCCATCTCGATCTCCCCCCGCAGCTTGCCGGGGTCGATCGCGCCGGGGGCGTCGACCATGTCGGGCTCGGTATCGAGCAGCTCGAAGATCTTGTCGAGCGCCGCCATCCCCTGCTGGTAGGTCGTGTACAGCTGGGACAGTTCCTGGATCGGCGAGAAGAAGACCTGCAGGTAGCCGATGAAGGCGACGATCGTGCCGATCTGGATCGCCTGGTCGATCGCCTGCGTGCCGCCGTAGAGGACGATCGCCGCGGTGCCGGCGGCGGTCAGCAGTTCGATCGCCGGGAAGTAGGAGGCGTTGAGGAAGACGGTCCGCATGTTCGCCTCGCGGTTCGCCTCGTTGAGCTCGGTCATCGCCGCCGTGTGGCGGGGCTCCTGGCCGAAGCTGCGTACGACCCGCACCCCGCTCAGGGTCTCCTGCAGGTACGCGGTGACGGCGGCGATCCGCTCGCGCGTTTCCCGGTAGGCGCCGTGGGAGGCGACCCGGAAGACGATGCTGGCGAGGGCGACCAGGGGGAAGGTGAGGAAGGTGACCAGGGCCAGCTTTACGTCGAGCGCGAACATGATCACGACCACCCCGATCAGGGTCAGGCCGCTGGAGAAAAGGGTCGTGACGCCACTGGTGAGGAGCTGGTTGAGGGCCTCGATGTCGTTGGTCATGCGGCTGATCAGCACCCCCGGGCTGCGCCGCGTGAAGAACCCGATCGACATCGACTGGAGATGGGCGAAGACGTGCTCGCGGAGGTCCTGGAGCGCGCGGGTGCCGACCCAGCCGACGAGGTAGGTCTGGGCGTAGGTGGCGGCGGCGAAGACGAGGGCGACGCCGAGGAAGGCGGCGACGATCAGCGTCAACGCGCCGGTATCGCCGGTAACGATGCCGGCGTCGATCGCCTGCCCGGCGAGGTAGGGAGGGGCGAGGCCGGCGCCGGTCGCGGCGAGTATCGCGACGACGGCCAGCGCCACCCGCCCGCGGTAGGGCCGCAGCAAGCCGGCCATCCAGCGCAGCTTGCGGCCGCGCTGGTCTTCGCCGCGGACGATCCGCCAGAGCCGCCTCACAGCCTTGCCACCTCCTCGCGCTGCTCGAGGTCGCGCTGCAGGAAGACCGAGTCGGCGAGGCCGTGCTCGGCGATCTCGCGGTAGAAGCCGCAGCCTTCGAGCAGCTCCTCGTGGGTGCCGCGGTCGACGATGCGGCCGCCGTCCATCACCACCACTTCGTCGGCCAGCGAGACGGTCGAGAGCCGGTGGGCGATGACGAAGGTCGTGCGCCCGGCCATCGCCTCGCCGAGGCCGGCCTTGATCGCCGCCTCCGTCGTCGCGTCGACCGAGGAGGTGGCGTCGTCGAGGATCAGGATGCGGGGATCGGCGAGCAGGGCGCGGGCGATCGCGACACGCTGGCGCTGTCCGCCGGAGAGGGTCATCCCGCGCTCGCCGACGAGGGTGTCGTAGCCGCCGGGCAGGTCGCGGATGAACTCGTCTGCCTGGGCGCGCCGTGCCGCCGCCTCGATCTCCTCCCGACTCGCCCCCGGCCGCGCGTAGGCGATGTTCTCGGCGATGCCGGCGGTGAAGAGGAAGCTCTCGTCGCCCACGAAGGCGACCTTGGAGCGCAGCGAGACGAGGTCGACCGAGCGCACGTCGGCGCCGTCGATCCTCACCGAGCCCTCGCTCGGGTCATAGAGGCGGGCGATCAGGGCGACGAGGCTCGTCTTACCCGACCCCGACGGCCCGACCAGCGCCACGGTGCTCCCCGCCGCGATCTCAAAATCAATATCGCTCAGCGCCGCATCCGATTTTGACCCCAC
>DASXOF010000129.1:0-6778 GCA_036494495.1 Solirubrobacterales bacterium | reverse complement strand
GCGGACCCGGCGCCGGGCGCGGCTGGCGAGCTGGCGGACCGCGGCCGGGCTGCGGTCGACGATCGGGGCCACTTCGTCGAAGGGGACCGCGAACATGTCGTGGAGGACGAAGGCGAGGCGTTCGGCCGGCGAGAGCTGCTCGAGGACGATCAGCAGGGCGAGGCCGACGGAGTCGGCCATCAGGGCCTGGGTTTCGGGGTCTGTCTCGGCGTCGTCGGCGGCGACCACCGGCTCCGGCAGCCAGTCCCCGGTCTGGACCTCGCTGCGGTTGCGGCGCGCCCGCAGCATGTCCAGGGAGACGCGGCCGACGACGGTGGTCAGCCAGCCGCCGAGGTTCTCGACCGCCGCCGAGTCGCTGCGGTTGAGCCGCAGCCAGGCCTCCTGGACGGCGTCGTCGGCCTCGCTCAGCGACCCCAGCATCCGGTAGGCCACCTGCCGCAGGTGCGCCCGGTGCTGCTCGAACTGCGCGGCGACGATCTCGTTCTCTTCGGGGCTCACTCGGATCCGTCCGTTCCGGCTCCAGCGTAGGCCGGCTCGGCCGCCGACGCGTCGTCGGGCTCCACCTCGCCGCGGGTGTTGGCGGTGCGCAGGGCGATCGCGGCGGTCGCCACCAGGGTCAGGCTGCTGATCAGCAGGGCGCGCTGGAAGCCGGAGGTCAGTGCCTCCGGCGGCGGCGTGCCGTTCGCGAGCAGGTCGGTGGTCCGCGAGGTGGCGATCACCGAGAAGACCGCGAGCCCGAGGGCGCCGCCGATCTGTTGGCAGGCGTTCAGCAGCGCCGCCGCCAGCCCGGCCTTGTCGGCCGGGACGCCGGCGTTGGCGGCCGTGGTGACGCCGACGAAGACGGCGCCGAGGCCGGCCGACATCACCATCATCCCCGGCAGCAGGTCGCTGAGGAAGGAGCCGTCGACGGGGATCTTCGAGAGCCAGAAGACGCCGCCGGCGGCGATCAGCGAGCCGGCGACGATCACCGGCCGGGTCCCGAGCCGGCCGAGGAGCTGGGCGGAGATGCCGGCGGAGATCCCGACCCCGAAGCAGAGCGGCAGGTAGGCGGCGCCGGTCTGGATCGGCGAGTAGCCGAGCACGTTCTGCATGTAGAGGGTGAGCAGGAAGAAGAGCGAGAGGAAGCCGGCGAAGGCGACCAGCTGGGTGACGTCGGCGACCGCCAGGCCGCGCACCCGGAAGATCGAGAGCGGCAGCAGCGGGTCGCGGCGGCGGCTCTCGTTGAGAAGGAACAGGGCGAGCAGGGCAAGGGCGACGAAGAGGCCGCCGAGCGTGCGGGCCGAGCCCCATCCCTGCGAGGGAGCTTCGACCAGCGAGTAGACGAGGAGCAGCATGCCGACCGTCGCCAGCAGCGCGCCGACCAGGTCGAAGTTCGCCAGCGAGGGTCGCTTCGGGCGGTCGCCGCTGAGCAGGGCGAAGACGCCGATCAGGACGAGGACGGCCGCGACCGGGTTTACGAACATCACCCAGCGCCAGCCCGGGCCCTCGGTCAGCAGGCCGCCGAAGAAGACGCCGGCCGCCGAGGCGAGCCCGCCGACGCCGCCCCAGACGCCGAGCGCTTTGTGCCGTTCGGGGCCCTCGGCGAAGCTGGTGGTGAGGATCGAGAGCGCCGCCGGCAGCATCATCGCCGCGCCGACGCCCTGGACGAGGCGGGCGCCGATCAGCAGCCCGGAGCTCTGGGCGAGGCCGCCGAGAAGCGAGGAGAGCCCGATCACGACGGTGCCGGTGACCAGCACCCGGCGCCGTCCCAGCAGGTCGGCGGCGCGGCCGCCGAGCAGCATGAAGCCGCCGTAGGTGAGGAGATAGGCGCTCGGCACCCATTGCAGGCTCTGCTCGGAGAAGCCGAGGTCGGTGCGGATCGAGGGCAGGGCGACGTTGACGATCGAGGCGTCGACGAAGTCGAGGAAGGCGACCGAGCAGAGCAGGGCGAGGATCAGCTTGCCTCTGCGGGTCGTCAGGGACTGATGTGCTGCTTCGGCCATCGGGGTGGGACCTCCGTGAGTCGCTTGCACCCCCATGACGCCGGCCGGCGCCGAAATGTGACCGGGATCCCGGGAGGGGCTAGAGGCGGACGACGAGGGCGCGGTCGCCGGCGAAGGGCGAGCGCCGCGGCCGGCGCCGGCGGCGCTCGATCCGCACCGCGAGGAGCTCGCCGGGGGATTGCTTCGCCATCCGCTCGACCTCGGCCCAGGCCTTGCCGTCGACCAGCCGGGCGGTGAGCGCGACGTCGGCCGGGACCATCGCCACCGCCTCCATCAGCACCCCGTGGGCCTCCTCGGCGATCTCCTGCCGCAGGCTGTCGCGGTCGACCGGGGCGAAGTGCAGCATCGGCGCCAGCCGCACCCGGGCGACGATCACCTCGAGCGGCAGGCACTCGCGGCGGGCCAGCTCGACGCCGTGGTCGACCAGCCGCAGCTGGCGCTGGCTCTCCAGGGCGACGGCGACCCGCAGCGATCGCGCCGCGGAGGCGGCGGGCCCCGGCGCCGTCAACGCCGGTCTCACCACGCCATCAAGCCGCCGTCGTGGACGACGACCTCGCCGGTGACGTAAGAGGAGGCGTCGGCGGCGAGGTAGACGACCAGCCCCGCCAGCTCCTCGGCGGCTCCCGGGCGCCCCATCGGCGTGACGGCCACGATCCGCTCGAACATCCGCCGCCCCACCTCGGGGTCGGCCGGTCCGGCCTCCTGCCCGAGCCGGGTGCCGCCGTGCCAGCCGGGCGCGATCGCGTTGGCGCGGATGCCGTCGGCGGCGTACTCGACCGCCAGCTGCTTGGTGAAGCCGACGACCGCCGCCTTCGAGGCGACGTAGTTGGAGATCCCGGCCTGGCCGACGATGTCCGGCGGGGCGCCGGTCATGCCGGCGACCGAAGCGACGTTGACGATCGCGCCACCG
This sequence comes from Solirubrobacterales bacterium, assembly GCA_036494495.1. GTDB lineage: Bacteria > Actinomycetota > Thermoleophilia > Solirubrobacterales > 70-9 > VAYN01. The sequence goes on along the minus strand of DASXOF010000129.1, from coordinate 3,886 downwards.
GCGCCGCCGAGCATCGCCGGCAGCAGCGCCCGGGTGCAGAGGTAGGTGCCGCGCAGGTTGACCGCCAGCGCCCGGTCCCATTCCCCGACGTCGGATTCGTGGACGCGGGCGAACTGGGTGGCGATGCCGGCGTTGTTGACGAGGACTCGCAGCGGCCGGCCGTCGAGCCCCTTGGCGAGGGCCGCGACCGACTGCTCGTCGGCCACGTCGACCGCCGCCGCCTCGGCCGCGAAGCCGTCGGCCTGGAGCGCCGCCGCGGTCTCCTCCGCCCGCTCGGGCCGCAGGTCGGCGCAGATCACCTCGGCGCCGACCGCGGCCAGCGCGGTCGCGAAGACCCGGCCGAGGCCGCTCCCCGCCCCGGTGACCAGGGCGAGGCGGCCGTCGAGCCGGAAGGCCTCGCCGATCCGCTGCGGCGGGACCGGCGGGGTCATTCGAACCGCGGCCGCACGTCGTTGGCGAACATGTCGAGCTGCCGCTTCTGCTCGTCGCGCGAGGCGTTGCCGGTCGACCAGAACTCCCAGGCGAGCCACTCCAGCTCGCCATCGGCGTGGCAGGAGTGGAGCGCCTCGAGCTGGCGGCAGACTTCGTCGGGCGTCCCGCACAGCATCTGGTGCGTCTCGAACATCCGTTCCGCGCACTCGCGGTCGCTGCCGAAGGTGACCATCTTCGTCGGGTCGTCGGAGGGCAGGCGGTTGACCTCGTTCAGCCCGAAGTAGCTGAAGTAGCGGTTGAACCAGTAGCCCGCGGTCCGCGTCGCCAGCTCCATCGCTTCCTCGAAGCTGTCGCCCATGAAGATCTTCCGCAGGGCGGCGATTCCCTCGCCGAGCGCCAGGTCGCGGCCGGCCGCCTTCGCCTCGGACCGGTAGTCCTCGCAGGTTTTGCGGAAGTTCTCGATCCGGCCCTCGTAGACCATCGCGAAGAACCCCTTCTGCGCCGCCTGCACGAGGGTCTCGTAGGAGAGCGTGTAGGGCACCCAGATCGGCGGGTGCGGCTGGGTCGCCGGCTTCGGGATGACCCCGATCTTGTGGATCGTCCCGGCCTCGTCGATCTCGCCGTCGGTGCCGAACTCGCGGGTCCACTCGGCGGCCGGCCAGTGGGGGATGCCGGTCGCCGGGTAGGGCGCCTGGTAGTGCTTGCCGTTGTGGTTGAAGGAGTCCTCGGTCCAGGCTTTGAGGACGACTTCGAGGTACTCGTTGAAGACCTCCCGGTTGCGCTCGTTGGCCTCGGGGTCCATCGGCCCGGCGCCGATCCGTTCCTCCTGGCTCAGGGTCTGGATCCAGCGCGTCTGGTAGCCGCGGGCGAAGGAGACGGCGATCCGGCCGGGGAACATGTTGTCGAAGAGGGCGATGTCCTCGGCGGCGCGGATCGGGTCGCGGACCGGCAGCACGATCGACATCGGCATGAAGGTCAGCCGCTTCGTCTTGGCCGCCAGGTTGGCGAACAGGAGCAGGCTGTTCGGCATCGCCTCGCCGCCCTCGGTGTGGAGGTGGTGCTCGGTGGTGCCGAGCGCGTCGATGCCGTGGTCCTCGGCCGCGAAGGCCAGCCATTCGAGCTCGCCGAGCATGTCCTGGAAGCCCTCGACGCTGCGTCCGAGCGGCCGGTTTGCCCGCCGTTCCTCCGGGTTGCCGCGGACGAGGGTGGGCGGTCCGAGCAGCACTTTCATCGCAAATCCTCCGTTTGTGGTGGGGTCAGAAGAGGTTCACCGGCAGGCAGTGCCAGCCCATGTGGTGGCCGCCCTCGAGCGCCGAGGGCTCGGGCTCGCCGGCCAGCTCGAGCGTCCCGCGCGAGAGCAGCGCGTCGGTCAGCATCCGCAGCTCGGCCTGGGCCAGGGGCGCGCCGACGCAGCGGTGGATGCCCCAGCCGAAGGAGACGTGGGCGCCGGGGTCGGCGCGGTCGACGTCGAGCTCGGCGGGGCACTCGAAGCGGTCGGGGTCGCGGTTGGCGGAGGCGTAGAGGACGGCTAGCTTGTCGCCGGCCTGCATCGCGGTGCCGGCGAACTCGACGTCGCGGGTGACGGTGCGGAAGAAGAGGTGGACCGGGGCGCGGTGGCGGAGGACCTCCTCGACCGCGGCCGGGATCAGCGAGCGGTCGGCGCGCAGGCGCTCCTGCAGGGCGCGGTCGCTCGCCAGCTCGAGGATCAGGTTGGTGCTGGCGTTCATCGTCGTCTCGTGGCCGGCGATGACGCCGCTGAGGAGGACGTTGCCGATCTCCTCCTGGCTCAGCGGCCGGCCCTCGATCCGCTCCTCCGTCAGCAGGGTGAGGAAGTCCTCGCCGCCCTGGCCGCGCCGCTGCTCGACCTCGCCCATCAAGAGGCCCATCAGCGGCCCGATCGCGTTCGGGTCGGTGGCCAGCGTCTTCCACATCTCGACCGTCAGCGCCCGCACCTGGGCCGCCGTCTCGGGCGAGAGCCCGGCCATCAGCGCGATCCCCTCGACCGGCACCTTCTCGCTGATCGCCGGCACCGCGTCGCCGCCGCCGGCGGCGGCGAACTCGCCGACCACGCGGTCGACCATCTCGCGCAGCAGCGGCTCGGCGGCGGTGACCCGGGGCCGGCCGACGAGGTCGAGGAAGAGGCGGCGGTAGGGGCCGTGCGCGGGCGGGTCGGTCTCGAGGCCGAGGGCGCGCGGGCCCGGCAGGGGAGGGAGGAAGACGCCCTCACCCGAGGCGAAGGTCTCGTTGTCCTTCAGCGCCGCGCGGACGTCGTCGTAGCGGCTGACGATCCAGAAGCCGCCGTTGGCCTCCGAGCGGCAGACCCGCTGCCGGCGCAGCTGCTCGTAGACGGCGTAGAGCTGGTCGCCCTGGAGCGAAGTGTCGTGGTGGTCGAAGTGGGGACACGGGCTCGACGCCATATTCTGTGTTATAGAATCATATTCGCTGATGTGGAACAACTTCTACGCACGCGTAGACCCTGAATCCGCCCCTCCGAGCGACGTTCCGGAGGTGGTTTGGCGCCTCGGGGCGATCGCCGCGGACGCCGGCGAGCAGGTCGTGGTCGAGCTGGAGGGACGGCTTTACGCGCTGGCCGATCTGCTCGGCGGCGGCGAGGGGCCGACTCTGGCGGAGGTCTTCGACGAATGGGCGCGCTGGCGCGGCGAGCTCGACCGGCTCACGGCCGACCCGGCCGCCGACTCGCTCGATGCCGACGCGGTGCGCTGGCTGCCGCCGCTGCCGGCGACGGCGACGGTCGTCTGCGCCGGTGCCAACTACGCGGCGCACCGCAGCGAGATGGGGGAGGCGGCGGCGCGCCCGGAGTTCCCCTACGCCTTCGTCAAGCCGCGGCGCTCGCTGAGCGGCCACCGCGAGCAGGTCGAGATCCCGGCGCGGGCCGAGTGGGTCGACTGGGAGGGCGAGCTGGGGGTGGTGATCGGCAGCGGTGGCCGCGACCTCGAGGGCGCCTCGGCGGCGGCGGCGATCGCCGGCTTCTGCCAGTTCAACGACGTCTCGGCCCGCGACTGGATCGACGCCAGCAGGGCGGCGGGGATGATCGACATGTTCGTCCAGAAGGGCTTCGACGGGTTCGGCCCGGTCGGGCCGCTGGTCACCCCGTCGCACTTCGTCGCCGACCCCCAGGACCTCGGCCTGCAGCTGGCGGTGAACGGGGTCGTGAAGCAGGATTCCTCGACCGCGCAGATGACCTTCTCGGTGCTGGAGCTGGTCGCCCACGTCTCCTCGGTGACGACCCTGCGCCCCGGCGACCTGATCGCCACCGGCTCGCCGCCCGGGGTCGGCTTCGGCCGCGACCCCCGCGAGCGCCTCGCCGACGGCGACGTCGTGACACTCCAGATCGAGCGCCTCGGCCCGGCCCTGGAGACCCGGATGTTCGCCGCCCGGAGCCGCTAGGTCGACGAGTCCTGCATTTTCCCGCGATAGGCGGGAAAATGCAGGA
>DASXOF010000128.1:0-52655 GCA_036494495.1 Solirubrobacterales bacterium | reverse complement strand
GAGCAGCGCTTCGGCCCGCTCCGGGTCCTCCTCCAGGACCGAGCGGATCGCCTTCAGCGGCATGAAGCGCTCCTCCTGCAGGCGCTTGATCAGGCGGATCCGGTCGACGAACTCGGGCGGGTAGTAGGCCATGTTGCGGCTCGTCTTGACCGGCTCGGGCAGGAGGCCCTCGCGCAGGTAGTGCTTGATCGTCGGCACCGGCACCCCGGAGGCCTCGGCCAGCTCGCCCATCTTCAACAGCTCCTGCGCCTCGGCGGCGCTCATGCCCGGAACTCCACCGCCCCGCCCGCGCCGGGCCCGGCGGCGGCGCCGGAGGAGATGAGGGCCTCGATCTCCTCCTCCGAGTAGCCGGCCTCGCGCAGCGCCTCCTCGGTGTGCTCGCCGAAGGCGGGCGCCGGGCGGGTCGGGTCGGCGGGGGTGCGGTCCAGCTTGATCGGGTTGCCGAGCTGGCGGACCGGGCCGAGCTCCGGCTGGTCGACCTCGACCACCATCCCCCGCTCCCGCACCAGCTCGGAGCCGAGCGCTTCGTCGAGGTCGAGGATCGGCTCGATGCAGCAGTCGCGCTCGTCGTTGAAGGCGCGCCATTCCTCGCGGGTGCGGCTGCGGAAGACCGCCGCGACCTCGCGCCAGGCGTCGGACCCGGCCGCCTCGAACTGCGCCTCGACCAGCTCGGGGCGGCCGACGCCCTCGCAGAAGGAGGCCCAGAACTTCGGCTCCAGGGCGCCGCAGCTGACCCAGCCGTCGGCGGCCTCGTAGGGCAGATAGCAGAGGATGCCGCCGGAGAGCTGGCCGTCGCCGCGCTGCGGCACGACGCCGTCGCAGAAGTAGCGGCCGGCGACCATCGCCAGCCAGGAGAGGGCGCCGTCGGCCATCGAGATGTCGACCGCCTGCCCCTGGCCCGAGCGGCGGCGCTCGTGCAGCGCCGCCATCACCCCGACCGCGGCCATCAGGGCGCCGCCGCCGAGGTCGGCGATCTGCCCCGCCGCCATCGTCGGCGGGCCGCCGGCGGCGCCGCTCAGCCCGAGCATGCCGATCAGGCCGAGGTAGTTCTGGTCATGGCCGGCGCGACTGGCGTAGGGGCCGTCCTGGCCGTAGCCGGTGATCGCGCAGTAGACGATCCCCTCGTTGGCCTCGCGCATCCGCTCGTAGCCGACCCCGAGGCGGTCGAGGACGCCGGGGCGGAAGCCGTCGAGGACGACGTCGTAGCGCTCGACCAGCCGCAGGAAGGCCTCGCGGCCGGCGTCGTCTTTGAGGTTGAGGCGGACCGAGCGCTTGCCGCGGTTGAGCGAGAGGTAGAGCGAGGAGCGGGTGCCGAGCGCGTTCTGCTCGTCGCTGCCGTAGTAGGGCGGCGCCCAGCGCACGTAGTCGCCCATGCCGGTGTCCTCGACCTTCAGCACCTCGGCGCCGAAGTCGGCCAGGAGCAGCGAGCAGAAACCGCCGGGCAGGAGCCGGGTGAGGTCGAGGACGCGAACGTCTGAGAGCGGCAGATCGGCCATGGTCATGCGCTCAGGCGCCCGCCCGCAGCGGCACGCCGAGCAGCTCGCGCGCCTCGGCGATGCTGGCCGGCCGGCGGCCGACGTCTTCGGCCATCTGCCGCGCCTTGGCGATCAGCTCGCCGTTGGACTTCGCCATCTCGCCGCTCGGCAGGTAGAGGTTGTCCTCGACCCCGGCGCGGACGTTGCCGCCGAGCACCAGCGAGGAGGCGAGCAGCTTCCACTGGTCGCGCGAGATCCCGATCACCTGCCACTGGTTCGAGCCCTCGGGGCCGCCGGGGATCTGGTCGCTCATCAGGGTGACGTTGCGCGGGGTCGGGCGGATGCCGCCGGTCACCCCCATCACCAGGGAGATCTGCAGCGGCGGCTGCAGCAGGCCCATGTCGAGCAGCGGGTCGAGGTTGGCGACGTGGCCGGAGTCGAAGCACTCGTGCTCGGGCTTGATCCCCAGCTCCACCATCTCGGTAATGAATTGAACGATCGTGTCGAAGCTGTTCTCGAAGACCGCTTTGAAGACGAAGTCCTTGCGGCGGCGCGAGTACTTGGCGTAGTTCATCGAGCTCATGTTCAGCGCGGCGACGTCGGGGCGCAGCTCGCGAAGGTACTCGAGCCGCTTCTCGATCGGGATCCCGATCGCCCCGGTCGAGTAGTTGACGATGACCTCGGGGACCTCGCCCCTGATCGCCTCGGTGATCGCTCGGAAGTCCTCGACCTCATAGGAGGGAGTGCCATCCGGCTTGCGGGCGTGGATGTGGATCTGCGAGGCCCCCTCGTCGACCGCCCGCCGCGCCTCCGCCGCGTACTCCTCCGGCGTGTAGGGGATCGCCGGCGACTGGTCGCGGTTGGCGAGCACGCCGCTGATCGAGCAGCTGATGATCACCGGGTCCTCGAAGCGGCTCATCGCTCCTCCTTCATACGGGCATCACGCCGTGTCGTTTCTTCGGCTTCTCGACGTGCTTGGTGCGGGCCATCCGCAGCGCCTTGACGATCGTCGGCCGGGTCTCGCGCGGGTCGATCACTTCGTCGATCACGGCGTTGCCGGCGGCGATGTAGGGGTCGATGTTCTGGCGGACGGCGTCGAGCATCGCCTCGCGGGTCGCCTCCGGGTCCTCGGCCGCCTCGATCGCCGAGCGGCCGATGATGTTGACCGCGCCCTCGGCCCCCATCACCGAGATCTCGGCCCCCGGCCAGGCGACGATCAGGTCCGGCTCATACGCCTTGCCGCACATCACGTAGTAGCCGGCGCCGTAGGCCTTGCGGACGATCACCGTCACCTTCGGCACCGTGGCGCGGCTGACCGCGTAGAGCATCTTGGCGCCGTGGCGGATGATCCCGGCGTGCTCGACCTTCGAGCCGACCATGAAGCCGGGCACGTCCTGGAGGAAGACGAGCGGGACGTTGAAGGCGTCGCAGAGGTTGATGAAGCGGGCGGCCTTATCGGCCGAGTCGTTGTCGAGGACGCCGGCCAGGTGCTTGGGCTGGTTGGCGACGATCCCGACCGGCTGGCCGCCGAAGCGGGCGAAGCAGGTGATGACGCTGCGGGCCCAGCGCGGCTTCAGGTCGAACCACTCGCCGTCGTCGACGATCTCGGCGATCACCTCGTACATGTCGTAGGGCTGGCGCGAGGACTCGGGGACGATCTCCATCAGCCGCTCGGAGCGGCGCTCGTCCGGGTCGCCGGTCTCGAGCACCGGCGGCTTCTGCTCGCAGTTCGCCGGGAAGAATGAGAGGTAGGCCTTGATCGCCTCGATGCATTCCTCGTCGTCCTTCACTTCGAGGTCCCCCACTCCCGATTTGCGGGTGTGGACCTTGGCGCCGCCGAGCTCCTCCATCGAGATCTCCTCGCCGGTCACCGCTTTCACCAGGTGCGGGCCGGCGAGCGCCATCGCGCCCTGGCCGGCGACCATCGGGACGAAGTCCGCGAGCGCCGGGATGTAGGCGGTGCCGGCGGCGCAGGGACCCATCATCGCCGCCACCATCGGCACCACGCCCGACATTTCGACCTCCTCGCGGAACAGGTGGCCGGAGCCGGCGAAGAGCGAGCCGGCGGCCTCCTGGATGCGGGCGCCGGCCGAGTCGAGCAGCCAGATGAACGGCATCCGCTTGCCGAGCGCCATCTCCCGCAGGCGGCCGACCTTGAGCTCGCCGGTCATCCCCATCGAGCCGGCCATCACGGTGAAGTCGTAGGCGGCGATGCAGCAGGGGCGGCCGTCGACGTCGCCCCAGCCGGTGATGACGCCGTCGGCGGGGGCGTCGACTCCCTCCATCGAGCGCTGCGAGAAGTGGGGGCGGCCGTGGAGGCCGATCTCGACGAAGCTGCCGGCGTCGACCAGCAGCTCGATCCGCTCGCGGGCGGTGAGCTTGCCGCGCTCGTGCTGCTTGGCGATCTTCTCCTCGCCGCCGCCGAGCCGCGCCTGCTCGCGGTGCGAGTGGAGCTGCTCGGTCAGCTCGCCGAGCGGTGCGGTGCCCGGCAGCAGGTGCTCGGGCGAGTCGCTCATCGACCCTTCCACTCGGGGTCGCGCTTCTCGAAGAAGGCGCGGACGCCCTCGGCGAGGTCCTCGGTCGAGAAGGTGAGGCTGAGCTGCGAGCGCAGGAACTCGAGCGCGTCGTCGAAGGCCATGTCCTGCTGGCGGTACATCGCGTCGTGGCCGAGCCGCATCAGGACCGGGCTCTTGGACGCGAGCTTGGTCGCCCAGTCGGCGACCGCCGCGTCGAATTCCTCGGGCGGCACGACCTTGTTGGCGAGCCCGTAGGTGACCGCCTCCTCCGCGGAGAGCCGCTCGCCCAGCAGCATCATCTCGTTGACCTTCTTGCGCGGGACGTTGCGGTAGATGATCGCCATGATCATGTAGGGGAAGGCGCCGACGTTGATCTCCGGGGTGCCGAAGGTGGCGCCCTCCTTGGCGATCAGCAGGTCGCAGGAGAGGGCGATGCCCATGCCGCCGGCGAGGACGTGGCCGTTCACCGCGCAGAGCGTCGGCTTGCCGAGGCGCGGCATCAGCCGGAAGTACTCGAGGAAGAGGTCGGAGGCGAAGTGTTTGGAGACCAGCGGCACCTCGGCGGCGAAACCGCCGAGGTCGGCGCCCGCGCAGAAGGCCTTCTCGCCGGCGCCGGTGAGGACGACCGCCCCGACCTCCCCGTCGTCCTTCGCCAGCTTCATCGCCGCGACCAGCTCGGTCAGCATCTGGCCGGACAGCATGTTGCGCTTGTCGGGGTCGTTGAGGGTGACGGTGGCGACGCCGTCGGCGACCTCGTAGGCGACCTTCTCGAACTGGCCCTCGCGGCTCACGCCTTGCTGCCCTCTCCGTTCACGCCGGGCACGATAGCGAAGCCGCGTCGAAAGTGGGAAGTGCTACTGTCCACTCGGCCCTGGCGGGGCAAGGGAGCCCCGCGCACCGAGAGCGAGGAGAGAGACAGTGGCGAGCGCGACCAGCGGCGGCTCCAACGTCATCAAGCCCGACTTCGAGGCCGGGCGCAAGCACTTCATCTTCAGCCAGGAGCACGAAGACCTGCGCGAGTCGATGCAGTCCTGGGTGAAAGCGGAGCTGTGGCCCCACCGCAACGAGTGGGAGGAGACCTACTGGCCGACCTCGGCGATGCAGCGGGCCGGCGAGCTCGGCTACCTCGGCCTCTGCTTCCCGGAGGAGTACGGCGGCCAGGGCGGCGACTACTTCTATTCGCTGGTGCGGGCCGAGTGCATGAGCTACTCGGGCTCGGGCGGCACCAACATGGCCTTCGCCGTGCAGAGCGACATGACTCTGCCGCCCGTCCACCTGCTCGGCACCGAGGAGCAGAAGCGCAAGTACCTCGAACCGGGGCTGAAGGGCGAGAAGGTGGCATGTCTCGGGATCACCGAGCCGGGCGCCGGCTCCGACGTCGCCGGCATCCGCACCACCGCGATCCGCGACGGCGACGAATACGTGATCAACGGCTCCAAGACCTTCATCACCAACGGGCCGCGGGCCGACTTCATCGTCCTGGTGGCGAAGACGGACCCGGGCGAGCGCCACGCAGGCATCACCCTCTTCCTCGTCGACCTGCGCGACGAGAACGGCGAGAAGGTCCCCGGCTTCACCGTCTCGGCGGAGCTGGAGAAGATGGGGATGCACGCCTCCGACACCGGCGAACTGGCCTTCGACGATGTCCGCGTCCCCGCCGACGCCGTCCTCGGCGAGGTCGGCAAGGGCTTCTACCACATCGCCTGGGAGCTCCAGGGCGAGCGCCTGGTCGCCGCCGCGGGCTGCCACGCGGGGGCCGAGCGGATGATCGAGAAGACCCTCGAGTACGCCAAGGAGCGCGAAGCCTTCGGCCGCCCGATCGGCAAGTTCCAGGCGATCCGCCACAAGTTCGCCGAGATGGCGACCAAGACCGAGGCCGCCAAGCAGTTCACCTACGCGACCGCCTGGCGCTTCGCCAACGGCGAGTACCCGGTGCGCGAGATCACGATGGCGAAGCTCTTCGCCTCGCGGATCGCCTGCGAGGTGGCGGACGAGTGCGTCCAGATCCTCGGCGGCTACGGCTACATGAAGGAGTACGAGATCGAGCGCGCCTACCGCGACGTGCGCCTCAACCGGATCGGGGCGGGCACCGACGAGGTGATGCTCGATGTGATCGGGCGGAGCTACGGGCTGTAGGCCGTTGGGGCGCCTTTTACATCCATGAGATGCAAAAGGCGCCCCAAGCGATGACCGTCGTCAAGGACAGCGGCACCCGCGCCCCGCTCCCGCCCTTCGGCGCGGAGCACGAGGAGCTGCGGGAGACGGTGGCGCGCTTTGTCGCAGCGGAGATCGCGCCGCACGTCGACGAGTGGGAGGCGGCGCGCGAATTCCCCCGCGAGCTCTACCGGCGCTGCGCCGAGCTCGGCTTTCTCGGCCTCAAGTTCCCGGAGGCCTACGGCGGTCAGGGCGGCACCCACCTGCACGATGCAGTCTGGGTCGAGGAGCTGGCCCACTCCGGCGGCTCGGGCGGCGTCGCCGCCGGGCTCAACGCCCACACCTCGATCGCGATGCCGCCGATCTTCAACTTCGGCAGCGAGGAGCAGAAGCAGCGCTGGCTGGTGCCGGGGATCGCCGGCGAGAAGATCGGGGCGCTGGGGATCACCGAGCCCGGCGCGGGCTCCGACGTCGCCGGCATCACCACCACCGCCAAGCGCCATGGCGACACCTACGTGGTCAACGGATCGAAGACCTTCATCACCAACGGCGTCCGGGCCGACTTCCTCGTCTGCGCCTGCAAGACCACGGAGGAGGGCGGCCACGGCGGCATCTCCTTCCTCGTCCTCGAGCGCGAGATGCCCGGCTACGAGGTCTCGCGCAAGCTGGAGAAGATGGGCTGGCACTCGTCCGACACGGGAGAGCTGGCCTTCACCGACGTCGAGGTGCCGGCCGAGAACCTCCTCGGCGAGGAGAACGGCGGCTTCAAGCTGATCATGGCCAACTTCGCCTGGGAGCGCCTCCTGATGTCGATCGGCGCCGTCGGCGCCATGCGCCGCCTGATCGAGACCACCGTCGCCTACGCCTCGGACCGCGAAGCCTTCGGCCGCCCGATCGGCAAGTTCCAAGCCATCCGCCACCAGATCGCCGAGATGGCAACCGAAGCCGAAGCCGCCCGCGCCCAGACCTACGACGCCCTCCGCCTCTTCCACGAAGGCCACAACCCGATCCGCGAGGTCTCGATCTCCAAGCTCCTCACCCAACGCACCGTCCTCCGCATCGCCGACCAATCCCTCCAGATCCACGGCGGCTACGGCTACATGCGCGAGTACGGCATCGAGCGCGCCGTCCGCGACGCCCGCCTCGGCCCCATCGGCGGCGGCACCGACGAGGTGATGAAGGAGATCATCGGCAAATCGATGGGCTTGTAGGGCGGCCGGCGACGCGATCGCGAGGATCGCGTCGCCTCGGCCACTGCCGGCGACTCTCCTACCTCAGCTTCAGTCGCCGATCCAGAGATCGACCGGTTCTCCAACCGCCGACTCGCCCTTGACTGTCTCGCTGCCCATCATGCCCCCGCTGGCGAAAATACCGGTCCCGCCGGAGCAGGTGCCTGTCTGCATGTAGACCAGACTTTTGATGTTTGTGGTCCACTTTTCGTCTTTTTTCGGTTCCGCGGCTGTGTTGTTTTCGAATTCGACCGCTTCCAGGTTGAGCTGTTCTTCGATCGTCACCGTGCAGGCGCCGTTCGAGATTTTGATCGAGCCGCCGACCGGGCAGATGACCCCCATCCGGCCCATGTACTTGTCTGGTTCTGTTGTGCTGGTCGGTTCGAATGTGTACTTGCATTCGTTCATCGAAACCGTCGCAGTGACGCCGCCGAGGGTGCAGCCGCTGTATGACGGTTCCATGATCAGCATCATTCCCGTGACCGCAGCTTTGTCGGTGAGGTTCGCTTCTTTGCATTTGAACGTTCCCGTGGCCAGTGTGAACTGCTGCTGTTCGACCTGAGAGCCTGTTTCACGTGCAAGGCCTTCTCCGGCTGTGAATGTCGGTGTTTTTTCTTCCGCGTGAGCCGCCGGCGCCAGCATCGCGCCGGCGACGAAGACGGCGATCATGGCGAGCCCGAGGCTTCTGTGACTATGGGACATCTGCTGCTCCTCCTCCGTACGGGACGCGGTACGCGTCCACCGTTTTTCCAGCAGAGGAATAGCCGCCCCGGAGACGTTCAGTCAAGAGATCTTTAGCTTTTCGAGCGCGCGCTTTGGCAGGCTCGCGGCTCGGTGCGCAGCCGACTCAGCGGGTGCCGGATTCGGCTAGTGCCCCGGTCCGGCGTGGCATTCGTGGGACTGACCGCGGCCGGGGAGGCCGTCGCAGTAGTTGTGACCTGAGCCGCCGTAGAGCTGGTCGGCGCCGCGGCCGCCGTAGAGGCGGTCGTTGCCGCCTTCGCCGTGGCAGCCGTCCTGGCCCGGGCCCATGATGCAGACGTCGCGGCCGGGGCCTCCCCAGCAGCCGTCGGAGCCGGCGCCGGTGTGGCAGTAGTCGTTGCCGGCGTCGCCGACGCAGTCGCTGTTCTGCTGGCCGGTGATGCAGATGTCGCGGCCGGGGCCGCCGATGCAGCGGTTGCGGCGGGCGCCTTCGGAGTAGCAGGTGTCGTTCTCGGCATTGCCGATGAACTTGTCGGAGCCGCCGCCGAGGTGGGCGGTGAGGGGAACCGGCAGAGGGCTGTTGACGCGGACGAAGTCGGGCGCGTTGCCCATCTGCAGTTCGATCCGGTCGACGCCGGAGAGATCGCAAACCGCCCCTTCGCGGCCGTGGTCGAAGTGGCAGCCGCGGGGCTGTTGGTGGGCCATCCAGCCGTCGACGACGAGCTTGCCCCCGCTCGTGCTGAGCTCCAGATGGGAGCCGCCGGCGGCGCCGTAGAGGACGATTTGGCCTGCGGTGTTCGCCGCGGTGGGCACGACCAGGGAGGCCAGTGCGACGATCACCACGGCCAGCGAGCGGCGGCCGGGCATGAGCAACATGTGAGCGGATGCTAAAGAATCGCTCGGAGGGAGGCGTCGCGGCCATGGCTTTCGTAGATTCCGCGCCATGCTCTATCTACTTCGGCACGGCGACGCAGAGCATGAGACCTTGGACGACGCCGCCCGCCGGCTGACGCCCAAGGGCGAGCGCCAGGCGCGCGAGGCCGGCGCCGCGCTGGCCGCCCTCGGCGCCCGGATCGACGCCTGCCTGAGCAGCCCCAAGGTCCGCGCCGCCGAGACCGCCAGGCTCGCCTGCGAGTCGCTGCCGGGGCTCGAGCCGGAGGTGGCGGCCGAGCTGGCGGGCGGCGGCTTCGACGCTCTCGCCCTCGCCGCCGGCCGCGGCGACGTCCTCCTGGTCGGCCACGAGCCCGACTTCTCCGACGAGATCGCCCGCCTCACCGGCGCCGGCGCGAAGCTGCGCAAGGGAGGCCTGGCGATCCTCGAGCCCTCCACCCTGCACGCGCTGCTGCGCCCCAAGGACCTGAGCCGGATCGCCGGCTCCTAGGAGGGATTAGCGAAACTCCCGCGCCCCCGCCTGGCGGCGGCGGACCGTCGCGGTGCGGCGTCCTCAGTCGGCCAAATAGCTCTGCTATTTGGCCTCCCTGCGTCCTTGCCCCGCTTGGTCCGGCGCTCGCCAGTCGCGGACGTGAGTTTCGCTAATCCCTCCTAGCTCCGCCGCCCTGCCCCGCTCAGTGGCCGGCGATCAGCTCGATCACGCCGCGCAGCACCAGCAGCCCGCCGAGGCCCACCGCGACGTTCGCCGCCGCCCGCCGGCCGTTGCGGGCCAGCCACTCGCGGAAGCTCGCGATCGCGCCTTTCGCCCACTCGGGCCGCAGCGCGTAGGCGACGATCGGCAGCTCCAGCAGCAATTGCTGGAGCAGGCAGAGCCCAACCACGATCAGCACGATCCAGGCGTCGGCGACGTCCAGTTTCGAGGTCTTCGCCAGGGCCGCCAGGTAGGAGGCGCCGGGGAAGGTGAGGATGACGCCGACGAAGAAGGTGATCCGCGGGTCGCCGCGCCCCAGCAGCCGTTCGGGGATCGATTCCTTCTTCTCCTTCGCCGCCTTCGCCGCCTTGTGGCGCTCGCTCCGCGCCCGCATCCGCCGGTCCTTCAACACCAACCCGGCGGTGACGAGCAGCCCACCGAGCACCAGGTCGGCGATCGGGCTCAGGGTCCTTTTGGCGCTGGCGACCGAGGCGTCCCCATGCAGCTCGAAGACGATCAGCAGCCCCAGCGCGATGCTGGTCAGGTAGGCGCCGAGCAGGTAGCCGACCATCAGCCGCTTCGGGCTCGGCAGCAGCAGCATGATCGTCACCGCCGCCAACAGGGTCGGGTTCAGGGCCGACATCAGGCCGAAGAGGAGGATCGACACGCCGTCGCTCACGAGGGCGATTCTCTCCGCTCCGCTCGGATGCGCAAGTCGACGCTGTCGCAGTTGCGAAATTCCAAAACCGATTGGCCAGTCAACCAGGGCCGATTTCCTCTAGCCTCCGCGCGGACTTCACGACCGAGCGAACGGAGGAGAAATGGGACTGCTGGACGGGAAAGCGGCGATCGTCACCGGGTCGGCGCGGGGGATCGGGCGGGCGACCGCCGAGCTCTTCGCGAACGAGGGGGCGAAGGTGCTGATCAACGACCTCGACGCCGACGTCGCCGAGCAGACGGCGAGCGAGATCTCCGGCGAGACCGCCGTCTTCGCCGGCGACCTGACCGAGCCGGGCGCCGCCGACGAGCTGGTCGCCGCCGCGGTCGACGCCTTCGGCGCCGTCGACATCGTCGTCAACAACGCCGGCTACACCTGGGACGGCGTAGCCCACAAGATGACCGACGAGCAGTTCCAGGCGATGCTCGACATCCACACCGTCGTCCCCTTCCGGGTCGCGCGGGCGCTGGCCCCGCACTGGCGCGGCGCCGCCAAACAGGAGCGCGAGGAGGGCAAGGAGATCTTCCGCAAGCTGATCAACGTCTCCTCGACCTCGGGGACGATGGGCAACGCCGGCCAGGTCAACTACTCGGCGGCGAAGATGGGCGTCGTCGGCGTGACCAAAACGCTGGCCAAGGAGTGGGGCCAGTTCAAGATCAACGTCAACGCTGTCGCCTTCGGCTTCGTCGAAACCCGCCTCACCGCGGCCAAAGAGGCGGGCGAAGAGATGACCGCGCCGAGCGGCGAGAAGATCGAGCTCGGGATCCCCGAGCAGATGCGGGCAATGGCCTCGGCGATCATCCCGCTGGGCCGCCCGGCGAGCCCGGCTGAGGCCTCTGGCCCGGTCCTCTTCCTCGCCTCGCCGCTGGCCAACTACGTGCACGGGCAGGTGCTGAACATCACCGGCGGCATGTTCGGGGGGATGTACACCTGAGCCAGCAGCCGGCCGGCCGCACGCCGCCGCGTTACCTCGACCTCGCCGACCGGATCTGGCCGGCGCTGATCCGCGCCGCGGACGCCCACACCTTCCTCTACCGGAGGACGGGTGGGCGCCTCGGCCACCGGATCCCCGGGGTCGAGGGGCGGATGCTGCTGCTCGACCACGTCGGTGCCAGGTCCGGGAAGAAGCGGACGACGCCGCTGCTCTACGTCGCCGACGGCGAGGACCTGGTCCTGATCGCCTCCAAGGGCGGCTTCCCGCAACACCCGGCCTGGTTCCACAACCTGACGGCGAATCCCGACACGACGGTTCAGGTCGGCGACGAGGGCCGCCCGGTCCACGCCCGCGTCGCCGCGCCCGAGGAGCGCGACCGCCTCTGGGCGCTCGCCGACGCCGCCTACCCGGGGTACAAGGACTACCGCGCCCGGGCCGGCCGCGAGATCCCGATCGTCGTCCTCGAGCCCCGCACCGCATGACCGTTCGCCGTTTGTCCCGCTGAGCGGGAAGAACGACGAACGCGCTACTCGGGCCGGCGCTCCTCGGCGACGGGGTCGCCGCTGTCGGTCGACATCGCCTCCGGCGGCCAAGGCCCCGCCCAGTTGTCGCGGGCGCCGTCGAGCGTGATCGTCGTCCCGGAGAAGAAGTCGCCGGCGGGCGAGGCGAGGTAGGCGACGAGCCAGGCCATCTCCTCGGCCCGTCCCGTGCGCTGCAGCGGGATCGAGCGGGCGACGTTGTCGACCACCGACTGCGGGTACTTGGTCAAGAGCGTCTCGGTCGCGAAGTGGCCGGCGGCGAGGGCGACGGTCTTGATCCCGAACCGCGCCCACTCCACGGCGAGCGTCCGCATCATGTTCTCGACCGCAGCGCGGGCGGCGCCGGAGTGGACCATCCCCGGCATCCCGTTGTGCGGCGAGAGGGTGACGCTCAGCACCTTGCCGCCGCCTTGCGGGATGAAGGCCTTGGTCGCGGCGGCGTGGGTCATCAGCCAGGTCCCCTCGACATTCAGCTCGACCACCGTGCGGAAGCCCTTCGGCGTGATCGCCTCGGCCGGGCTGAGGAACTGACCGCCGGCGTTGTTGACGAGGACGTCGAGGCGGCCGTGGCGCTCGAGCACGCCGTCGAGGAGCGCGTCGACCGCGTCCTCCTCGCGGATGTCGAGCTCGCGGTGCTCGAAGCTGCCCGGCAGCCCGGCGGCCAGCTCGGCCGTCTTCGCCAGCGGCTCGGGCCGGCGCCCGCAGCCGACCACGGCGGCGCCGAGCCGGGCCAGCTCCAGGGCGGTCTCCCGCCCCAAACCGGACCCCGCGCCCGAGACGAGGCAGACCTGCCCCTCCAGCAGCCCCTCCCGAAACACCTGCGAATGCGAGCTTTCAGCCATCCCGCAGGGAGCCTATCGGCGCTCGGACCCGCTTAATCTGGCTCGGTTATGGCAATCAGCGTCGAGCCGCAGCCGCTGCACGAACCGCTCGCCGGCGGCAGCGCCGGGGCGACGGTCGCGGTCGAACCGCTGGTCGCCGGCCACGTCGACTTCCCGCAGGCGATGATGGTCAGCCCCGGCGGCCCCTTCCTGCAGGCGAAGCTCCTGTGGGCGCTGCTGCGGGGCAAGCCGCCGAACCGGGTCCCGGTGCCGGCCTTCCTCGTCCGCCACCCGAGCGCCGGCGCGATCCTCGTCGACACCGGCCTGCACCCCTCGATCGCGAGCGGCGGCGGCGAGAACTTCGGCGCCCTCGCCAACCGCTTCGGCAAGCCCAGCCTCGAGGCCCGCGAAGACGTCCCCTCGCAGCTGCGGGCGCGCGGGATCGACCCCGGCGAGGTCCCGGTGGTGGTCATGACCCACCTCCACATCGACCACTCCTCGGCGATCTCCGAGTTCCCCCGCTCGACCTTCGTCGTCTCCGAGGCCGAGTGGCGGGCGGCCGCCAGCGGCAGCGTCGGCGACGGCTACCGCCGCGCCCACTACGACTACGCCTTCGAGTACCGCACCGTCGACTTCGACCGCGCCACGGTCGGCTCCTACGCCAGCTTCGCCCGCACCTTCGACCTCTTCGGCGACGGCTCGATCCGGCTCGCCTTCACCCCCGGCCACTCCGCCGGCCACCTCTCGGTCGTCTGCCGCCTCGCCCAGCGCGACTTCGTGATCGGCGGCGACGCGATGTACATGGCCGGCCAGCTCGACGGCTCTGTACCCCCCGCCCCGCGCCCCCAGGACGCCCACAACCTGCGCCGCTCGCTGCAGGAGCTGCGGCTCTTCCGCTCTCAGTTCCCGGACGTCGTGATCACCCCCGGGCACGATCCGGAGTTCTACTCCCGGATCGAGCGCCGCTACGAGTAGCGGCAGCGCCCAATTCGCGAGGGCCAGGCTTCGGCCCGCTTTCCACCGGCATGCACATGCCATACCGTGCCCGTTCCCATGCCGTCCACCTTCGAGGCGCTCGCTATCTTCGCCGGAGCCGTCGCGCCCGGCTACGCGTTCCTCGCCGGATACCAGGTCGAACGCAACTCGACGGGACCCGAACGCGACCTCTACGCGCTGGCGCAGGCATTCATCCTCAGCGCCGCCTGGATCGCGATCACCTGGTGGCCGATCGGCCACCTGCTCGCCCACTGGGCGATGAACGACGAGCTCGAATCGCACGAACTCGCCGTTTGGGCCTTCGCCTGCCTGCTACTCGGCGCGCCATACATCCTCGGTCGAGCGATGAGCGCCATCGTCGAAGCCGCCGAACTGCGCGCCTCCGGCCCGGTGTTTCGGGTCCTGGACAACCTGGGCACCCTCGAGCCGCCTACCCTGTGGGACTGGACCTGGCGTGAGGCCAGGGAACGCGGGGCCGTGGTGGTCGTGATCAGGCTCAAGGACGGCGGAACGATCGAAGGCCAGTTCGCCAGCCAGTCGCGAGCCGACCTCTCGCCGCGCTCTCCCCGCGTATATCTCGAGCGGGCCTACGGCTTCGACGGGGCGGGCAAGCGAGTCGTCTATCCCAGGGGCGCCTACGTGGAGGGCGACCAGATCGTCGGCGTACAGTTCAAAAGCTGAGCAATGGCTGCAGATACGACGAAATCCGGTGGCTTGAAAAACGCTCGCGGCCCGGTCGCCGGGAAGGGAAGGGCCCTCCCCGATTCAGAGGCGTTGAAGATCCTCGACGAACGCCCGCAGGACGACGCCCCCGACATCGGCGTCGTGATCGACCCGGAGCCGGAGGTCCGACCGCCCTCGCAGCAGCGACTGCTCCCCCCCGGTCCCAAGGCCGAACCGATCTCGCTCGGCCATCTGTACGGCGCGTCGTGGAGGGAGCAGGAGAACCTCGAGTGGGAGCCGTTCCTGGCCGCGGCGAAAGCGTCGAAGTGGCTCGTGCGGGCGGAGAGCATGCAGACGCCGATCAGCTACGTGCTCGATTGCTCGCTCGGATCCCACGACCCCGAGTGGTGGGACAACTGGCAGAGCTCGCAGGTGATCTTCATCCGCCTGCTCTCCTCTAACTCCCGGATCGACCTCGCATGCCCTCGGTATATCGTCGAGCGTCCGGGGACGACCCTTCAGGATCTGCTCCGACTCCAGGATCGCTAGCGAGCCCGGCGTAGAGGTCGCGGACCGCGTTGAAGATCTCGGTCGCGGCCTCGAGCTGGCGCTCCGGGGCGACGTCTTTCTCGACTGGGAAGGAGCACGGCTTGCCGAACTCGATCGTCACCTGCGGGAAGCGCAGCCGCTTCCATCGGCGGACGCCGGCCGAGCCGTGGATCGCGACCGGGACGACCGGGACGCCCGATTCGAGCGCGATCCGCCCGATGCCCCGTTTCGGCTCGCCCAGCTCGCCACTGCGGGAGCGGCCGCCCTCGGCGTAGATCAGCACCATCTCGCCCTGTTCGAGCAGGATGAAGGC
The DNA here is from genome assembly GCA_036494495.1 of Solirubrobacterales bacterium. Classification (GTDB taxonomy): domain Bacteria; phylum Actinomycetota; class Thermoleophilia; order Solirubrobacterales; family 70-9; genus VAYN01. Next base: position 37,467 of record DASXOF010000128.1, on the reverse strand, counting down.
GGTCTTCATCGCCTCCTCGTCGCGGTGGCCGCGGCGGACCGGGAAGACCCCGCCGTGCTTCAGGATCGCGGTCACGACCGGCGGCCCGAAGAGCTGCGATTTGCCCATGAAGCGGATCTTCCGCGGCAGGTAGACGCCGGCGAAGAAGTGGTCCATCTGGCTGAAGTGGTTGGGGGCGAGGATCAGCCCGCCGCGGCGCGGCACGTTCCTGCGGCCGATCACCTTGACCCGGTAGAGCAGCAGCGTCGGCAGGGTGCAGACGATGCGGGCCAGGGTGTAGACCCAGGTCGAGCCGTTCCGCGCCGCCTGGTGGAACTGGTCGAAGTACTCCGGCGGGCGCGGGTCCTTGTACACCTGTGGCTTGATGTCGGACATGACGAGAGCGGGCTGCGGGGGCGCCGCTGCTTGACCCTACATTCGGGCCGCGGCCGGGTTACGGGGCGTCCGCCGGACCGGGGCCCGCCCAGCCGCGCGAGCGCTCGAGCGCGCGGTGCCACTCGGCAAGCAGGCGCTCGCGCTCGGCGGTCGCCATCCGCGGCTCGTAGCGCGCCGCCGCCCGCCAGCGCTCGGCGACCTGCTCCAGGGTCCAGGCGCCGATCGCGACCCCGGCCAGGTAGGCGGCGCCGAGCGCGGTCGTCTCCGCCACCTCCGGCACGACCACCGGGACGCCGAGCACGTCGGCCTGGAACTGCATCAGCCAGCCGTTGCCGGCGGCGCCGCCGTCGGCTTTCAGCAGCTCCAGCGCTCGCCCCGCCGCCGCCTCCTGGGCGCGCACCGCATCGACGGTCTGGAAGGCGATCGCCTCGAGCGCCGCGCGCGCCAGGTGGGCGCGGCCGCTGCCGCGGGTGAGGCCGACGATCGTGCCGCGCGCGTAGGGATCGAAGTGGGGCGAGCCGAGCCCGGTCAGGGCCGGCACGAAGTAGACGCCGTCGTTCGAGTCGAGCGAGGCGGCGAGCGCCTCGGTCTCGGCCGCGTCGGAGATCACCCCGAGCCCGTCGCGCAGCCACTGCACGGCGGCGCCGGTGACGAAGATCGAGGCCTCGAGCGCGTAGGCGACCTCCTCGCCGATCCCCCAGGCGACCGTCGCCAGCAGGCCCTCGGGCGGGTCCGGCAGCTCGGCGCCGCAGTTGAGGAGGACGAAGCTGCCGGTGCCGTAGGTGTTCTTCGCCATCCCCGGCTGCAGCGCCGCCTGGCCGAAGAGCGCCGCCTGCTGGTCGCCGGCGACGCCTGCCACCGGCACCTCGCCGCCGAACTCGGTGGTGGTGCCGAAGGTGCCGGCCGAGGGCAGCGGCTCGGGCAGCCGCGCCGGGTCGATCCCGAGCGGCTCGCAGAGCTCCGGGTCCCAGGCGAGGCGGCGGATGTCGAACAGCATCGTCCGCGAGGCGTTGGTGTAGTCGGTGACGTGCCGGCCGGTCAGCTTGAACAGGAGCCAGGAGTCGATCGTCCCGAACACCGCCCGCTCGATCCCCGGGGCGTTGCGGAGCAGCCACTCGATCTTGGTCGCCGAGAAGTAGGGGTCGATCGTCAGGCCGGTGCGCTCGCGGACCAGCGCCTCGTGGCCGGCGGCGCGCAGCTCCGCGCAGCGCTCGGCGGTGCGGCGGTCCTGCCAGACCAGCGCCCGGTGGAGCGGCTCGCCGCTCTCCGGGTCCCAGGCGACGACGGTCTCGCGCTGGTTGGTGATCCCGATCGCCTCGAGGCCGGTGCCGTCGACGCCGGCGGCGGCGAGCGCCTCGCCGGCGACCCGCCGCGTCACCTCCCAGATCTCGGCGGCGTCGTGCTCGACCCAGCCCGGCCGCGGGAAGAACTGCTCGAACTCCGAGTAGGCGCGGCCGGCGATCCGCCCCTCGCGGTCGAAGACGAGGCAGGTGGTGCCGGTCGTCCCCTGGTCGATCGCGAGGATCACCGCCTCACCGCCCGGCTGAGGAAGACGCGGACGAAGTCGCGCAGCTGGACGCCGCGGTGCAGGAAGCCGGCGAGGTTGCGACCGGTGGCGCGGTGCTCGAGGTCGAGCTCGTACTCGCGCAGCCGGTAGCCGCCGCGGACCGCGTCGACGGTCATCCCGATCTCCATCCCGAAGCCCTTGGCAAGCGGCAGGCAGGCGCGCAGCGCCTCCGTCCGCAGCGCCCGCTGGCCGGAGATCGGCGCCCCCACCCGGGCGCCGCAGAGCCGCCGTATCGCCCAGCCCGCGAACCCCACGGCGATCCCGAACCCGCCGCCGACCCGCCGCGAGAAGGCTGCCACCGCGAGGTCGCACTCCCCCGCTTCGACCGCCGCCGCCAGCGGTCCCAGCTTCCCCGCCGAGGCACCCAGGTCGCCGTCGCAGAGCAGCACCAGCCGCGGCGCCGGCTCGACCCCGAGCGCCGCCTCCACCGCCGCGGTGACGTTGGCGCCCTTGCCGTGCGGCCGGCGCCGGTTCACCACCTGGGCGCCGGCGACCAGCGCCGCCTCGGAGGTCCCGTCGGTCGAGGCGTCGTCGGCGACCCACACCGCCGCCGCCGGGAAGGCGGCCCGCAGTGCCGCCACCGTGGCGCCGATCCGGTCGGCCTCGTTCCGCGCCGCGACGATCGCCGCCATCTCCCAGCCGCCCCCGTCATCGCTCTCGGGTCCCATCGCGCGGCTATTCTCCCCGCCCATGCCAGACATCGAGGCGCACATCACCGGCAACGTGTGGAAAATCGAGGTCGCGGTCGGCGACGAGGTGAGCGACGGCGACACGATCGTCATCCTCGAGTCGATGAAGATGGAGATCCCGGTCGAGACCGAAGACGACGGCGTCGTCAAGGAGATCCGCTGCGCAGAGGGCCAGTCGGTGAGCGAAGGCGACGTCCTCGTAGTCCTCGAGTAGCGCCGGGGGACGGGCCGGGGGGCTAGCCAGATGGAGACGGAGCGCCTGGCAGGAGGCAAGCTGCTCCTCGACCGCCCGGCCGAGGCGGTGGCGCGGCTGCGCATCGCCAACCCCGAGCGGCGCAACGCCCTGGACCACGAGATCCTCGACGCGCTGGCGGAGACGCTGCGGCGGCTCGACCGCGGGATCGAGACCCGCTGCGTGGTGATCACCGGCGAGCCGCCGGTCTTCTCCGCCGGCTACGACATCACCGCGATCCCCGAGCCGACCTTCGAACGCGACGCCGAGGCGCTCGTCGCCCACCCCTTCCACGCGGCGATGGAAGCGATCTCGCGCCACCCCTGGCCGACGTTGGCGGCGATCAACGGCCACTGCCTCGGCGGCGGCCTCGAGCTGGCGGTCAGCTGCGACCTGCGGATCTGCGCGGCGGGCGCCGAGCTGGGGATGCCCCCGGCGCGCCTCGGCCTGATCTACGGCCACACCGGCCTGCGCAAGTTCCTCGACGTCGTCGGCCTGCCGCGAACCAAGGAGCTGTTCCTCACCGGCCGCAACATCGGTGCCGAGCGGGCCGAGCGGATCGGCCTGGTCAACGAAGTCGTCGCCGACAAGGAGCTGGAGGGGGCGGCGATCGAGCTGGCCGCCCTGATCGCCGCCAGCGCGCCGCTCTCCACCCGTGGCAACAAGAGCGCGATCGACGTCCTCAACTCGAACCCGGTGCTGAGCGAGCAGCAGGAGGCGGGGCTGGTGGCGCTGCGCGAGTCCTGCTTTGCCTCCGAGGACCTGCGCGAGGGGATCCGCGCTTTCGCCGAGAAGCGCAAGCCGCGCTGGACAGGCCGGTGAGCGCGCAGAAAGCGGCGGCCGCCCGCCGCGCCCTCGCCAAGTCCGACCCGACGATGGCGGCGCTGATCGAGCGGATCGGCAGGATCGACATCGAAGAGCGGCTGCGGCGGCGGAACGAGGAGCGGCCCGAAGACGCATACGGGGCGCTGCTGCGGACGATCGTCGGCCAGCAGCTCTCGACCAAAGCGGCGCGAGCGATCTACGGCAGAGTCCTCGACCTCTTCGGCGGCAAGGCCCCCTCCCCGCGCCGGCTGCTGAAGGCGAGCGAGGAGGAGCTGCGCGGCGCCGGTCTCTCCGGCCGCAAGGTCGAGTACGTCCGCGACCTCGCCCGCCACGTCATCGCCGGCGAGCTCGAGCTCGACCGGCTCGGGGACCTCGGCGACGAGCAGGTGATCGAGGAGATCGTCGCCGTCCGCGGCCTCGGCCGCTGGAGCGCGGAGATGTTCCTGCTCTTCCACCTCGGACGGCCCGACGTCCTCTCCGGCGGCGACCTCGGCATCCGCAAAGCGATCCAGATCGAGTACGGGCTGGACGCGGAACCGACCCCCCGGGAGACGGTCGCCTTCGGCGAGCGCTGGAGCCCCCACCGCAGCCTCGCCTCGATCTATCTCTGGGAGTCGCTGGCGGCCGTTCCGAACGAGTAGCGGTGGCGGGGTTCGCGGGGCCTCAGAGCGAAACCCGCGTGTTTCCACTGCACTTTGCGGTCGTGCTCTTTTCATCGGCCAGCGCACGGCTCTTCCCAGATTGAATCTTCGCGGTGCACGGGGCCGAGAACTCACGCATGCGACTTCGGTTCTGGATCGGGCTGCTCTGCGTGGCGTTGATCGCCGGCGGCTCGGTGGCGGCGGCGATCCTGGTGCGCAGCAACGACAACGCGGACTTCAAGCAGATGCAGAAGGACGAGGCCGTGCGGGCCGCCCACCAAGCCGAATCGATGGCCCAGCTCGCGGTCGGCCAGCTGGCCAGCGCCGCCGCCTTCTTCCAGGTCGAGGGGCAGATCAGCCGCCACGAGTTCGGCGTCGTCAGCCACGCCCTGCTGAAACAGCGGGTGCTGAACGCGGCGGTGCTGCTCGACCGCGTCCCCGGAGCCGAGCGCACCGCCTACGAACGCGAGCACGGCGTCGAGATCACCGAACGCGCCGGGAACCCCGGCGAAGGCGTCCTCCGCCGCGCCGGCCCGCACAGCCACTACTACCCGGTCACCTACATCGCCGCCAAAGGGCCGGCGGGCCAGGCGATGGGCTTCGACGTCGGCTCCGAACCGCTCCGCGCGCCCTACCTCGCCCGCGCCCGCGACACGGGCAAGCCGATCGCGACGTCGGTCGTCGACCTGCTCCTGGGCGGCAAGGGCTTCAACGTCTTCCAGGCGATCTACCGCGACGGCGCCCCCACCGAAACCGTCGCCGAGCGCCGCCGGGCGCTGATCGGCTTCGCCGCCGGGACCCTGCGCCTCGCCGACCTCGCCGCCAGCGTCCACAAGGTCCTGCCCGAGCACTCGGTCGAGGAGTTCGACGTCAACGGCGCGCCGATCTCCGGCCCGGCGGCCAGGCTCGAAGACCCCTCCACGGCGTCGGTCAAGATCGCCGACCGACAGTGGCTGCTGGTCGTCCGCGACCCGAACCGGCCCGACATCAGCCTGCCGCTGCTGCTGGCGGCGATCGGGGTCGCGGTCTCCGCCCTGCTCGGCGCCCTGATTCTGGTCTGGAGCCGCAACGAACGGATGCAGCGGCTCGAGCGCGAGGCCGGCGAGGACGCCCTCACCGGCCTCAAGAACCGGCGCCGCTTCGAGGAAGACGTGCGCGCGGCGATGGCCCGCCGCCGCCGCGACAGCGACACCGGGGCGCTCCTGATGCTCGACCTCGACCACTTCAAGGAGGTCAACGACACCCACGGCCACCCGGCCGGCGACCGCCTGATCGAGGAGGTGGCGCAGGTGCTGCGGCGGCGGTCGCGGGCCGGCGACGTCGTCGCCCGGCTCGGCGGCGACGAGTTCGCGGTGGTGTTGCCACACTGCACCACCGCCGAGGCGACCGCGCTCGCCGAAGCGCTGGTGGCGGCGATCCGCCAGCACGACCCCACACTGGACGGGATCGACCCGGTCACCGCCTCGATCGGGGTGGCGATCTTCGGCGACGACCCGCGGATGTCCTACTCGACGCTGATCTCCGAGGCCGACACGGCGATGTACGCGGCCAAGGACGGCGGCCGCGACGGCGTCCGCGTCTTCGACCCCGAAGCGATCCGCGAAGAAGCGCCCGACTCGGTCTAGGTCCGAAGCCCCACAGGCACCCCCCGGGATCAGCGCGGCAGCTGCGCCCGCAGGTCGAGGACGCGTTCGGCTGCCGCCGCGAACTCGGCGCCGTCGAGCTTGCCCGCCCGCAGCTTGGCGACCAGGGCGTGGCGGGCCGCTTCGGCGCCTTCGAGGTCGGTGAAGAGCAGCAGGTCGGCGCCGGCACGGGCCGCCGCGACCCCGGCCGCGCCGGGGCCGCCGAAGGCGTCGACGGCCGCCGTTTCGAGCGCATCGGTGATCGAGACCCCGCGGAAGCCGAGCCGGCGCCGCAGCTCGCCGGTGGCGATCGCCCGGGTGAAGGCGGCGGGCACTTCGGAGAAGGCCGGGTAGATCGCGGTGCTCAGCATCACCATCCGCCCACCGGCGGCGATGTACGCCGCGTACGGCGCCTCGTCGACCGCCCGCAGCCGCGCCTTCGAGAGCTCGATCCGCTGCACCGCGAAATCAGTGTTTTCGCTCGCGGCGCCGAGGCCGGGGAAGTGCTTGGCGGTGGCGATGACGCCGCCCGCTTCGAGCCCGCGCGCGAACGGCACCGCGGTTGCCGCGACCCGCGCCGCGCTCGAGCCGAAGGAGCGTTCGGTGGCGGCGATGACGCCGCCGGGGCGGCCGACGTCGAGCACCGGCGCGAGGTCGACGCCGATCCCGACCTGACGCAGGTTGGCCGCCGTCAGCCTGCCCTGGCGGCGGCTGTAGGCAGCGCCCCGTTCGCCCATCACCTGTGCCGAGGCGTCGGGCGGCCCGGAGAGCCGGGCGACCTGGCCGCCCTCCTGGTCGACCATCACCAGCAGCGGCGTCCGCAGCCCCCGCGGCCGCGGGATCGCCTGCAGCTGGCGGACCAGCTGCCGCCCGGCGGCACGGCTGGGGAAGTTTTCGGCGAAGAGGACGACGCCGGCGAGGCGCCCGGCATGGATCGCGGCCCGCAGCTGCGGCGAGACCGAGGTGCCGCTGACCCCGGCCACCATCCGCTCCCCCGCCAGCCGCGGCAGCGGCAGGAGTGCCGCAAGCGAGACCTCGACCCGTGCCGCCCGGCGCTCCTGCGGAGCGGCGCCAAGGGCGATGCCCGAGGCGAGCGCGACGAGAGCCGCCACGGCGAGAGCTCCAAACGCGATCCGGCGCCTGCGAGCCGTCGCCCGATCCATGCTGCGATGCTACGGCTTGTCCGGGTCGGCGCCTAAGTTGGCCCGGTCGATCCCACCCCCGGAGGAACGAGGCAGCAATGGCATCCCTGATCACCCCTTCCGAAGCGCTCTCCTACGGACTCCTGAGCGACCACGAGGAGATCGAAGCGCTGGTCGAACGCGCCTGGGAGGTGCGAATCGAGAACTTCGGCGACTCGACCGACATGTGCTCGCTGGTCAACGCCAAGTCCGGCGGCTGCGCCGAGGACTGCGGCTTCTGCGCCCAGTCGCGCTTCGCCGACGCCGACACCGTGATGCACGCGATGATGGAGCCCGAGCAGATCCTCGAGCACGCCCGCGCGGCCGAAGCGGCCGGCGCCCACCGCTTCTGCATGGTCACCCAGGGCCAGGGGCTCTCCAAACGCGACTTCGAGAAGATCCTCGAAGGGGCCGAACTGGTCGCCGAGCAGACCAACCTGAAGCGCTGCGCCTCGATCGGCCACATGTCCTCGGAGCGCGCCCAGGCCCTCAAGGACGCCGGCATCCAGCGCGTCCACCACAACGTCGAGTCGGCCCGCTCCTACTACCCCGAGGTCTCGAGCACGGTCCGCTACGAGGGCCGCCTGCGGACGATCCAGGCGGTCAAGGAGGCCGGCCTCGAGACCTGCGTCGGCGGCATCCTCAACCTCGGCGAGACGCCCGAGCAGCGGGTCGAGATGGCCTTCGAGCTCTCCGAGATCAACCCGACCTCGGTGCCGATCAACCTCCTGATCCCGAAGGACGGGACGAAGTTCGGCGACCGGGAGGTGATGGACCCCTGGGAGGCGGTGAAGTGGATCGCGATCTTCCGCCTGATCATCCCTGGGGCGCTCTTCCGCCTCTGCGGCGGCCGGGTCGAGAACCTCGGCTCGCTGCACAAGCTGGCCGTCAAGGCCGGCCTCAACGGGGTGATGATGGGCAACTTCCTGACCACCCTCGGGGCCGAGCCGGCCGAGGACCGGGCGATGTTCGAGGAGCTCGGCCTGAACGTCGCCCGCCAGCCCGACAACGGCGCCAACCCGCGCCCCGACAACCGCTCCGGCTGGCTCGAGGGCAAGGCCCCCGAGACGCCGATGGACGAGCTGATCGACCGCCAGGACGAGGCGCCGATGTGGGACCCCTCGACGCAGCTGCGGGTGGTGAAGAAGGACAGCAAGCGCAGGCCGTCTTACCCGACGGCGGCCTGAGCCGATGACCGACGTCGCCGCGCGCCTCGCCGACCTGCGCGACCGCGGTCTGCACCGCCGCCTGCGCCTGGTCGAAGGTCCGCAGGGCGCCAGCGTCCGGCTCGACGACCGCGAGGTGCTGCTGCTCTGCTCGAACAACTACCTCGGGCTGGCCGACGAGCCGCGGGTGCGCGAGGCGGCGGCGCAGGCGGCCCTGCGCTGGGGCGCCGGGGCGGGCGCCTCGCGCCTGATCTCCGGCAGCATGGAACCGCACCGCTACCTCGAGGTCGAGCTGGCCGAGTTCGAGGGCTTCCCAGAGGCGATCCTCTTCGGCTCCGGCTACCTCGCCAACACGGGGACGATCGCGGCGCTCGCCGGCGCCGGCGAGGTCGTCCTCTCCGACGAGCTGAACCACGCCTCGATCATCGACGGCTGCCGCCTCTCGCGAGCCGAGACGCGGGTCTACCGCCACCGCGACCTCGAGCACCTCGCCTGGTCGCTCGCCGACGCCGGCGGCCGGGCGGCGCTGATCGTCACCGACGGCGTCTTCTCGATGGACGGCGACCTGGCACCGCTGCGCGAGCTCTACGAGCTGGCCCAGCGCCATGGCGCCCGGCTGCTCGTCGACGACGCGCACGCGACCGGCGCGATCGGTCCAGGCGGCCGCGGCAGCGTCCGCGAGGCGGGCCTCGCCGGCGAGGCGGGCGTGGTCTCCGTCGGCACCCTCGGCAAGGCGCTCGGCTCCTATGGCGCCTACGTCTGCGCCGACCGCGACACCTTGGACTACCTGGTCAACGCCGCGCGCCCCTTCATCTTCTCGACGGCGCCGCCGCCGGCCGCGGTCGCCGCCGCCGCCGAGGCGCTGGCGATCCTGCGCGAGCAGCCCGAGCGGGTCGACGACCTGCGCCGCAACGCCGCCGTGCTGCGCGAGGCGCTCGCCCGCGAGGGGCTCGCGGTCGACTCGCCGACCCAGATCCTGCCGGTCCGGGTGGGCGAGGCGGAGCCGACGATGCGCCTCTGCGAGCTCGCCCTCGAACGCGGCGTCTTCGCCCAGGGGATCCGGCCGCCGACCGTGCCGAAGGGAACCTCGCGGCTGCGGCTGACGGTGATGTCGACCCACACCCCGGCCGAGCTCGAAGCGGCGGCGCGGACGCTGGGCACGGCCGCTCGCGAGCTCGAAGTCGCCACAGGCGAGCGCCTGGCGGCGGCTCCCTAGCGGCCGGGATGGAGAAGCTCCCCGCCGGCGTCTTCGTCACCGGCACCGGCACCGAGGTCGGCAAGACCGTGGTCGCCGCGGCGATCGCCCGGACCCTCGCCGCCGAAGGCCGCTCGGTCGCGGTCTTCAAGCCGGCGGTGACCGGCCTCGAGGAAGGGGTCGAGCCCGACCACGCGCTGCTGCGGCGGGCGGCGGGCTCGCGCCAGAGCGACGCCGAGATCGCCCCCTACCGCTACGACCCGCCCGCCTCGCCGCACCTGGCGGCGGCGCTGGCCGGGGAGCGGATCGACCCCGAGGTGCTGCGGGAGACCGCGCGGGCGGCCGGCAAGGGCGCCGAAGCACTCGTCTGCGAGGGCGTCGGCGGCTTCCTGGTCCCGCTCGCGGGCGAGTACCTGGTCCGCGACCTCGCCGTCGACGTCGGCCTGCCGCTGGTCGTCGCCGCCGCCCCCGGCCTCGGCACGATCAACCACACCCTGCTGACGCTCGAGTCGACGCGGACGGCGGGCCTCGAGGTGCTCGCGGTCGTGCTGACGCCCTGGCCGGCGCAGCCAACCGAGGTCGAGGCCTCGAACCGCGAGACGATCGCGACCCTCGGGGCCGTCCCCGTGCTGACCCTGCCGCACCTCGACCTTGCCGCACCGGACACCTGGCCCGCGCTGCAGCCTTTGGACCCCCCATAGGGGGTGAAATCGCTGCAGCGCCTCAGCCGGTGACGATCACGTCGAGGTAGCCCGGGATGAGCTCGACCTCGAAGCCGGCCTCGGCCGCCACCGCGGCGGCGCCCTCGGCGCTCTCCGGCGCCCGCTTCGCCGCCAGCAGCGCCTTCGCGACTTCGCCACGGACCGCCTTCGCCATGTGGGAGACCGGCTTGCGCTTGCCGCCCTGCAGGCTGAAGGCACGCACCGCCAAGAGCTCCGCCCGCTTCGGCTTCCACGCCGCCGCGTAGGCGCCGGAGCGCATGTCGACCACCAGGCTCCCCGCCTCGTCCGGCAGCGCCTGCTTCAACGCCGGCCGCCAGAAGCCGGCGAGCGCGCCGACCTCGGGCAGCCGCGCTTTCGCCGAGAGCCGGTAGTAGGGGATCCGGTCCTCGGGCCGCAGCACCCCCCACAGCGCGCTCGCGATCAGCACCCGCTTGCGCGCTCGCGCCGGCAGCCGGGACAGCCCCAGGCGGTCGTAGAGGACCCCGCTGTAGACCTCGGCCGCGGGGGCCGCCGGGGCGCCCCGCAGCTTCGCGTCTACCTCGACCTCACCCGCCTGGCCGCTGGAGACGGCGAGCATCTCCACGGCTCGCTCCAGCGGCTCCGCGCCGAGCCGCTCGAGCGCTGCGAGCAACTTCAGCCTCGACTCCGTCAGCGCGGCGGCGAAAGCGAGCGCTTCGAGCTCGACGGGCGGCCCCGCGCTCGGCGCCGTCTTGCCCTCCGAGGGCGGCAGCAGGATCAACATCGCGCGGCGACACTACGCCACCCGCTCCGGCAGGCGCTCCTCGGCGGCGATCGCCGAGCCGCCCGGGTTGGCTATCGCCTTGGCGGCCTCCACCGTCGTCCTCTGCGGTCTCGACTTGGCGCGGATCGCGAGGACGCCGACCGCGGCGCCGGCGAGCGCGACCACCGCAGAGACCGTCATCGCGTTGCCGAGCGCGTAGACGAACGCTTCGCTGCCGGCCGCGGTCGCCTGCTTGGCCTGGCTCGGGTCGAGGCCGTGCAGCGCTTTGGAGACCGAGCCGCCGCCGAGCTGGTCGGCGATCTCGCCCCGCTGGGCGGAGCCGATACCGCTGCCGCTCAGCAGCGTGCCGAGCTGGGAGCTGACCAGCGCCTGGAAGATCGCGCCGGTGATCGCGATCCCGAGGCTGCCGCCGACCATCCGGAACATCGAGAGGACACCGGAGGCGACGCCGGCTTTCTGCACCGGCACCGCGTTCATCGCGGCGCTCGTCATCGGCGACATCGTCATCGCGATGCCGATGCCGAGCAGCATGAACCCGGGCAGCAGGTCGAGGTAGCCGGAGTCGACGGCGATGCCGCTGAAGCTGAACAGGGCGGCCGCGACCAGGGTGAGGCCGCCGCCGATCAGCCAGCGCGGGCCGAAGCGGTCGGCGAGCCGGCCGGCGACCGGGGCCACGGCGACGATCATCAGCGTCGAGGGCAGGAACCGCACCCCCGCTTCCAGCGGCGAGTAGCCGAGGATGTCCTGCATGTAGAGGGCGAGGAAGAAGAAGACGCCCAGCATCGCGAAGCTGATGATCATCGCGACGACGATCGCGCCGAGGAAGTTGCGATCGGCGAGCAGGTCGAACTGCACCATCGGCGCCTTGACCCGGTTCTCGACCCAGACGAAGGCCGGCAGCGCGACCAGCGCCAGGGCGATCAGGCCGAGGATCGCGGTCGAGCCCCAGCCCCAGGAGTTGCCCTCGACCAGGGCCAGCACCAGGGCGGTGAGGCCGACGGTGAGGACCGCGACGCCGGGGTAGTCGACCTCGCGGCCGACCGAGGTGTCGCGCGACTCGCGGACCGCGAAGAGGGTGGCGGCGACGGCGCCGATCGCGACCGGGATGTTGATGTAGAAGATCGCCCGCCAGGTGACGTTCTCGGTCAGGAAGCCGCCGAGCACCGGGCCGATCGCCAGCGCCAGCGCTGAGACGCCGGCCCAGGTCCCCATCGCCTTGCCGCGCTCGTGCGGCGGGAAGGCGTCGGTGATGATCGAGAGCGTGCCCGGCATCATCAGCGCCGCGCCGACGCCCTGGACGACGCGGCTGACCACCAGCGCGGTCTCGTCGGGGGCGAGGCCCGCGGTCGCCGAGGAGAGGGCGAAGATGACGACGCCGGTGAGGAACATGCGGCGGCGGCCGAAGATGTCGCCGAGGCGGCCGCCGGTCGCCAGCAGAACGGCGAAGGAGAGGGTGTAGCCGTTGACCGTCCACTCGAGCCCCGAGATCGAGGCGCCGAGGTCCTTCTGGATCGACGGCAGCGCGACGTTCACGACCGTGTTGTCGAGCATGATCATGAACAGCGCGAAGCACATCGCTCCGAGCGTCCACCACTTGCGGTTTTCGTCGGTGATCAGGTGGCGGTAACGGGTCACGGTTCACTTCCCTTCAGGTGCTCATAGGTCTTGGCGATGTCATCGCGGTCCATCAGCGACTCGACGGCGGCGTCGAGCTTGCGGCGCTGGGTCGCGCTGAGCGAAGCGGCAAAGGCGGTCACGCCCTTGAGCCGCACGGTGACGATCCGGTCGACGGCTTCCCGCCCGGCGGCGGTCAGCTCGATCCGCCGCGCGCGGCGGTCGTCTGGGTCCTCGACCCGGGTCACCAGGCCCTTCTTGACGAGGTCGTCGACGGCGCGGCTCATCGCCGGCGTCGAGGTGCCGAGTTTCTCCGCCAGCTCTTTGAGCTGGCATCCCTGCAGGACCTCGCCGAGGCCGCCGATCTCGAGGATCGCCTTGCACTGCGTGAACGAGAGCCCGGTCTCCTCCATCACCCGCAGCTGGTTGCCGCGGTCCCAGAGGAAGAGGTGGCGCATCAGCGCGGTCACCCGCGCCGCGGTATCGCGCTCCTCGGGGCTGGCCTGGGCGGCCTCCTCGACGATCTCTTCGACGCCAGAAGTAGCTTGCATGTCCGTAATTGTTGCACTTCTGCAACTATTTCTCAAGCGGAATGGTTGCGCGAGCGTTAAGCGTCGCCGGAGCGTAGGATCGGGCTCCCCCGATGGACCTAGCCGCCCTCGACCACCGCCACGTCTGGCATCCCTTCACCCAGCAGCAGGGTTGGAGCGAGGAAACGCCGCTGATGATCGAGCGCGGCGAAGGCGTCTACCTCTTCGACACCGAGGGGCGGCGCTACATCGACGGCACCGCCTCGCTCTGGTGCAACGTCCACGGCCACCGGCACCCGGTGATCGACGAGGCGATCCACGCCCAGGTCGACCGCATCTCCCACTCGACCATGCTCGGCCTCTCCCACCCCGGCGCGACCGAGCTGGCCGGGCGGCTGGTCGAGATCGCGCCGCCGGGCCTGACCCGGGTCTTCTACTCGGACTCGGGCGCGACCGCGGCGGAGATCGCGCTGAAGATCGCCTTCCAGTACCAGCAGCAGCGCGGCGAGAGCGGTCGCGACAGCTTCGTGCGCCTGCGCGACGCCTACCACGGCGACACGATCGGCTCGGTCTCGGTCGGCGGCATCGACCTCTTCCACTCCACCTACCGGCCGCTCCTGTTCGAGACCTACGCGGCCGAGCCGGGCGACGCCGCCGACATGGAGCGGGTGCTGGCGGCGCACGCGGGGGACGTCGCGGCGGTGATCGTCGAGCCGCTGGTCCAGGGGGCGGCGGGGATGATCGTCCACCCGCCCGGCTACCTGCGCGCGGTCCGCGAGCTCTGCGACCGGCACGGCCTGCTGCTGATCTGCGACGAGGTGGCGACCGGCTTTGGCCGCACCGGGACGATGTTCGCCTGCGAGCAGGAGGACGTCGTCCCCGACCTGCTCTGCATGGCGAAGGGGATCAGCGCCGGCTACCTGCCGCTGGCGGCGACCCTGACCAGCGAGGAGATCTACGGGGCCTTCCTCGGCGCCCCGGCCGAGCAGCGGACCTTCTTCCACGGCCACACCTACACCGGCAACCCGCTGGCCTGCGCGGCGGCCCTCGCCAGCCTCGTCGTCTTCGAGGAGGAGCGGACGCTCGAGCGGATGCAACCGAAGATCGGCCTGCTGGAGGAGCTCCTGGCGGCGGTCGAGGCGATGCCGGAGGTCGCCGAGGTGCGCTGGCGCGGCTTCATGATCGGGATCGACCTCGGCGAGCACGACCCCGACCTGCGGCTCGGCCACCGGGTGACGCTCGAGGCCCGCGAGCGCGGCGCCATCGTCCGCCCCCTCGGCGACACCGTCGTCGTCGTTCCCCCGCTCTCGATCTCCGAAGCCGAGCTGCGCCAGCTCCTCGCGATCACCACCAAGTCGATCGAAGCCGCCGTCGCCTCCCTCCCCACCCCCTCCCCCGCCGCCTAGGAAAAAATCGGGGTACCGACTTTTTCCCCAGCCGGGTGGGGAAAAGATCGATGTGATGGCCTTCGGCGACGCCGACCGCCCGCGAGCGCGCTCTCACCTGAGCCGCCAACCTCGTCTGCCGTAGGGTGGGCGGATGGCGGAGGAGGGGTTCGCGGAGGAGCGGACGTTCGGACCGGCGGAGATGCCCAACTTCGGGCCGCCCTCGGTGCCACGGCCGGCGGCCTCGATCGTGCTCCTGCGCCGCGGCGGCAAGCACGGCCAGCGGGCGCTCGAGGTGCTGCTGCTGAAGCGCAGCGCCGAGGCGCGGTTCATGCCCAACGTCTGGGTCTTCCCCGGCGGCTCGGTCGACCCGGCCGACGGCGAGGGCGAGGCCGGCTGCCGGGTCTGCGCGGTCCGCGAGCTCGGCGAGGAGGCCGGGATCGCGCTGCCCGCCGGGGAGGAGCTGGTCCTCTTCTCGCGCTGGATCACGCCGGAGATCGTCGCCACCCGCTTCGACGCCCGCTTCTACCTCGCCCTCGCCCCCGCCCACGCGCCGCCCGAGCCCGACGGCGCCGAGACCGTCGAGGCGCGCTGGTTCGAGCCGGGGGCGGCGATCGAAGCGGCGGACCGGGGCGAGATCGTCCTCGCCTTCCCGACCATCACCCAGCTCGGCCTGCTCGCCGAGCACGCGACCTCCGACGCGGCGCTCGCCGCCTACCGCGGCGCCACCGTCGAGGCGATCCTGCCGGTCGTCGTCGGCACCCGCGAGGAGGCCCGCGTCCTCCTCCCCGACGACCCCGACTACCCGCGCTGAGCGCTGGCGCTAGGCGTCCGGGAAGGGCGCCATCCCGGCGTGCCAAGGCCCCGCCGGGTAGGTGTGGATGCCGCTCTCCTCCATCTCCGCCTGCAGCCGCCGGAACAGCTGGCCGGCGTTCTTCAGCGCCGCTTTCAATTCCTCCTCGCCGCGCTCGCGCAGCCGCCACATGAACCAGAGCTGGCGGTCGTTGATGCCGAAGTCGATCTCGCCGCTCATCGTCGTCACCCAGCCGAGGAAGCCGGGGCTGAACAGCTCGCGCAGGGCGACCGGGTCGTGCTCCTTCGGCACCGTCGTCCAGAAGCGCCGGTTGAAGTCGATCGACTCGAACTCGACCTTGCGCGAGAAGCGCTGGGTGACGTGCTCGGCGCCCTCGATCGACTCGACGTTGAAGGCCGGGACGACTTTCGCCAGGTCGGGCATGTGGGCCTTGGCCAGCAGCGCGGTCGGCAGCACCGCCTTGTTGAAGAAGCCGCCGATCTCCTTTTCGTCGGCGTCGCAGCTCGAGCCCCAGAAGCCCTCGACCAGCTCACCGGTGAGCCGGTTGACGCCGCCGACGCAGAGCGCCACCGGCGCATCGACCGGATTGATCCCCCCGACCGGCTCGTAGCGCAGATCGTGGCGCTCGCCGTACTTGCGCACGGTCTCGCTCCAACTTTCGGCTTCCTGCTTAGCGCCCATCTATGATGCGCCCAGACCGGTCCGACCACCAGGAGCGCAAATGATCATCGTCGTCATCGTCGTCGTAGTCCTGATCCTTCTCGCGGTCTTCTACTACATCGGGAAGCGCAACTCGATCATCGCCTCGCGCAACCGGGTCGACGAGTCCTGGAGCGGCATCGACGTGCAGCTGAAGCGGCGCCACGATCTGGTGCCGAATCTGGTCGAGACGGTCAAAGGCTACGCATCGCACGAGAGCGAGGTCTTCGAGAAAGCGACCAAAGCGCGAGCCGAGGCGATGTCGGCGCAGAGCGTCCAGGACACCGCCACCGCGGAGACGAAGCTGACCGGCGCCCTCACCGACCTCCGGGCGGTGGCCGAGAACTACCCGACCCTGCGGGCAACCGAGAACTTCCAGCAGCTGAGCCGCAACCTCTCCGAGCTGGAGGACGAGATCCAGGCCTCACGGCGGATCTACAACTCCAACGTCCAGTCCTACAACACGGACATCCAGCAGTTCCCGGGTTCGATCATCGCCAACCAGGGGGGCTTCACCGCACGCCAGTACTTCGAACTCGACGACAAAGCCGATCGCGAACCGGTCGCGGTCAGCTTCGACCCCAAATAAGGGGATTAGGAGCGAGGGATGGAGGCAAGCACCAAGGAAGTCACGTTATGGATCTGCGAAAGCTGCGGGTTCATCTACGACCCTGAGATCGGCGATCCAGACGGCGGCATCCCGCCCGGAACCGCCTTCGAGGACATCCCCGCCGACTGGTTCTGCCCGGTCTGCGGCGCCCGCACCTCGGACTTCCGCCCGCTCGAGCCGGGCGAGGCCTGAGCCCGGAGCCCCGGGTCTCTTAAGCCAAATTCCACATCCGGCCGCCGCGGCCGGTTAGTGTCTGGCTGGTGAGCCAGTTCGATTTCGATTGGATCGTCGTCGGCTCGGGGTTCGGGGGATCGGTCTCAGCCCTGCGCCTGAGCGAAAAGGGCTACTCGGTGGCCGTGCTCGAGTGCGGCAAGCGCTTCCGCGACCAGGACTTCCCGAAATCCACCTGGGACGTGCGCCGCTACTTCTGGGCTCCGCGCCTGGGGATGAAGGGGATCTTCCGGCTGACCCAGTTCAAAGACGTCGCCGTGGTCAGCGGCTGCGGGGTCGGCGGCGGCAGCCTCGGCTACGCGAACACCCTCTACGTCCCCGGCAAGGACTTCTTCGAGGACCCGCAGTGGGCCGGCCTCGCCGACTGGGAGGCCGAGCTGGCCCCCCACTACGAGGAAGCGCAGCGGATGCTCGGCGTCGTCGTCCACGAGGACGACGACCCGGCCGACCAGCTGCTGCGCGAGCTCGGCGAGCACCTCGGGGTCGGCGAGACCTACCAGAAGACCCCGATCGGGGTCTATCTCGACAACCCCGGCGAGACCGTCTCCGATCCCTACTTCGGCGGCGAGGGCCCGGACCGAACCGGCTGCATGCGCTGCGGCCGCTGCATGGTCGGCTGCCCCCACGGCGCCAAGAACACGTTGGTCAAGAACTACCTCTGGCTGGCCGAGCATCGCGGCGCCCGCGTCGAGGCGGAACGGACGGTGACCGAGGTGCGACCGCTCGGCGCCGCCGACGGCTCCGACGGCTACGCGGTGACCAGCGAGCGCTCGGGCCTCTTCCCGGGCCGCGGCCGCCGCACCCTCACCGCCCGCGGCGTCGTCTTCGCCGCCGGCCCGCTCGGCACCAACAAGCTGCTGCAGCGCTGCCGCCTCGGCGGCGCCCTGCCGCGGATCTCCAACCGCCTCGGCGAGGTGGTGCGGACCAACAGCGAGATGATCCTCGCCGTCACCGTGCCCGAGGACTACCCGGACGACCTGACCAGGCGGGTGGCGATCACCTCCAGCATCTGGACCGACCCCCACACCCACATCGAGACCGTCACCTACGGCCACGACGGCGACTCGATGAGCGCCCTCTACACCCTGCTCACCGGCGACGGCACCAAAGCGACGCGGCCGCTGAAGCTGCTCGGCCAGATCGTCCGCCACCCGGTCAAATTCCTCAAGGTCATGCGGCCGAAGGGATGGTCGCAGCGAACGATCATCGTCCTCGTGATGCAGACCCTCGACAATGCGATCGCCCTGCGCCCGAAGCGCAAGCGCAACGGCGACGTGCGGCTGACCACCGAACAGGACCCGGAGAAACCCAACCCGACCTTCATCCCGGTCGCCAACGAGGCAGCGGAATGGCTGGCCGAGCGGACCGGCGGGATCGCCCAGAGCTCCTTCTCCGAGGCGCTCTTCAACATCCCCAACACCGCCCACATCCTCGGCGGCGCGATCATCGGCGATTCCCCCGAAGAGGGGGTGATCGACAGCAGGCAGCGGGTCTTCGGCTACGAGAACCTGCTGGTCTGCGACGGCTCGGCGATCCCGGCCAACGTCGGCGTCAACCCCAGCCTGACGATCACCGCCCTGGCCGAGCGGGCGATGGCGGGCATCCCATCCAAAGGACGGGACGCCCGCCAGGAACCTCAGCCTGCGAACCGGCTCGCCACGTAGTCCCAGTTGACGACGTCCCAGAAGGCGTCGAGGTATTCGGGGCGCTTGTTCTGGTACTTCAGGTAGTAGGCGTGCTCCCAGACGTCGGCGCCGAGCAGCGGGGTCTGGCCGCGCGAGATCGGCGAATCCTGGTTGGCGGTTTTGGTCACCGCGACGCTGCCGTCGGAGTTCTTCACCAGCCATGCCCAGCCGGAGCCGAACTGGGTGACGCCGGCGTTTTTGAACTCCTCCTTGAAGGAGTCGAAGGAACCGAAGGCGGAGTCGATCGCGCTCGCCAGCTCGCCGCTCGGGGCGCCGCCGCCGTTCGGGCTCATCATCTCCCAGAAGAGGCTGTGGTTGTAGTGGCCGCCGCCGTTGTTGCGAACCGCCGCCTGCTTGTCGGCCGGCAGCGCATCGAGGTTCTGCAGGACCTCCTCGACGTCCTTGTCGGCCCACTCGGTGCCCTCGAGCGCGGCGTTCGCTTTGTCGACGTAGGCCTGGTGGTGCTTGTCGTGATGCAGGTGCATCGTCTGCTCGTCGATCGTCGGCTCGAGCGCGTCGTAGCCGTACGGCAGGTCAGGTACCGAGAAAGCCATCTGCTGGTCCTCCTGTTGAGGTCGAAAGAAAGTCTCCACTCAGCCTATTCCTTCCCTGACGGCGGCCAGTTATTCGCCGAAATGCGCCCGCGGCACGATCCCCGGGTCACCGCCGGTCCAGGCGTTGCGCGGCCGAGCCGCAAAAGACGCAGCTGGGCCTGCAGTGAGATGCCGATGAAGCCCGGCGGCAGGTGGGCCTGGGCCGACACCGGCACGAGGGCCGGCGCCATCGACAGCACGATCAGGACGGCGAATCTGCGCAACATCCCTCGAATCGGGAGACCCCCGCGGGCCACCGAAGGAGCGCCGAAACGGGACGGGCCACCCCCTGGCGCCGGCCTTTGGGATAATCGTCTTCCTCGGGGCGTGGCGCAGCCTGGTAGCGCGCACCGTTCGGGTCGGTGAGGTCCCCGGTTCAAATCCGGGCGCCCCGATGTAGATACCTCACCCTCGTCCGCCGCTTCGCCAGCGCGCTCATTTCGGAACTTCCGAAATCTTTATCTGGGTATGTGACGGGTTTCAAATCTGTCTGTCTTAGGTTCGCCTTCGTCCTTCAAGCCGCGAAAGGGGAATGGGATGGACGACAGCGGGATCCTCGGAGCAATCGAGCGGGCGGAGACGCGAGTGCGTCGCGAGACCGACCGGCGAATCAGAGAGGCCCAAGCCTGGGGCGATGATGAACTCACCAGGTACGGGCAGGTGCGCTCCGCGCTGAAAACGGAGAGCGATCGTGTTCCGGAGAAATCCTCGAAGTCGACGAGCCCGAGGCGGCGGCGTGGACCTGAGGGGCGAGTCAATCGGAAACGGATGTCTCCCGCATCCCCAAAGGAGCTCGCCGATCGGCGCGACAAGGTTGGCCGCTTCATTGAGGAAAGCACCGAGCCAATCGCCCTTGGCGCAATCGGTCGCGCCCTTGGGCTGAGCTCACACAGGGTCACGATTGCGATCCAGGGGCTGATCGAAGAAAAGCGGATCAAAACCGTAGGCAGCGGCTCGGCGACGCGATATGTCGCTTACGACTCGGGTTCCGGACGATTGATAAGGCAAGCTCCAACGCAGGGCACGCCCGAGGAGCGGATCGTCGCCCTCCTCGAAGACCGCCATCAAGCAACGGCAGACGAACTGGCGCAGGCCTTGCGCGAACCGGTCCAAAAGGTGGTTGAGATGTGCGGCCGGCTCCAGGCTGAAGAGCGGGTCCGCATGAGCAATCTCAACGGTCGCCAGGTTTACATACTCGCGGTGCGGGTCTGATGGCCGCCACACTCGCGCTCGCTTTCGCAAGAATCCCGGAGCCTGACCTCGATCACATCGCCTACTCAGGCAAGCCGATCCACCGGGCCCCAGAAGACCATGCGCTTGGTGCAGTTTTCGCCCGCCTCGATCGCGACTGGCAGCCGCGCCTCGCCACGCGACTCGCCCGCCGGAGTCGCTTCAGCTTCGACAAGGCGGAGGAAGCGCTCGATGAGGAGCTGTTGCTCCTCATCGAGCGGCGAAGGGAGGTCTTCTTCCTCGAGACCGACCACTGGCTCAAGCTCCTGTTCGTCCGCAGCAAGTACCGGCTGCTGAGCAACCACTCCGCCTCGCCACTGGCCTCGACCAATGCGCTCGAGGAGCTGCTGGGGAGCGCAGCGCTCGCCGATGCCAACCTCTGCGTGCCGGAGTCTCCTCAGGCCGAGGGAGACGCGATAGGGGTCGCCCTACCAGGAACCGGAGAAGCGTGGCTACGGTCGCAGGTGATTTCGGCGCTTCAGCGCTTTCATCGCTACTACGGTCGACCGCCACTATCCCGTGAGTGCCGTAGAGCCAACCGCCTCCCCTCCATCGCGACAATCCGTCGTCACTTTGGCGGCCTTGAGGCAGCGCTAGTCGCGGCCGGGATCCTCCCGACTGAACAAGGGCGGCGCCGTCGTCCCTGGCCAACCGTTGAGGCGGCCCGAATCTGCCGGTGGTTCTACCGCCGGTTCGGGTACTGGCCCAGCGCGAGCGACAGGCGGCGTCACCCGTACCTCCCAAGCAGGTCAGTGATGCTCGATCGGTTCGGCAGTACACATGGCGGTGAGATCCGGGTCGTCGCCGAAGCGATCCTCTCTGCACAGGCGGCGGACTGAACGTCGAACTCCTGCGTGGGGTGGATATGGGTTTCTCATGCCGGCGCTTGGGCCGATCCGGCCGACCGGGTCGGCGGGTTTCGTGCGATGCGGCCCTTGCCGGCGGCTCCCGGGCCGGAATACGGTCGATGGGTATGGATATCCGCAAAGGGCTGGTGGCCCTTGTCGCCGCCGCCGCCTTCGCCGCCTTCCCCGCCGCTGCGACCGCTGCGACCACGATCCACGTGGTCGAGAGGGCGACCACCGACGCGGTCACGAACGGGTCCAAGGAAGACCGCGAAGGCAACCTGCTCACCTGGCACAACAAGGTCTATGACGCGCAGAACGAGCACCAGGTGGGCAGGGACGCGGGCTACTGCGTGCGGATCGTGGTCGGCAAGTCGTGGGAATGCAGCTGGACCACCTACCTGGCGGCCGGCTCGATCAGCGTCCAGGGGCCGTTCTCGGACACCGGCAACACGGTGCTGGCCGTCACCGGGGGCACCGGCGCCTACGCGGGCGTCGACGGGACGATGAACCTGAAGTACCACAACAAGAAGGGCACCGCCTTCGACTTCATCTTCCACCTGAAGTGAGCCGCGAGGGGAGGGTGGTCTGGATGCCGGGCGAAGTGCGGACCGAGGTCCATCTCACCGGCCAGGAGAGCGGCGGGACGATTTGCATGCTGGTCGACCAGCCGCCCGCCGGGTGGTCGCTCCCGCCCCACCGTCACCGAAACGAGTCGGAGACGATCCATGTCCTCGAAGGCGAATTCGAGCTCGAGGTCGAAGGGCGGCGCAGCCGGCTGGGACCCGGTCAGACCGCCCATATTCCCGCCGGCGTGGTCCACGCGGGCGCCAACGTCGGCCCCGGAACCGGGCGGCGGATCGTTGTCTTCAGCCCCGCCGGGATCGAGGGCTTCTTCCTCGAGGTGGGCTCCGTGAGCCCCGGCGAGGAAGCCCCCCTCGCAGCGTCCGCAGCCGCCGCGGCGCGCCACGGCTGGGAGTTCATGCGGGAGTGAGAGCGGCTATTCGACCTTGGCGATCGCCGCTTCGACGTCGGCCAGCGACGGGCCTTCCTGCAGGGTTTCGCTGCCGTTGGGGCCGGTGACGATCATCCCCTGGCCGACCCGGATGCCGAGCTGCTGGCCGAGTTCGTCGTAGCCTTCGATGCGCTTTGCGTAGGGGCCGTCGGGGCCGCCTTTTTCTTCCAGGTCCTTTTCCCATTCGGGGAAGTTGAGTTCCTCGACGCCGCCGGCCACCGAGTCGAGGAAGTTCTGGTCGACGCCGAACTTCTCCGCTTCTTCCTGGTTGCGGAAGAAGAGGTAGGTGTACTGCCAGCCGTAGCCCTGTTCGGCCGCGGCTTCGGCGCCGTAGAAGCCGAGCTGGATCGGGTTTTCGCCGTTCGAGTAGTGGCGCCAGTCGAGCTGGACGTCGCCGGGGCGAGCGTATTTTTCGACCAGCTCGGGGATCGTCGAGAGGTAGTCGTCCTGGCAGCTCGAGCACTGCAGGTCGTTGAAGACCTGGATCGTCACCGGGGCGTCGGAGGAGCCGACGCGGGCGCCTTCCTGCGGCACCCCGCCGAAGATCCGCTGCGCGTCTTCGATCCCTTCGATGTGGACGACGTCGTTGTTGGCCTTCTGGGTCGAGATGTTGACGATCGCGTAGGTGAGCGCGATCAGGCCGAGAGCGAGCACGACGACGACCCAGAGGCGCCCGCGGCGCGGCATCGTCCTGACGGCGGCTTCGGACATCTCGGGCATTATCGCGAGCCGGCCGAAAGTCCTCACCCACGCCGCAATTAGCGAAAGTTTCGATTGACACGTCCGCGGCTAGGGATAAACATGGGCTACCGATTTTCAACTACATGGAGGCTGTCCATGGCCAATCACCTGACGCCCACCGAGCTTGCCGACCAGCTCAAGATGCAACGGCAGGAGGTGATCGGGAAATGCGTGGAAATGGGCGTCCCGATCTTCCACGGCCGGATAGATCGCACCCTCTTCGAGATGTCGTTGCGGAGTTCCAGCGCCCAGGGCGCGCTGCAACCAAGCACCGCGATCCGGCACTGAACTAGACTCCCCCCAAATGGAGGGGAGGGGTACCCACTCGCAGACGCTGGCTGATCTGCTGCCGAAGGCCGCCGCGGCCTATGGCGACGCGCCGGCCGTCCGCTTCAAAGACGGCTCCGGCTGGACCGATCGGAGCTTCGACGAGGTGCTCGGAATCGTCCGCCCGCTGGCCCTCGGCCTGACCGAGCTGGGGGTCGAGAAGGGCGATCGCGTCTCGATCCTCGCCAACACCCGCCCCGAGTGGACCTACTGGGACTTCGCGGCGCTCTCGATCGGCGCCACCGTGGTCCCGATCTACCAGACCAACTCGCCGGACGAGTGCGGTTACGTGCTCGAGAACTCCGACGCCAAGGTGGTCGTGGTCGAGAACGACGAACAGCTGGCGAAGGTGCGCGAGGTCCGCGACCGGCTGCCGGCGCTCGAGCACGTGGTGCTGATGGTCGGCGAGGCCGAGGACGCGCTCTCCGCCGCCGCGGTCGCCGAGAAAGGAGCCGCCGTCGACGCCGGCCGCTGGGCCGAGCGCTACGAAGCGGTCACCCCGGCCGACATCTGCACCTTCATCTACACCTCCGGCACCACCGGCCCGCCGAAGGGATGCATCATCAGCCACGGCAACTACCGGGCGATGCTCGACATGGTCAACGGCGTCAACGTGATCGAAAACGAAGACCTGACCTATCTCTACCTGCCGCTCGCCCACTCCTTCGCCCTGCTGATCCAGCTCGGCAGCTTCGACCTCGGCACCACGATCGCCTACTGGGAGGGCGACCCGCAGAAGATCCTGCCGAACCTGGCCGAGCTGAAGCCGACCTACTTCCCCTCGGTGCCGCGGATCTTCGAGAAGATCTACACGGCGGCGACCAGCGGCATGGAAAAAGCCGGCGGCCTGAAAAAAGCGATCTTCGACTGGTCGCTGAAGGTCGGCGCGAAGATGCACGAGACCGAGAGGTCCGGCCGCAAGCCCGGCTTCCTGCTGCAGCGGCAGTACGACTTCGCCGACAAGCAGGTGCTGTCGAAGATCCGCAACCTGTTCGGCGGCCACCTGCGGCTGGCGGTCTCCGGCGCGGCCCCGATCAATCCCGAGATCCTGCGCTTCTTCGACTCGGCCGGGGTGCTTGTGGTCGAGGGCTGGGGGATGACCGAGACCTCGACCGCGGCCACGGTCGCCACCGCGGAGGACTTCAAGATCGGCACGATCGGCAAGCCCTTCCCCGGCTGCGAGGTGAAGATCGCCGACGACGGCGAGATCCTCGTCAAGGGCGCCAACGTCTTCCAGGGCTACCACAAGAACCCGGAGGCGACGGCGGAGACGATCGTCGACGGCTGGCTCCACACCGGCGACATCGGCGAGATCGACTCCGAAGGCTTCATCAAGATCACCGGCCGCAAAAAGGACATCATCATCACCGCCGGCGGCAAGAACATCACCCCGGCCAACCTCGAGGCCGAGATCAAGCAGCACCCGCTGGTCTCCCAGTGCGTCGTCGTCGGCGACCGCCGCCCTTACCTGGTCGCGCTGGTCACCCTCGACCCCGAAGAGGCTTCGGCCTACGCCAAGGAGCACGGCCTCCCCGACGACCCGGCGGCGCTCGCCTCGAACCCGGACGTCAAGGCCTCGATCGAGGCCCACGTCGAGGAGATCAACAAGAAGTTCGCCCGGGTCGAGCAGGTGAAGAAGATCTCGATCCTGCCGCACGACCTGACGCAGGAATCGGGGGAGCTGACGCCGACGCTGAAGGTCAAGCGAGCCGTGGTGACGCAGAAGCACGAGGACGCGATCGAGGAGCTGTACGCGGCCTGAGGGCCGCGTCCGTCAGGAGAACAGCTCGGCGGCGGCCGCGACGACCTCGTCGTGCGGCACGTCGCGAAGGTGATGGCTGACGTTCCAGCGGTGCCCGAACGGGTCCTCGAGCTGGCCGTGGCGATCGCCCCAGAACATGTCGGCGAGCGGCTGGCGAACCGTCGCGCCGGCCGCCACCGCGGCGGCGAAGGTGGCGTCGGCGTCGCTCACCTCGAGCGCCAGGACGACCGGCGTGCCGCCGATCGACTCAGGCCCGAGCACGCCCATCTCGGGGAACTCGTCGGCCAGGTGGACGCTGCCGCCGGCGAGGCTCAGCTCGACCGACATCAGCCGCCCGTCGGGGGTCGGGATGCGCGAGACCTCGGTCGCTCCGAAGGCCTCGGTGTAGAAGCGCGCCGCCTGCTCGGCGCCGCGGACGACGATGTGTGGAGTCAGTGCCATGCGGGCAGGCTACGGGGGCAGCCCGCAGGCATCTTGGACGTTCTTGCGTAGGCTCTTCGGATGTCCACCGAGGCGGTGAGGATCTGGCGGCCGACCGGCGAGGCGCGGGTCGTCCTGATCGCCGGCCGCACCCTCAGCTACGCGGTCGAGCCCCGCGGCGAGTACGTGTTCGGGCTGATCGAGTCGGGCGCAATGCGCTCGCGGCGCGGGCGCGAGCGGCGGCTGATCGGCGCCGGCGAGCTGGTCGCCTGGGACCCCTCCGCCCCGCACTCGGGCTCGGGCGCGTCCGGCGAGCCATGGACGGCGCGGCTGCTGGTGATCGAGGCGCCGGCGCTCGACGGCGCCCTCGCCGACCCCGAGTCGCCGACACTGGTCCGCGGCGCCTTCCCGGACCCGGTGATCGCCGACCGCCGCCTCGCCGGGTCCTTCCGCCGGATGCACCGCGCCCTGGCTCCGGGCGTCGCCCAGCTCGAGCTCGAGGAGCGGCTCGGCGGCTGGCTGAGGGAGGCGACGGCCTCGGCGGGAGACGGGCCGCCGGCGACGCCGCCCGCCGCGGCGGACCTGCGTGCCCTGCAGCTGGCGCGCGACTTCGTCGGCGAGGAATTCCGGCGTGAGATCGGCCTCGACGAGCTGGCGGCCGCGGCGGGCATCGGCAAGTTCCGGCTCGTCCGGCTCTTCCGCGAGCGCTTCGGGCTGCCGCCCCACGCCCTGCAGATCGCCCACCGCGTCCGCGCCGCGCGCTTGCTGCTCGAGCAGGGCGAGCCGATCGCGGCGGCGGCGGCCGAGACCGGCTTCGCCGACCAGAGCCATCTCCACCGCCACTTCCGGCGCACCCTCGGGATGACGCCCGCCCAGTATCGGCGGCGAGCCTGCGGCGGGGGCCCGGCCGGCTAGCGCGCCTACTCTCGTTCCGAGATCGCCTTCACCCAGTCGCTCTTTTCGGTCACGTCTTCGACCCCCAGGGCGGCCAGGACGTTGAGGTACATGCCGCCGCTGAAGAATTCGTCGAGGCGCGCGTCGTCGGCTCCCGACAGCTCGCGGGAGCGCTCGATCAACTGGGCGTAGTAACCGCGGACGGCCTCCCGCACCCCCGGCTCCTCACAGGCCGCGTACGCCTGCAGCTGCAGCAGCAGCTTGTCCTTGTCGGCACCCAGCGAGTCGAAGTAGGCGCGCCCGATCGCCAGCAGGACGTCTTCCCCCGGTTCCGCCGGGCCCTCCTCCTCGAACCGCTTCGCGACCGCCTCGAAGTCCTCTTCGATCCGCTCGAAGCCGCGCCCGACGGCGGCCAGGAAGAGGTCGACCTTGGTCGGGAAGAGGGCGAAGACGTAGGGCTGGGCGACGCCGACGGCGCGGGCGACCTGGGAGACCTTGGTCCCGTGCAGGCCGCCGCGGGCGAACTCGTGCATCGCCGCCTCGATCAGCGCATCCCGGCGCTCGGCCGCCGGCACCCGCTTGCGCGGCTCCGCCGCTTTCGCTCCCGCCTCCATGCAGCGATCCTAGACCCGGCTGCAGTTGTCCCCGCTAAGCGGGGACAACGGCGCCCTCGTCGTGGCCGGCCGTGGCGTCGGCCACCGCCTCGCCGGCGGGGCGCCCCGAGGGCATCAGCAGCGCCGCCAGGGCGCCCGCCGCGAGCACCGCGGTCCCGACCCAGAGGGCGGGGACCATGCCGTCGACGAAGGCCTGCGGCGAGCCGTAGCCGCCGGCGCTGCTGAACACGGTCGCCAGCACGGCGATGCCGAAGGTGCCGCCGAGCTCGCGGATCGCGTTGGTCGCGCCCGAGGCCTGACCGGCCTCCTCTGTCCGCACCGAGTTCAGCACCGCGCTCGCCGAGGGGGCGAAGACGAGCGCCATCCCGGTGCCGGCGAGGACGAACGGCACCAGCATGCTGAGGTAGCTCTGGCTGACGCTGGCCTCGCTCGCCAACCAGCCGAGGGCGATGCCCTGCAGGGCCAGCCCGGCGACCATGAACGGGCGGCTGCCGATCCGCTCCGAGTAGATCCCGGCCAGCGGCGCGACCACCATCGTCGCCCCGGTCCAGACCAGGAGCTTCAGCCCCGCTTCCAGGGGCGAGTTGCCGAGCACGTTCTGGATGAACTGGCTGAGGAAGAAGATCGAGCCGAACATCCCGAAGTACATCGCCAGCGAGACCACGTTGGTGACGGCGAAGCCGCGGTTGGCGAAGAACCGCATCGGCAGCATCGGCGCCCGCGCCCGCAGCTCCCAGGCGACGAAGGCCGCCACCAGGGCAGCGCCTGCGGCCAGCGGGACGAGCACGTCGGTGCTGCCCCAGCCCTCGGTCTGGGCCCGGACGAGGCCGAAGACGACGCCGAAGAGCCCGGTCGAGACGAGGCCGAGGCCGGGCAGATCCAGCTGGGCTTCGGGCCCGTGGCTCTCGGCCAGGCGGCTCGCCGCCAGCGGCGCCAGCGCCAGCCCGATCGGGACATTGATCCAGAAGATCCAGTGCCAGTCGGCGACCTCGATCACGGCGCCGCCGACCAGCGGCCCGAGCGCAACCGCGACGCCGCTGATGCCCGACCAGACGCCGAGCGCGAGCCCCCGTTTCTGCGGCGGGTAAGCGCTGGCCAGCAGGGTCAGCGTCAACGGCGTCACCACCGCGGCCCCGGCCCCCTGCAGCGCCCGTGCCGCGATCAGCAGGTCGGCGCTGGGCGCCAGCGCCGCCCCGGCCGAGGCAAGCGTGAAGAGCGATATCCCCGCCACGAACATCCGCCGCCGCCCGAACCGGTCCCCCAGCGCCGCCCCGGTCAACAGCAGCACCCCATAGGTGAGCACATACGCATTGACCGTCCACTCCAGCGCCTGCACCGAGGCCCCGAAGTCGTTGTGGATGCTCGGCAGGGCGACGTTGACGACGAGGTTGTCGAGGACGACCATGAAGAGGCCGATGGAGACGAGGACAAGGGTCCAGGCTTTGCGGGTGGCTTCGGGCATTTGGCTCACGCTTTCGGCGGTTATTAGTAGCGGCTAATAAGGAAACTTAGCAGTGGCTAATAACTTGGGTGTGCGGTGGATCACATAGGGATCGGGGTTGGCGGGGGCGATCGCCGGCAGGACCCCCTCACTCGCCCTGTCGTCGGCGGGGCGGGTGCGGCTTTACGCCTCGGGCGAACGCCCCTCCTCAGGCGCAAAACGTTCGGGGGTCCTGCCGACACTCGCCCAACGAAGCCGCACCGGCCAGAGGTGAGTCAACCCATCTTTTTTTGCGCTTCCGAGGGACGAACGCTCGCCGGCCAGATCCCGCCGTCAGCCGCCAACGGTTCGTCCCTAATCAGCTCAAGCAAGAGGGGGGCGTGGCCTATACGTGTCCGTGGAGGGGCGTCGGGGTGTCCTCTGAAAACACTCCAGCGGAGCCGAAGGCGGAGCGTTTTCAGAGGGCGCCCCGGCGACCCTCCCCCACCAACCTAAGAAGCCTCGCCGCTCTGCCTCAACAACACCGAAGTCGTCTGCTCCAGCACCCGCCGCCAAGCCGAAGTCTGCTCCGGCTCCTCCTCCGCCGCCCGCTCGACCACCCGCCGCACCCGCCGCCCCGAGATCTCCAGGCCGTGCCGCTCGGCGATCTCGGCGTATTTCTCGTAGTCCTTGGCCAGCGTCGCCGTCACCGTTTCGAAGCCGTGGCGGGCGATCTGCAGGCGGCGCGAGTAGTCCATGATCGGCGTCCCGAACATCAGCTCGTCGGTCGGGTCGGGCTCGAGCAGGATGATGTCCACCCCCGGGTACTTCTCTTCCCACTGCGCGACCGCCTGGTGCAGGCGGGCGTGGGCGATCAGGCGGAAGGTCTGGTTGGCGATCGCCGGCAGGCCCATGTCGGAGACGCGGCGGACGCGGTTGCCGAAGACCGTCGGGATCGTCCGCTCGAAGTCGTTGATGTACGGGACCAGCGGGTTGACGACGATGATGAACTTGGCGCCCTTCTCGACCGCGATATCGACGTTGGTGGTCGAGCGGATGCCGCCATCGACCAGCTGGCGGCCTTTGAGGTCGACCGGCTTGTAGACGATCGGCAGCGTCGTCGAGCACTGGACCGCCTTGGAGATCGGCACGTCCTGCCAGCCGGGCTCGCCGAAGACGATCCGCTCGGTGGTGTCGAGGTCGGTGGCGGTCAGGTAGAGCTCGGTGTCGAGCAGGCGGAAGTCGTTGGGGCGGCCGCTGTCCTTGAGCACGCCGGCGATGTAGTCGTCGACGCCGGCGCCCGAGTAGAGGCCGGAGGGCAGCGCCTCGGCCAGGCCGACGCCGAGGTCGATCGCCGAGAAATCGCCGAAGCGGGCCAGCGAGCGGACCAGCTCGGCCGTCCGCAGCGGCAGCTGCACCGCCTTGCTGAGGAAGCCGAGGTAGTTCGGCTTCAGCACCTTGTCGAGGTCGAGATCCTCGAGCTCGGAGGGCAGGCGGTCGTTCAGCACCTGCATCATCTCGTCCGGCGTGATGCCGTTGGCGAGCATCGAGGCGACGAAGGAGCCGGCGCTGGTGCCGACGTAGACGTCGAAGTTGTTGACGGTGCTGTTCACCGCCAGCAGGTCGAGCGCCCGCAGCGCGCCGATCTCATACACGCCGCCGGTGAAGCCGCCGCCGCCCAGCACCAGCGCCGTCTTCGAGGGCTTCTTGCGCCTGCCGGCACGGCGACGCGGTTTCGACTCGATGTCGACGACTTTGCCCATCCTCAGGCAAGTATCACAGGGGAATCGGCTGCGCAGCCAGTCCCGGCGGATGTCGCGGCCGAAACTGGGTAGCCGCCGCTGCCGCTACCTTGCGGCGCTGGCGTGTTGGAAGGGACGATGAGAAGAGGCTCGATCGCGCTCGCGGCCGCCTGCGCGGCGCTGCTCCTGGCGGCGCTCGTCGCCGGGCCGGCCCAGGCCGCCAACGCCTGCGCGCAGATGAAGAGCTACCTGGCACAGGGGAGCGGCTCCGGCGGCGGCCTCCTCGTCGTCGACGCCGAAAGCGGCGACGTCGCCTGCTCGAGCGCCGCCTCCACCCCACGCCCGCTGGCCTCGAACATGAAGCTCTTCACGACCTCGGCCGCGCTGGCCAAGATCGGCCCGGAAACGCGGATCCCGACCAAGGTCTTCGAGAGCGGCACGGTCGACGCCGACGGCGTCCTCCACGGCAACCTCTACCTGCAGGGCGGCGGCGACCCGGCGCTCGGCACGCCCGGCTTCTACAACGGCTACCTGGCCGGCCTCGGCACCAACATCTTCGCCCTCACCCCGCAGATCAAGGCCGCCGGGATCACCTCGGTGACCGGCCGCCTCTACGCCGACGCGTCGATCTTCGACGCGCTGAAAGGGGTGCGGGACTCCGGCTACGCGACCAGCCCCTACATCGGCCCGCTCTCCGGCCTCGCCTTCAACTCCGGCTTCGCCGGGCAGACCTCGAGCAGCGGCTTCTCCGCCGATCCGGCCAAGCTCGCCGCCGCGAAGCTGGTCCGCAACCTGCGCGGCGCCGGGATCGATCTGCCGACCCAGATCGCCCTCGGGGCGACCCCGGTCGACGCCAAACGGGTCGCGATCGTCCAGTCGCCGCCGCTGACCACGATCGTCAACACCACCGACGTCTACTCCGACAACTTCTTCGCCGAGATGCTGATCAAGCTGCTCGGG
This sequence comes from Solirubrobacterales bacterium, assembly GCA_036494495.1. Lineage (GTDB taxonomy): Bacteria > Actinomycetota > Thermoleophilia > Solirubrobacterales > 70-9 > VAYN01. Next base: position 6,379 of record DASXOF010000128.1, on the reverse strand, counting down.
GCGCGCTTCGGCGGTGCCGGTACGACCGCCGCCGGCGCCGGCGTGGTCGCCGCCTTCGCCCGCTCGCTCGGCTCCGGCGTCCACGCCGTCGACGGCTCCGGCCTGACCCGCTCCAACCGCGCCTCGCCCCAGCAGGTGGTCGACCTGCTGCTGGCGATGCGGAATCAGCCGAGCGGCGAGCAGTTCTTCGAAGACCTCGCCGTCGCCGGCAGGGAAGGGACCGTCGACGACCGCATGCACGGCACCCCGGCCGACGGCAACTGCCACGTCAAGACCGGAACCCTGACCGGGGTCAGCAACCTCTCCGGCCTCTGCGACAACCCGAGCGGCCGCACGATGGTCTTCTCGATCCTGATGGGCAGCGTGCCGAGCACGACCCAGGCCCACATCGACCAGGACCGGATCGCCGCCCTCGTCGCCTCCTACTAGGCGACCAGGGCCTTGAGGCCGTCTTCGTCGAGGATCTCGGTCTCGAATTTCTCGGCTTTGGCCAGCTTCGAGCCGGGGTTGTCGCCGGCGACCAGGTAGTCGGTTTTCTTCGAAACCGAGTTGGTCACCTTGCCGCCGGCCGCTTTCACCAGCGCCGCCGCCTCCTCGCGGGTCAGCTCGGGCAGGGTGCCGGTGAGGACGACGGTCTTGCCTTCCAGCGGCCCGCCGCTGGCGCGGCGTTCGGCGGGGTCGGCCTCCAGCTTCAGCCCCTTCTCCTTCAGCTTCTCCACCAGCGCCCAGGTGGCGTCGTCGCCGAGGTTCTCGGCGATCTGCTCGGCCATGATCGGGCCGACCCCCTCGACCTCGACGATCTGCTCGGGATCGGCCTCGTGCAGCGCGTCGATCGAGCCGAAGTGGTCGGCCAGAGCCTCGGCGGTGACGTAGCCGACGCCCGGCAACCCGAGTGCGTAGAGCAGGCGTTTGAAGGGGCGCGAGCGCGAGGCCTCGATCGCCGCGACCAGGTTGCGCGCCGAGGTCTCGCCGAAGCGCTCGACCTCGATCAGTCGCTCCTCGGTCAGGTCGTAGATGTCGGCGACGTCGGCGATCAGGCCCTGCTCGAGGAAGACGTAGGCCTGCTTTTCGCCCAGCCCGTCGATGTCCATCGCCCCCTTGGAGACGAAGTGTTTGACCCGCTGGAAGGACTGACCGGGGCAGCCGGTCCGGTTCGGGCAGATCGTGAAGACCGCGTCCTCGGGCTTCACCGTCGGCGTCCCGCACTGCGGGCATTTCCCCGGCGGCTTCGGCTTCCGCGCGCTCTTGTTCGCCCGCGGCAGTTTCGGCGAGACGACCTGGGGGATGACGTCGCCGGCGCGCATCACCACCACGTCGTCGCCCTCGCGCACGTCCTTGCGGGCCAGGTCCTCCTCGTTGTGGAGGGTCGCGGTGGAGACGGTGACGCCGCCGACGTGAACCGGCTCCAGCATCGCGAAGGGGACCAGGTGGCCGGTCCGGCCGACGTTCCAGACCACTTTCGTCATCCGCGTCGTCGCCGTCGTCGGCGGGAACTTCCAGGCGATCGCCCAGCGCGGCTCGCGGCCGACCACGCCGAGCTCGCGCCAGAGCGCCCGCTCGTCGACCTTGACGACGACGCCGTCGATCTCGTAGTCGAGCGACTCGCGCCGCTCCTCCCACCAGTGGCAGCGCTCGACCACGCCCTCGACGCCGGCATGGTGGTCGGTGTCGGGGTTGACCTTGAAGCCGCGGTCGCGCAGCCATTCGACCTCGTCCATGTGGGTGGCGAGGTCGAGGCCGCGGACGGCGCCGATCCCGTAGACCCAGGTCGAGAGCGGGCGTTCGGCGGCGAGGTTGGGGTCGAGCTGGCGGATCGAGCCGGCAGCCGAGTTGCGCGGGTTGGCGAAGGTCGCTTCACCGGCCTCGGCGCGGCGCTCGTTCAGGGCTTTGAAGGCGGCGATCGGCAGGTAGGCCTCGCCGCGGACTTCGATCAGCTCCGGCGCGCCCTTGATCCGCAGCGGCACCGAGCCGATCGTCTTCAGGTTCTGGGTCACGTCCTCGCCGATCCGCCCGTCGCCGCGGGTGGCGCCGCGGACCAGCACCCCGTCCTCGTAGGTGAGGGTGATCGCCAGGCCGTCGATCTTCGGCTCGGTCGTGTAGCTGAACTGCGAGGCGGTGATGTCGAGGCGCTTCAGGTAGTTGGCGAGCCGGTTCTCCCAGGCGCGCAGCTCCTCCTCGTTGCGGGAGTTGCCGAGCGAGAGCATCGCCTCGTGGTGCTCGACCTGCTCGAAGCGGTCGAGCGGCGGCGCCCCGACCCGCTGCGTCGGCGAGTCCGGCGTGCGCAGCTCCGGGTGCTCGACCTCGATCGCCCGCAGCTCGTTCAGCAGCTCGTCGTAGACGTCGTCGCCGACCTCCGGTTCGTCGAGGACGTAGTAGAGGTGATTGTGGCGGTCGAGCTCCTTGCGGAGCTCCGCCGCGCGCTGCTCGTCCGGCTTCGCCATGCTCACGCGGCCGCGCTGGCCGCCAGCATCTCCTCGAAGCCCCAGCCGCGCAGCGTCTCGAGGCCGCCGTGGTCGGTGAGGTCGAAGTGGATCGGGGTGACCGCGATCCGCCCCTCGGCGACCGCGTTCAGGTCGGTCCCCTCGACCTCCTCCCAACCCGGTTTCCAGCCGTAGATCTCGTAGCGCTTGCGGCCGCGATCGGATTCGCCGAGCAGCTTCAGCTCGTCGTTGTAGATCCGCTTGCCGAGCTTCGTCACCTCGATCCCGGTCGGCTCGCGGGCGGGGCAGTTGACGTTGATCAGCGTCGCCTCCGGCATCTGCTCGCGGCGCAGGCTCTCGACCAGGCGGGCGGCGAAGGCGGCGGCGACGGTGAAGTCGAAGTCGCCGGTCAGGTAGCCCATCCCGCCGCGGCCGGACTGCTGCGAGAAGGCGACCGCCGGGATGCCGAGGATGATCCCCTCGAGCGCGGCGGCGACGGTGCCGGAGTAGGTGATGTCGTCGCCGAGGTTGGCGCCGTGGTTGATGCCGGAGAAGATCAGGTCGGGGCGGCCGCCGAGCAGCCCCAGCTCGGCGAAGCGAACGCAGTCGACCGGCGTGCCGTCGGTGGCGAAGCCGCTGTGGCCGTCGCCGAACTCGACCTCCTCCACCTCGAGCGGCGAGCGGGTGGTGATGCCGCGACCGCTGGCGCTGCGGTTGCTGTCGGGCGCGATGACGTCGAGGACGACGTCATCGAGCTCCTGCAGCGCCCGCCGCGCCGCCTGCAGGCCCGGGGCCGAGATCCCGTCGTCGTTGGTGAGGAGGATGCGCACCGACCCGATTCTAGGTGTCCGGGATACTGCCGCCGGTGGCGACGATCCGTCTCGACATCGAATACGACGGCTCCGGCTTCCGCGGCTGGGCACGGCAGCCGGGCCTGCGCACCGTGCAGGGCGAGCTCGAGGCAGCGCTGGCAGTGGCGCTGCGCGAAGAGGTGGCGCTGACCGTCGCCGGCCGCACCGACACGGGCGTCCATGCCCGTGGCCAGGTGGCGAGCTTCGAGGCCCCGGACGGGGTCCCCGACGACCTGGGCTGCAGCCTCAACGCCCTCTGCCCCGACGACGTCGCCGTCACCGCCGTCAGCGAGGCGCCGGCCGGCTTCGACGCCCGCCACGACGCCACCGTGCGCGACTACCTCTACCGCCTCCTCGCCCGCCCAGCCCCCAGCCCCTTCGAGCACGGCCGCGCCCTCTGGTGGCCGCACCGGATCGACCGCGACGGCCTCGACGCCTGCGCCGCCGCGATCGTCGGCCAGCACGACTTCACCGCCTTCACCCCGACCCAGACCGATCACGTCTTCTTCCACCGCACGGTGCTGGCCGCTGGCTGGAAGGAGGAGCCCGGCGAGATCCTCGCCTTCCGCGTCAGCGCCGACGCCTTCATGCGCAACATGGTCCGCGCCCTGGTCGGCACGATGCTCGAAGTCGCCTCGGGACGCCGCACTGTCGAGAATTTCTCGGCGCTCCTCCGGGGAGCTCCCAGGTCAGAGGCCGGCGACACCGCCCCCCCGCACGGCCTCTACCTCGAGTCCGTCGGCTACGAGTGAGCTCTAGACGAGCTCGAGATAGACCATCTCGGTGGAGTCGCTCCGCCGAGGGCCCAGCTTGACGATGCGGGTGTAGCCGCCGGGGCGCGTGGTGTAGCGCGGCGCCACCTCGTCGAACAGCTTGTGGACGATGAACTTGTCGTTGTGCAGCGAGGCGAGGGCCTGGCGACGGGCATGGAGGTCGCCGCGCTTGGCCAGCGTGATCAGCTGCTCGACCTCGGGCTTGACCGCCTTCGCCTTCGCCTGCGAGGTCTTGATCCGTTCGTGCTCGATCAGCTGCTTGGAGAGGTTGGCCAGGAGCGCCTCGCGGTGGGCGGCGTCACGGCTGAGCTTGTTTCGCTTCTTGCGATGGCGCATCGGGTCTCGCTCCTGGCCTGATCCTACGGGGTCCTTAGTCCTGCTGGAGATCGAGGCCGCGGGCGTGCAGGGTCTCGATCACTTCCTCGATCGACTTCGAGCCGAAGTTGGGGATCGCGTTGAGTTCAGCGCGCGACTTGCGGACGAGGTCGCCCACGGTCTGCACGCCGGCGCGCTTCAGGCAGTTGTAGGAGCGGACGCCGAGTTCGAGCTCCTCGATCAGGATCTCGTCGAGGCCGTTGTTGGCGCCGACGCCGTCGCCGGCACCGTTGGAGGCGAGCCCGTCACTGGGCAGTGCCGCGACCGGCTCGCGGGCGGTCAGCTCCTCGACGCGGTCGGCGTCGGTGAAGATCGCCAGGCTCTTGATCAGGATCTCGGACGCCTCGCGGAGGGCCGCCGCGGGCTCGATCGAGCCGTCGGTCTCGAGCGAGAGCTCGAGCTTGTCGAAGTCGGTCCGCTGGCCGACGCGGGCCGCCGAGACGGCGTAGGAGGCGCGGCGGATCGGCGAGAAGATCGAGTCGATCGGGATCACGCCGATCGGCTGCTCGTCGGACTTGTTCTCTTCCGAGGGCGAGTAGCCGCGGCCGCGGCCGATCGTCAGGTAGACCTCGAGTTTGGTTTTTTTCTCCAGCGTCGCGATCGGCGCCTCGGGGTTGAGGATCTCGACGCCCGAGGGCAGGTCGATGTCCTTGGCCCGGACCTCGCCGGGGCCGGTCGCCACCAGCGGCGCCTCGACCTCGTCGGCGTCGGTGTGCATGCGGACGACGAGGTCCTTCAGGTTGAGGACGATGTCGGTGACGTCCTCTTTGACGCCGGGCACGGTCGAGAACTCGTGCGCGACCCCCTCGATGCGGACGCTGGTGATGGCGGTGCCGCCGAGCGAGGAGAGGAGGACGCGGCGCAGGCTGTTGCCGAAGGTGTAGCCGAAGCCCTTGTCGAGGGGCTCGATGGTGAAGGTGCCGGTGCGGTCGTCGGCTTTCTCGGCGATGATTCTGGGGACCTGGAAGTCAGTCGTCATGAGTTCCTTGCGTAGCTGTATTTCTGAAGAACGTGGGGTTCCGGACTACTTGGAGTAGAGCTCGACGATGAGCTGCTCCTGGACCGGCGCCGAAATCTCCGAGCGCTCCGGGAGGCGCAGGACTTTGGCGGTGAGGGCGTCGTGATCCGCCTGGAGCCACGCCGGAACGGTCGAGACCAGTTCGGTCGCCCGCTGGATCGTGTCGGTGGCTCCCGAGCCGGACTTGATCGAGATGATGTCTTCCGGCTTCACCTGGTAGCTGGGGATGTCGACCCGGCGGCCGTTGATCATCCAGTGGCCGTGGGTGATCAGCTGCCGCGCCTGGCGCCGCGAAGCGGCGAAGCCGAGGCGGACGAGGACGTTGTCGAAGCGCGACTCGAGCAGCCGCAGCAGGTTCTCGCCGGTGACGCCGTCCTGCCGCGAGGCCTTCTCGTAGTAGGCGCGGAACTGTTTCTCGAGCACCTGGTAGTAGCGGCGGGTCTTCTGTTTCTCCCGCAGCTGCAGGCGGTACTCGCTCTGGCGCAGACGGCCGCGGCCGTGCTCGCCGGGCGGGTAGGAGCGGCGCTCGACCCCGCACTTGTCGGTGAAGCAGCGCTCGCCCTTGAGGAAGAGCTTCTGACCCTCGCGCCGGCACTGCTTGCACTGCGGGGAGGTGTCGCGGGCCACTAGACGCGCCTCCGCTTCTTCGGCCGGCAGCCGTTGTGGGCCTGCGGGCTGACGTCCTTGACGGTGGTGACGTCGAGGCCGGCGGCCTGCAGCGAGCGGATCGCCGTCTCACGCCCCGAGCCGGCGCCCTTGGCGAAGACCTCGACCCGCTCCAGCCCGTGTTCCATGCCCTTCTTGGCGGCCGCGTCGGCGGTCACCTGGGCGGCGAACGGGGTCGACTTGCGCGAGCCTTTGAACCCGGCCGAACCGGCCGACTCCCAGGCGATCACGTTGCCGTCGGTGTCGGTGAGCGTGACGATCGTGTTGTTGAACGAA
>DASXOF010000127.1:0-3738 GCA_036494495.1 Solirubrobacterales bacterium | reverse complement strand
GATGGCCTGCATCCAGTGCGGCGCCTGCGTCTCCTCCTGCCTCTCGATGGAAGCCGACCCCGACTTCATCGGCCCGGCGGCGCTGGCCAAGGCCTACCGCTTCGTCGGCGACCCGCGCGACGCCGAGACGGTCGAGCGCCTCACCGACCTGGCCCACGATCCGCACGGGATCTACGACTGCACCCACTGCTTCAGCTGCGTCGACGCCTGCCCCAAGGGCGTGGCGCCGATGGACCAGATCATGCGCCTGCGCCGCAAAGCCGGCGAGGCCGGGATCCACGACCCCAACAGCGGCCACGACCACGAGATGGCCTTCGTCAAGATCATCGAGAAGAAGGGCACGCTGGACGAGTCCCTGCTCCTGCAGGAGTCCTTCGCGCCGGGCGTGCTCGGCAAGCTGAAACCGACGAAACGGGCGATCCGCGAAATGCTCGGCTCGCTGCCGACCGCCTTCCGCGGCATCAAGACCGGCAAGATGCGCTCGCTGCCGAAGCTGATTCCGGGCGTCCATCACAAGCTGCCGGGCGGCGCCCAGGACGAGGTCAAGGCGATCTACGAGCACGCCGAGTCCCACAACGAGGAATTCAACCTGTACATCACGGGCGAGGAGGACGTCGAACCCGAGCCCGACGAGCCGAGCGAGGCGACCCTGACCGCCGAGGCCACGGCCGCCGAGGAAAGCGAGAAATGATGAGCGCTGAGCCGATCAAAGTCGCCTACTGGCCGGGCTGCGTCTCGCGCGGCTTCACCCCCGAGCTGCACGGCTCGATGGCCCTCGTCGCCCAGAAGCTGGGGATCGAGCTGGTCACCCTCGACCGCGCCAACTGCTGCGGCGCCGGCGTCATCGCCGAGCACAGCCAGGAGCTGGCCGACACGCTGAACGCCCGCACCTTCGCCCTCGCCCAGCAGACCGGGCTTTCGATGATGAACATCTGCTCGACCTGCCAGGGGGCGCAGTCGGAGTGCCAGCAGCGCCTCGACGCCGACTCCTCCTACCGCGCCCACATCAACGAGACCCTCTCCGGCGCCGGCCTCGCCTACGAGAAGTCGGCCGACGGCAGCTGGAACAACAAAAACTTCCTCTGGCTGCTGGTCGAGGACTACGGCCTCGACCGCCTCGCCGCCCAGGTGACGCGGCCGCTCTCGGGCCTCCGCGTCGGCCCCTTCTACGGCTGCTACATCGTGCGGCCGAAGGAGCGCCTCGGCTACGGCGAGTTCCCCGACCGCGACGTCTACCTGGAGCAGGTGATCAAGGCCCTCGGCGGCGAGGTCGTCGAGTACGACGGCGCCCGCAAGTGCTGCGGCTTCCCGGTGATCACGATGAACCGCGAGACCTCGCTGCGCCAGGCCGGCACCCACGTCGGCGACGCGATCGACGCTGGCGCCGACTGCCTCGTCACCCCCTGCCCGCTCTGCCACCTGAACCTCGACATGCAGCAGCCGGAGGCGGCCAAGGTCGTCAACCGCGACCTCGGCCTCGCCGTCCTCCACCTGCCGCAGCTGGTCGGCCTCGCCCTCGGCGCCAGCCCGAAGGAACTGGGGATGCCGAAGCACATCGCCTCGACCGGCTGGGTCGAGGAGCGCCTCAGCGCCGTCCCGGCCTAGCAGCGGGGCCTTCGTCTCGTTGAGGTTGCCTTTTCAGGCGCATATCGAGGCAAAAGGCAACCTCGACGTGGCGCCTCGGGTGTCGCGTAGACGCGCTTCTCGAGTCGTTCGACCTTTTCGTCACGCCAGTCTTGCCCCCTTTCATGCGCGAATCGGCGTGCCGAGCGCATAGCCTGCGGCGATCGATCCGCTCGCCTCCCTCCCGCTCGCCGCCACCGACACCGCCGGGGTCCTGACCGACCTCTTCCTCGTCCTGCTCGCGGCCAAGCTCGGCGACGAGGTCTTCAAGCGGATCGGGCAGCCGGCGATCGTCGGCGAGATCCTCGGCGGCATCCTGGTCGGGCCCTCGGTGCTGGGGCTGGTCGAAGTGAGCGAGGTGCTGCGGGTGTTCTCCGAGCTCGGGGTGGTGTTCCTGCTGTTCTGGGTCGGCCTCGAGACGCGGCTCTCGGAGATGCGGGCGGTCGGTCCGATCTCGCTCGCGGTCGGCAGCGCCGGCGTCGTCGTCCCCTTCGCCCTCGGCACCGGCTTCGGCCTGGCGCTCGGCGAAGGCACCGACACCAGCGTCTTCCTCGGCGCGGCGCTGGCGGCGACCAGCGCCGGCATCACCTCGGCGACCTTCCTCGAGCTCGGAATCGCCCGCAGCCGCGCCGCCCGCACCGTGCTCGGCGCCGCCGTGATCGACGACGTGCTGGCGCTGATCCTGCTCTCGGTCGCTGTCGGGATCTCCGGCGACGGCGGCGTCGACGTCGGCAAGATCGCCCTCTCGCTGGCGATCGCGGTCGCCTTCGTCGTCTTCGTCGCCCTTGGCGGCACCCAGTTGCTGGCGCGGCGGCCACAGCTGCTGAGGGCGCCGCGCTTCGCCGAGGGCGCCCTCCTCCCCGCCGTCCTCGTCTGCCTCGGGCTCGCCGCCTTCGCCGCCGAAATCGGCCTCGCCGCGCTGATCGGCGCCTTCCTCGCCGGGATGATCGTCGCCGAGACCAAGGACCACAACTCGATCGAGCAGGAAGTGCGGCCGCTCTACGCCTTCTTCCCGCCCTTCTTCTTCGCCTTCATCGGCATCGAGCTCGACCTCGGCTCCCTCTTCAACGGCCACGCGCTGCTGATCCTCGCCGCGGTGACGGTGATTGCCGCGGTCGCCAAGTACGTCCCCGCCCACCGCGCCTCGCGCCGGCTCGGCCGCCGCGAAGCCGCCGTGGTCGGGGTCGGAATGGTCCCCCGCGGCGAGGTCGGGATCGTGGTCGCCTCGATCGGCGCCGCCGAGGGGGTGGTCGACGCCGAGCTGTTCGGCGTCGTCGTCGGGATGTCGATATTGACGACGCTCGTGGCGCCGTTCGTGCTCCGCCGGATTACCCGGGACCGGCTAGGCCGGGACGCCGACGAGACCGCGCTCGACCAGTAGCTCGGCCAGCTGCACGGTGTTGGTCGCGGCGCCCTTGCGCAGGTTGTCGGCGACGATCCACATGTCGAGCGCCCGCTCGTTGCCGGGGTCGCGGCGGATCCGCCCGACCAGCACCTCGTCCTGGCCGGCGGCCTCGATCGCCATCGGGAAGCGGGCCGCGCCCGGCTCGTCGACGACCTTCACCCCCGGCGCCGCCGCCAGCAGCTCGCGCGCCCGCTCGGGCTCGAGCGGCTCGCGCGTCTCCACGTTGACCGCCTCCGAGTGGCCGGTGACGACGGGGACGCGGATGCAGGTGGCGGAGACCCGGATCGAGTCGTCGCCGAGGATCTTCCGCGTCTCGTTGATCAGCTTGCGCTCCTCGTCGGTGTGGTCGTCGCCGGGGGCGAAGCTGCCGGCCTGGGCGAGGACGTTGAAGGCGATCCGGTGCGGGTAGATCTCCGGCCGCGGCGGCTCGCGGCCTTCGAGCACGGCCTTGCTCTGGGTGGTCAGCTCGTCGATCGCCGCCTTGCCGGTCCCCGAGACCGCCTGATAGGTGGAGACGACGAGGCGCTCGATCCCGGCCGCGTCGTGGAGCGGCTTCAGCGCGACGACCATCTGCATCGTCGAGCAGTTCGGGTTGGCGATGATCCCGCGGTGGCCGTCGAGCGCCTCCGGGTTGACCTCGGAGACGACCAGCGGCACGTCGTCGCGCATCCGCCAGTAGCTGGTGTTGTCGACCACGGTCGCCCCGGCCT
>DASXOF010000126.1:0-14280 GCA_036494495.1 Solirubrobacterales bacterium | reverse complement strand
GGGTCCCCCGGAACCGCTTCGACAGGCCGCAGCGGACCCGGCTTCGCTTGAAGCTGTGCCGGTGAGGGACGGATGGCGCTCATCTCTCGGATAGTGAGAGGAACGCGCCACCGCGACCGAGCCACTTTGGCGCTTTAGTCGCCTATGTGGCGACTAAAGCGCCAAAGCCGTTGCGGCTTGGCGCCTTGTCCGTCTCTGGGACGGATAAAGCGCCAACCCCGCCGCGGTCACTCGAACTTCAGGTCGTTGAGCGCGGCCCAGCGGGGGTCGGTCGGCTGCTCGTGTTCGTGGGCGCTGGGGTCGGCGTCGTTGAGGGATTCGCCGCAGACGGGGCAGAGGCCGAGGCAGTCGGGGCGGCAGAGGAAGGTGCTCGGCATCGCCAGCATCGCCGCGTCATGGGCCCAGCGGCCGACGTCGAGCTCGTCTTCGACCACGTAGGGGCTGCGCAGCTCTTCGTCCTCAGTGGCGGCCTGGTCGACCTCGCGCGCCTCGACCTCGAGGTCGAGCGCCGCCGGCTCCAGGCAGCGCATGCAGGGCCCCTCGAGGTGGACCGAGAAGGTGAGGTGGAGGGCATAGCCGCCGCTCTGGCGCGAGACCTCGAGCCGCACCGGCGGCGCCTGCGGCTCGGCAAGATAGGTCTGGCCGCCCAGCTCGAACGGCTCCAGCTCGACCGGCAGCTCCAGCCGTTTGCCTTCGCCAGAGCGCAGGCCGAGTCGGGTCAGGTCGATGATGGTTTGCGGCTCAGCAGCCATACTGCCGAGACTACGAGATGGCTCAATTCGACTGGAAACCAGACAGTTACCTGGACCTGATCCGGGCCGAGGTGCCGCGCTACGAGGAGCTGCAGGACGCCGCGATCGCCGCGATCCCCTTCGCCCCCGAGCGCGTGCTCGAGCTGGGAATGGGGACGGGGGAGACGACGCGGCGGCTGATCGAGGCCTATCCGGACGCTTGGGTGATCGGCCTCGACTCGAGCCCCGACATGGTCTTCCGCGCCCGCGAGGACTACGACGAAGTCCAGCTCGCCCGCATGGAGGACCCGCTCCCCGACGGCCCCTGGGACCTCGTCATCGGCGTCCTCTCGATCCACCACCTCCGCGCCGACCAAAAGCAGGAACTCTTCCGCCGCGTCCGCGACCACTCCCGCGCCCTGGTCATCGGCGACGTGGTCAAAGCCGACAAACAAGTGACGCCCATGGATGAGGGCTACGACTTTCCGGAGCAAGCAGACGACCTCGCAAGCTGGTGCGGAGGCGAGGTGGCCTGGCGCGCCGACGATCTGGCGGTCATCGCTGCGAAGTACTAGAGGGCGCCGGCGCCCTCCCTGAAAACGCTCCAGCGGAGCCGAAGGCGGAGCGTTTTCAGGGAGGGTGCCGGTGACCTCCTACGCTCCTTGGTCGGATCGTCAGCTACCATCCCGCGCCATGGCCGTTCCGAAGAAGCGAACCTCCTCCGCCCGCCGCGACAAGCGACGCGCGCAGCACAAGGCGCCGAAGGCGCGCCTCAACAGCTGCCCGCGCTGCCACAGCCCGCGGCTGCCGCACCGGGTCTGCCCGACCTGCGGCACCTACGCCGGGCGCGAGGTGATCTCGCACAAAGTCGTCGACCCGACGACCCCCGCCAGCTCCGAATAGCCGTGCCGGCAACCCGTGCGGTGACGGTCGCGCTCGACGGCTACGGCGCCGAGCAGGGATTCGACGTACTCGCCGAAGGGGCGCGGCGCGCCGCCGAGGATCCGCAGATCGGGGTCCGCGTCTTCGGCCCGAGGCGGGCGCTCGGGCTCGACGGCGTCGAGGGGATCGAGGTGCTCGACACGACCGAGTGGATCTCCAACGAGGAGGACCCGGTCAACGCCGTCCGCGCCAAGAAGGAGGCCTCGGTTGTGCAGGCCGCCGCCGATGTCGCCGCCGGTCGCTCCGCCGCAATGGTCAGCCCCGGCTCGACCGGCGCGACGATGGCCGCCGCCACCTTCGGCCTGCGCCGCCTGCAGGGCGTACAGCGCCCGGCCCTCGCGGTCCAGCTGCCTGCCCCGAACAAAACCGTCCTCTTCCTCGACGTCGGCGCCAACGTCAACGTCCGCGCCCAGCACCTGGTCCAGTTCGGCTTCCTCGGCGCTGCCTTCAGCGCCGCCGTGCTCGGGGTCGCGAAGCCGAAGGTGGGGCTGCTGACGGTGGGCGAGGAGTCGGGCAAGGGGCGCGAGGAGGTGGTCGAGGCGAACCGGCTGCTGAGCGAGGCGCCGGGGATCGAGTTCGCCGGCAACATCGAGGGCGGCGATCTCACGGCCGCGACCGTCGACGTCGTCGTCACCGACGGCTTCACCGGCAACGTCACCCTGAAGGTGATGGAGGGCTCGGCCCGGGCGATCGCCGGCGCGATCCGCGACGCCGCCCGCTCCAACCCCCTCGCCGCCGCCGGCGGCCTGCTGATGAAACCGGCCTTGGGCGGGCTGCGGCGCGACCTCCATCCCGACACCACCGGCGGCGCGATCCTGCTCGGCCTACGGGGGATCGCGGTCGTCGGCCACGGCTCGGCCGGGGCGGAGGGGATCGCCAACGCGGTCCGGCTCGCCGCCCGCTGCGCCGAGGTCGACGCGGTCGGCCGGACGGCGGCGCTGCTGCGCGAGGGCGGCGCCAACCGCAGCGCTCTGGCCGGCGCCGGCGCCGAGGATCCAGCCCCGCCCGCCGGAGCCTCGCCCGCCGAGCCGTCATAGTTAGGGCGCGATGACCCACGACGAAGTCCTCACCCTGGTCCGCGAGCACCTCGCCGAGGAGCTCGAAGTCGACGCCGGCCGGATCTCCGAGACGACCCGCTTCCGCGAGGACCTCGACGCCGACTCGCTCGACCTCTACGAGCTGGTGATGGAGCTCGAGGACCGCTACGGGGTGGTCGTCTCCGAGGAGCAGGCGACCCACATCAGCACCGTCGGCGACGCGGTGGGCTTCGTGCTGGAGCACGCGCCGGCCTAGGCCTTGGCCACCGCGCCCGACTCGCCGATCGCGGCCCTGGCGGCGCTGGTCGACGACCTCCCCGAGGACCTGCGCCGGCAGGCGCTCACCCATTCCTCCTGGACCGAGCGTCGGGTCGACTCCTACGAGCGCCTCGCCTTCCTCGGCGACAGCGTGCTCGGCCTCTCGGTCGCCACCGAGCTGCTCGACCGCTACCCGGCGATCGCCGCCGGCGGCCTGACCAAGATCCACAACCAGGCGGTCAGCGGCGTCTCCTGCGCCGCGGTCGGTCGCGAGCTGGGGGTGCCGGAGATGCTGCGCGGCAACGAGCCCGGCGGCGTCACCGCGGCGATCCCGGCCGAGGTCCTGCTCGACGGCGAGCGGCCGCTGCCGGAGGCGACCGAGGCGCTGATCGGCGCCTGCTACCTGGCCTTCGGCTTCGAGCCCACCGCGGAGGCGGTAGCCGCCGCCTTCGAGCCGCGGATCGAGCACGCCTCGGAGACCCGGATCGACTTCAAATCGGCGCTGCAGGAGCTCTTGGCGCGGCGCGGCGCCCGCGTAAGCTACGAGGTGGTTGCGGCCACGGGGCCACCCCACCGGCGCACGTTCGAGGTGGTGGCGATCGTCGACTCCGAGCGTGTGGGGAGCGGCGAGGGCCGCAGCAAGAAGGCCGCCGAGCAGCTCGCGGCGGAGCAGGCATTGGCGCAATTTGGCGGTTAATGGGCCGCCGTTTGCGTCCGAGCAAGGCGGGAAGCTTTTCGGATGTACCTGAGGTCGATATCGATGAAGGGGTTCAAGTCGTTCCCCGAGCGCACCCAGCTCGAGTTCTCGCCGGGCGTGAGCGTGATCGTCGGCCCCAACGGCTCGGGCAAGAGCAACATCACCGACGCCGTGCTCTGGGCGCTCGGCGAGCAGAGCCCGGGCGCGATCCGCGGCGCCTCGATGCAGGATGTGATCTCAGCCGGCGGCAGCGGCACCGGTCAGCGCCGCGAGGCCCAGGTCGAGGTCGTGATCGACAACTCCGACGGCCGCGCCGCGACCGAGTTCTCCGAAGTCGCGATCGAGCGCCGGCTCGACCGTGCCGGTGACGGCGGCTACCGCCTGAACGGCGCCCGCTGCCGGCTCGCCGACGTCACCGACGTCCTCTCCGACACCAACCTCGGCCGCGAGATGCACTCGGTGATCAGCCAGGGCCGGGTGGAGTCGATCGTGCTCTCCAAGCCGCGCGAGCGCCGGCTCCTGGTCGAGGAGGCGGCGGGGCTCGGCAAGCACCGCAAGCGCCGCCGCCGGGCCGAGCTCAAACTGCGCTCCGCTGCCGACAATCTCGACCGCGCCCTCGACCTCGAGCGCGAGGCGCGGGCGCGGCTGCGGCCGCTGAAGCGCCAGGCGCAGGCGGCCGAGCTGGGGGCGCGGATCGAGCGCGAGGAACTGGGCCTGCGGGCGCAGATCGTCGCCGAGGAGCTGCGTTTCGGCGCCGACCGAGCGGCGGCGGCGGCGAAGCTGGCGAAGGCGGCGCGGGCGCGGCGGGCCGAGATCGAGACGAAGCTGCATGAGGTCAGCGGGCGTCGGCGCGAGGCCGAGGAGCGCTTCGCCGCCCGCGACCGCGAGCGCACCCAGGCCTGGGGGATGCTGACCAAGCTGCGCGGCGAGCAGGAGCGCGTGGCGGTGAAAGCTGCCTCGCTCAAGAGCCGCGAGGTGGAGGTCGATGCCTGGCTCGAGCGGCTGCGGTCCGAGCTCGGACCGCTGACCCTCGACGTCGGCCCCGGCAGCGCCCCGGCCGAGCGGGCGCGCAAGCTGGGCGAGGAGCTGGGCGCGATCCGCGACGGCCTGCGGGCGGCGAGCGAGGGCTTCGAGGTCGCCGGCTCCGACGAGCAGAGCGAGGCGGCGCGCGAGGCGGCGCTGGCCCAAGTGCGCGACGGTGCCGAGCGGATGGGCCGGCACGCGCGGCGGGCCGAGGGGCTGCTCGGCGAGCGCCACCGCGAAGCGCTGCGGGCGCGCCTCGAGGCGGGCGAGGCGCTGCTCGACGACGTGCGCTCGGCGCTCGCCGCGGTCGAGGGCGTCGGGGCGGCGATCCGGGCCCGGGTCGAGCGGACCGAGCAGCGGGTCGTCGGCGGCCCCGACGAAGGCGACGAGATCGCCGAGGAGCTGAAGGCCTGCTCGGCGCAGGAGTTCGAGCTGCAGGCGCAGATGAGCGCCACCTCCGACGAGCTGACCAAAGCCGAGGTCGAGGCCGCGCACCTCGGCGACCGCCAGGCCGAGGCGGCGAAGGAGCTGGCGGCGATCGCCGAGAAGCTGGGCGGGGAGATCCCGCCCGCCGAGGCGGCGCTGAGCGAGGAGGAGCGGGCCGAGATCGATCGCCGGCTGGAACGGCTCGACCGCCGCCGCGCCCAGATCGGCCCGGTCAACCCGCTGGCCGAGCGCGAGTACGAGGAGGCGCGCGAGCACGTCGAGACGCTGCAGGCCCAGCGCGAGGACACCGAGCGGGCGATGCGCGAGCTGGAGTCGCTGATCCGCGACATCGACGAGGAGATCGAGCGCGCCTTCGAGGAGACCTTCGAGGCGACCGCGCAGAACTTCGAGGAGATGGTCGCCCACCTCTTCCCGGGCGGGCGCGGGCGGCTGCGGCGGGTCAGCCTGCGGCCGGTGCGCGAGGAGGTGTCGCCGGCGGCCGAGTCGGAGGTGCCCGGCGAGGAGAGCGAGCCGGAGCCCGAGGAGGAGGGGGAGGAGGAGCGCCGCGACGAGCTCGGGGTCGAGATCGAGGTCACCCCCGCCGGCAAGTCGACCCGCAAGCTCTCGCTGCTCTCGGGCGGTGAGAAGTCCCTTGTCGCGCTGGCCTTCGTCTTCGCCGTCTTCCTCGCCCGGCCGTGCCCCTTCTACATCCTGGATGAGGTCGAGGCCGCCCTCGACGACGCCAACATCGACCGCTTCCTGCAGCTGATCCGGCGCTTCTCGGACCGCGCCCAGTTCGTCATCGTCACCCACCAGAAACGGACGATGGACGCCGCCGACGTGCTCTACGGCGTCAGCATGGGCGGCGACGGCGTCACCAAGGTCGTCTCCCGCCGCCTGCCGCGCGAAGCGGCCGAGGACGCCGGCGACGATGGGGCGGACGAAGACGAGGGCGGCGGCCGCCTCTCGGCCGTCGCCTGAGCCGGTGGCTGGGGCGCCTTTGTTCGACCTGATCGAACAAAAGCGCCCCGCGCGGCGCGAGTCCCGCTAAGCGCCCCGCACTCTCCTCACCCTCCAGTCGCCGGTGCCGCTGCAATTGCCCTCGCGGGCCGAAACCGTCCCGGACCCGGTCGCCCGCCCGAGGTGCCCGTGGACCGTCACGCCTTCGACCGAGAAGGTGAAGCCGCCGGCGACCTTAGGCCCGCGACCCGGCTCATAGGACTCGCGGACGACGGCGTCGTCGATTTCGTATTCGCCGCATTCCATCCGCACTTCGGCGACGACGTCGACGATCCGGCCGCGGAGGACGCTGAAGCCGATCGTCGTCGTGTAGGGCTCTTCGAGCAGCTTCAGGCCCTGGCTGGTTTCGCCGGTCCAGTTGCCGGTCACGCCGGCGGCTGACGCGCTCTGGGCGCCGAGGGCCAGACAGGGAGCTGCCAGGGCGAGGCAGGCGAGCAGGGACAGCAGGGGGACGAGCACACGCGGGTTCATCGGGTCTCCTTTCGGGGAACGGTTTCGCGGCGCCCGCGCCGTTGCGCGAGCGCAAGGCGATCCTGCCCCCGCTGCGGCCGCCCGTCATCGGGGAACTCCCCGGCGTTCCCCCAACCGTGGCGCGCCCGGCCGGGCGCGCCCAGATACCCTCCGCGACCGATGGCGACCACCTGGCAGGAGATGCTCGACCTCGGCGATCGCGCCCCGGTCGCTTCCGCGCCCGCGGAGGAAGAGCCGGAGCGCCGGCGCGGCGTCTTCCGCCGCCTGCGCGAGAGCCTCTCGGCGAGCCGCAAAGCGCTGACCGAGGAGATCTCGGCCAGCCTCTTCGACCGCATCGACGACGAGACCTGGGAGCTGCTCGAGGAGGCGCTGATTCTCGCCGACGTCGGCGCCCCGACCACCGCCGCGGTGGTCGAGCGGCTCGAGCACGAGGTCGAGTCGGGGGCGGTGCCGGCCGACGGCGTCGCCGTCCGCGATCGCCTGATCGAGATCCTCGCCGAGGTCGCCGGCACCGCCCGGGCGCCGATCGACCTCGCCGCCGAGCCGGCGGTGCTGATGATGGTCGGCGTCAACGGCACCGGCAAGACGACGACGATCGGCAAGATCGCCTGGCACCTGAGCAAGGAGTTCGGGCTCTCGGTCGTCCTCGCCGCCGCCGACACCTACCGCGCCGCCGCCGCCGAGCAGCTCGAGACCTGGGCCGAGCGGGCCGGCGCCGAACTGGTCCGCGGCCAGGCCGGGGCGGACCCCGGCTCGGTCGCCTACGACGCGATCAACGCCGCCCGCGCCCGCGGCGCCGACGTCGTCATCGTCGACACCGCCGGCCGCCTCCACACCCAGTCCGACCTGATGGAGGAGCTCAGCAAGGTGCGGCGGGTGATCAGCAAGCAGATCCCCGACGCCCCGCACGAGACGCTGATCTCGATCGACGCCACCACCGGCCAGAACGGCCTCCGCCAGGCGAAGATCTTCTCCGAAGCTGCAGAGGTCGACGGCGTCGTCCTGACCAAGCTCGACGGCACCGCCAAAGGCGGGATCGCGCTGGCGATAGCCGCCGACCTGGGCATTCCCGTGAAGCTGATCGGGGTCGGCGAGACGCTCGAGGACCTGCGCCCCTTCGACCCCGACGACTACGCCCGGGCCCTGCTCGCCGAGTAGCGTCCGCCGCTTGTCAACCGCAGGTTGACCAAGGGCGGACGCTAGGCTGCATCGATGTTCGATCAGCTCTCCGACCGTCTGCAGTCGACCCTCTCCGAGGTCCGCTCGCGCGGCAAATTGAGCGAGTCCGACGTCGACGCGGCGATGCGCGAGATCCGCCTCGCCCTGCTCGAGGCGGACGTCAACTTCAAAGTCGTCAAATCGTTCACGCGGACGCTGAAAGAGCGCTGCCTCGGCGCCGACGTGCTGCAGAGCCTCGACCCCGGCCAGCAGGTGGTGAAGATCGTCAACGAGGAGCTGGCCGAGCTGATGGGCGGCACCGGCGAGGAGCTGGCGATGGCCACCAGCGGCCCCACCGTGATCCTGATGTCGGGGCTGCAGGGCTCGGGCAAGACGACCGCCTGCGCCAAGCTCGCCCAGTACTTCCGCAAGCAGAACAAGGACGTCGCCCTTGCCGCCTGCGACGTCTACCGGCCGGCCGCGGTCGAGCAGCTGGTGACGATGGGCGGTCGCGCCGGCGCCCACGTCTACGAGCAGGGAACCGAAGCCGACCCGGTCGACATCGCCACCTGGGCCCTCGACCGCGCCCGCGAAGAGCGCCGCGACGTGCTGATCATCGACACCGCCGGCCGCCTCCACATCGACCAGGAGCTGATGGCCGAGCTGGCCAGGATCCGCAAGAAGACCGACCCAGACGACGTGCTGCTGGTGGTCGACGCGATGACCGGCCAGGACGCGGTCGGGGTCGCCGAGTCCTTCGCCGAGGCGGCCGAGTTCGACGGCGTGGTGATGACCAAGCTCGACGGCGACGCCCGCGGCGGCGCCGCGCTCTCGGTCAAAGCGGTGACCGGCAAGCCGATCCTCTTCGCCTCGACCGGCGAGAAAATCGAGGATTTCGACCGCTTCCACCCGGACCGGATGGCGCAGCGGATCCTCGGCATGGGCGACGTCCTCTCGCTGATCGAGAAAGCCGAATCGCAGGTCGACGAGAAGGCCGCCGAAGACCTGCAGGAGAAACTGAAAAAGGACCAGTTCACGCTCGAGGACTTCCTCACGCAGATGAAACAGGTCCGCAAAATGGGCCCGCTCAGCGGCATCCTCGGGATGCTGCCGGGGATGGGGGCGATGAAACAGCTGAAGAACGCCAACATCGACGAGCGCGAGCTCGACCGCACCGAGGCGATCATCCTCTCGATGACCCCGGCCGAGCGCGCCGACCCGCACATCATCAAGGGCTCCCGGCGCAAACGGATCGCCAACGGCTCCGGCACCAAAGTGCAGCAGGTGAACGCCCTGGTCAAGCAGTTCGACCAGATGCGGGTGCTGATGCGCTCGATGGCGAACGGCAAGATGCCGAGCCCCGAGCAGATGATGGCGATGCAGCAGGGCGCGATGCCGAAGCCGAAGATCCGCCGGCGCTGAGCCGTTTGCGGCCAGCGCGATGCGCGACCCGCGCGATCCTGTAATCTGCTGCGGCTCATGGCTGTCCGGATAAGACTCAGAAGGGTCGGTTCGAAGAAGAACCCGATCTGGCGGATCGTCGTCGCCGACAAACGCTCGCCCCGCGACGGGCGGACGATCGAGACGATCGGCCAGTACAACCCGCAGACCGAGCCCTCGACGATCGTGCTCGACGAGGAGCGCGCCCGCCACTGGCTGGAGCACGGCGCCCAGCCGTCGGAGACGGTCGCCGGGCTGCTGCGCACCAAGGGCATCGCCGCTCACGGCAGTTAGGCGCCGATGGCCGACGCCGACGACGACGACCGCTCGATCACCGAGCTGCTCGAGTTCCTCGTCAAGGCGCTGGTCGAGGAGCCCGGCGAGGTCGAGATCGAGGAGCTCGAAGAGGACGGCGACCTCGTCTACGAGATCAGCGTTGCCGACGGCGACCTCGGCCGCGTGATCGGCAAGGGCGGTCGCGTCGCCAACGCGATCCGGACGATCGCCAAGGCCGCCGCGGTGCGGATCGACCGCCGCGTCATCGTCGACATCCTCGACTGACGTGGCCGCCCGGCGGAGCCGGCGACGGGGCGGCGCCTGTTGAAGCTCGACATCTTCACCCTCTTTCCCGAGGCCTTCGAGTGGTTCGGGACCCAGCGCTCGGTCACAAACGCGGTCGCCGAAGGCAACGAGCTGCGTTTCATCGACTACCGCCGGACGACGCCGCTGAAAGCCGGCCAGGTCGACGACTCGCCCTACGGCGGCGGCGCCGGCATGGTCCTGCGGGTCGACGTCGTCGACGCGGCGCTCGCCGCCGCCTACGGCGAGGGCCTGCGGCCGCGCATCGTCCTGCTCTCTCCGACCGGCCGCCTGCTCGACGACCCGCTCGCCGACGAGCTCGTCGCCGAGCCCCACGTCGCCCTCCTCTGCGGCCGCTACGAGGGTTTCGACGACCGCGTCCACCAGCACCTCGCCGACGACGAGGTCTCGATCGGCCGCTACGTGCTCGCCGGTGGCGAGCTGCCGGCGATGGTCGTCGCCGACGTCCTGATGCGCAAGCTCCCCGGCGCCCTCGGCCACGAGGACTCGGCCGCGGAGGAGTCCTACAGCGAGGTTCTGGAGGGAATGCCCGAGTACCCGCACTTCACCCGCCCGCCCGAGTACCGCGGCTGGACGGTGCCCGAGGTGCTGCTCTCCGGCGACCACGGCAAGGTCCGCGAGTGGCGGCTGGAGCAGAGCCGGATCCGCGCCCGCGAGCACGAAGAGCAGGACCAGCGCTAGGCACGCACCTTGCGGCCGCGGGGCGGACCCCTGTCGAGCCCGCGCTTGCTCTACCATTCCGCCACCGCACGGTTCCCAGGCGTCCCGGGTCCGGCGGTTTTTTCTCGCACAGAACTTTTCCGATGAGCTCAGTAATCGACAGCATCGAGCGCGACCAGCTCAAGAAGGGCCTGCCGAAATTCGCGCCGGGCGACCGCGTCCGCGTCCACTTCCAGGTGATCGAGGGCTCGCGCAAGCGGACCCAGGTCTTCGAGGGCGTGGTGCTGCGGCGCCAGGGCTCGGGCGCGCGCGAGACCTTCACGGTCCGCAAGCAGTCCTTCGGAGTCGGCGTCGAGCGGACCTTCCCGCTGCACTCGCCGAAGATCGAGAAACTTGAGGTCGCGGCGCGCGGAGACGTGCGACGGGCCAAGCTCTACTACCTGCGCGGCCGCGTCGGCAAGGCGGCGCGCGTCGCCGAGCGCCGCTGGGGGATCGATGAGGACATGGTC
The DNA here is from genome assembly GCA_036494495.1 of Solirubrobacterales bacterium. GTDB lineage: Bacteria > Actinomycetota > Thermoleophilia > Solirubrobacterales > 70-9 > VAYN01. The sequence goes on along the minus strand of DASXOF010000126.1, from coordinate 3,308 downwards.
TCCGCGGCCCCCGAGCAGGTGGAGGCGACCGACGCCGAGGGCGTCACCCGGGAGGAGGCCGAGGCGGTAGCGGCACCGCTCGAGGCCGAGGGGGAAGACGGCGGCGCCCAGGGGGAGAGCGACGAGCCGACGGTGGCGACCGAAGCGCCCGCGGAGGACGCGGAGCAGGCCGAGGAGACCGCGCCGGAGGCGTCGGCAGAGGCTGAGTCAGCGGCTGAGACGGACGCCGAGGCGCCCGCGGCCGGGGAGACCGAGGAAAGCACCGAAGCGCCCGAGGATGCCGAGGACGAGGAGCCGGAAGCGTCCGGCGACTCCGACGAGGACTCGAAAGACTGAAGCTCGGGATCCCGAAGCCGAAGGGCAAATTGGGCGGCCTGATCGAGTTGGCCGTGATCGTCGCGCTCGCCCTCGGCCTGGCGCTCGCGATCCAGGCCTGGGTCGTCAAGCCCTACCAGATCCCCTCCGAATCGATGGAGCCGACGCTCGACGTCGGCCAGCGGGTCCTGGTCAACCGCTTCATCTACGACATCCACGACCCGCACATCGGCGACATCGTCGTCTTCCACCCGCCCGCCGGCGCCGACAACGGCACCGAATGCGGCGTCCCGCACCCGCCCGACGAGTCCTGCCCGCAGCCGACCAAGGCCGAGTCGAGCCAGAACTTCATCAAGCGGATCGTCGCCGGGCCGGGGGACAAGCTCTCGGTCAAGAACGGCCACCCGGTCGTCAACGGCGTCGAGAAGACCGATGAGCCCTACATCATCCCCTGCGGCTCAGCCGGAGCCTGCAATTTGCCGAAGACGATCACGATTCCACCCGGGATGTACTTCATGATGGGCGACAACCGTGGAGCGAGCGACGACAGCCGCTTCTGGGGCCCCGTCCCCAAGGAATGGATCATCGGCGAGGCCTTCGCCACCTACTGGCCTCCCGACCGCATCGGCACCCTCTGAGCCAGCGGTGACGCCTGGCGAGGCGCAGCCGGGCGAGGTCGAGCCGCGTTCCTCGCAGCGGCGCGAGCAGCCGCGCACCCATCGCCGCCGGCTGGCCCGCAGCCGCCGGCTCTTCGCCTTCGACCGCGGCCTCGGCAGCCGCTTCGTGGCCGGCACCGACGAGGCCGGGCGGGGCTGCCTGGCCGGGCCGCTGGTCGCCGCCGCGGTGCTGATCGACTACGAGACGCTCTCGATGTCCGACCGACGGGCGCTGAGCGGGCTCCACGACTCCAAGCAGATGACCGAGGAGCGGCGGCTGGAGATCTTCCCGAGCGTGCTGCGGGCGGCCGAGCGGGTCAGCGTCGTGGTCCGCTCGGCGGCCGGGATCGACCGCCGGGGCCTGCACGTGACCAACATGGAAGCGCTCGGCGTGGCGCTCGAACGGCTGCAGCTGGGGGAGGGGACGATGGCCCTGGTCGACGGCTTCTCGCTGCCTCGCTGCCGGGTCCCGCACCGGCGCGTGATCGGCGGCGACGCCACCAGCGCCGCGATCGCCGCCGCCTCGGTGATCGCCAAGGTGACCCGCGACCGCTACATGCGCGAGGCGGCCCTGAAGCACCCGGGCTGGGGCTTCGAGGAGCACGTCGGCTACTCGACGCCCGAGCACCGGGCGGCGATCGAGGAGATCGGCATCTCGCCGCTGCACCGCAAGTCGTTCCAGAGCGTGGCGTACTCGCAGCTCGGGTTCATCTGACCGGCGCCTCTCGGCGTCCGGGATGCGCGCGTCAGAAGGCGCCGCGGATGTGCTCGAGGTCGACCACGCGGCCGCCGCGGTCGAAGGTGACGCCGACGGCGTCGAAGCGGATCCGGTCGTAGCGGGGGAGGTCCCGGTTGGCGGCCATGAAGGCGGCGGCGAGGCGGCGGACCTGCAGCTGCTTGCGGGGGCCGATCGAGTGCACCGGGCGCTCGGGGCCGTAGGCGGCGCCGGCCCGGCCGGCCTTCACCTCGAGGAAGACGAGGGCGCGGCCGTCGAGGGCGACGATGTCGAGCTCGCCTTGGCGGCTGCGGGCGTTGCGGGCGACGATTCGCCAGCCGGCGGACGCGATGCGCTCGGCGACGAGCTGCTCGGCGCGGCGGCCGGTGCTGAGGCGCTGGTGGGTCATCAGGAGGTCCAAGTCGCGGGACGTAGGACTTTCTCCCCACCCTGTGGCCGAAGTTGGCACATAAGACACCCACATGTATGGATTTGCTCCGTAGCTTCGTGGCCGTGCTCGCCACCGCCCGAACCTTCACCCTCGACGGCGTCGTCGCCCGCCCGGTCCGGGTCGAGGTAGACGTCCACCGCGGCCTGCCGGCCTTCGCGATCGTCGGCCTGCCGGACGCCGCGGTGCGCGAGGCGCGCGAGCGGGTGCGGGCGGCGCTCGTCAACTGCGGCTTCGAGTTCCCGCTGCAGCGGATCGTCGTCAACCTGGCGCCGGCGAGCCTGCGCAAGGTCGGGCCGGGGATGGACCTGGCGATCGCCGCGGCGCTCCTGCGGGCCTCGGGCCAGCTGCCGGGCGAGGGCCTCGACGGGGCGGCGCTGGCCGGCGAGCTCGCCCTGGACGGGGCGACGCGGCCGATCCACGGCGCCCTGGCGATCGCCGAGGCGGCCCGCGAGGACGGGGCGGAGGCGATCGTCGTCCCGACCGAGAACGGCGCCGAGGCGGCGCTGGCGAGCGGGGTCGCGGTGCTGCCGCTGGCCAGGGTGGCGGATCTGCCGGCGCTGGCCGCCGGCGACTGGCGGCCCGACCCGCCAGCGCCGCTGGAGCTGCGGAACGAGTCACGGAACGGCGGACCCGACCTGGCCGACCTGCGCGGTCAGCCGCACCTGCGCCACGCGCTCGAGGTCGCCGCGGCGGGAGGCCACAGCCTGCTCATGGTCGGGCCGCCCGGGGCGGGGAAGTCGCTGGCGGCGAGTCGGCTGCCCTCGATCCTGCCGCCGCTGGCCGACGCCGAGGAGCTCGAGGTGGCGCGGATCTTCAGCGCCACCGGACGGCTCGGCGCCGGGCTGCCGGCAGGGCGCCCATTCCGCGCCCCGCACCACACGATCAGCGCCGCCGGGCTGATCGGCGGCGGGACGCCGCCGCGACCGGGCGAGGCGACCTTGGCGCATCGCGGAGTCTTGTTCTTGGACGAGCTGTGCGAGTTCCGCCGCGAGGTGTTGGAGGGTCTGCGAGCGCCGCTCGAGGATGGCGAGGTGGTGATCGTGCGGGCGTCGGGCAGGCGACGGCTGCCCTGTCGGTTCATGTTGGTCGCCGCCTCCAACCCGTGCCCGTGCGGGCGTGGCGAGGACGACCCCGACTGCAGCTGCATGGCGTCCCAGGTCCAGCGCTACCA